>JBBQLH010000102.1:0-14335 GCA_038327685.1 Solirubrobacterales bacterium
CAAGATCGCGGTGATGATGTCGATCGTCTCCAACACGCGCGTGGACATCGTCGCCCGCGGCGTGATCAAGGCCTGCATCGAGCTCGGCCACGACCCGGCGGAGAAGATCTCGATCTTCCGCATCCCCGGGGCGTGGGAGGAGGAGGGCTTCAAGATCCTCGAGAAGTACGGCGTCAAGTACGCGGATCGCAGCGTGTCCTTGAACGAGGCCGCGCGGATGGCGGTGGCGGGATGAGCATCCTCGTCGACGCCGACACGACCTTCATCGTCCAGGGCATCACCGGGCGCGAGGCGGTCAACCTCACGCGCGAGTGCCTGGACTACGGCTCCGGCGCGAAGATCGTCGGCGGCGTGACCCCGGGCCGGCTCGGCCGCGAGGTCCACGGCGTACCGGTGTTCGACACCGTCGCCCAGGCCGTCGAGCACCACGGCGCGCCGATCGACGGCTCGGTCGTCACCGTCCCGCCCGCGTTCACCAACGACGCGGTGATCGAGGCGATCGCCAACGGCGTCAAGCTCGTCGTGATCGTCACGGAGCGCATCCCGCGCGGCGACGTCGCCCAGATGGTCGAGTTCGCCGACGAGCATGGCGCGCGCATCATCGGCCCCAACTGCCTCGGGATCATCGTCCCCGACGTGATCAAGATGGGCGGCATCGGCGGCCCGGCCAAGGACGCCGGCAAGTCCTACTCCCACGGGCCGGTCGGCGTGATCTCACGCTCGGGCGGAATGACGACCGAGATGTCCTCGACGCTGAGCGCCGCCGGGCTCGGCCAGTCGACCGCGGTCTCGATCGGCGGCGACGCGATCATCGGCCAGGCCTACGCCGAGCTGATGCCGCTGTTCGAGGCCGACGAGCAGACCGAGGCGATCGTCATCTACACCGAGCCGGGCGGCCGCATGGAGGCCCAGCTGTCGGAGTGGGTCGCGACGAACAACTCGCGGCTGCCGATCGTGGCCTTCATGGCCGGGCGCTTCATGGACGAGATGCCGGGCATGTCCTTCGGGCACGCCGGCACCATCGTCGAGGGCAAGGAGGACACCGCGACCGAGAAGATCGCGCGCCTCGCGGCCGCCGGGATCGTCGTGGCCGAGCGGATCGAGGACATCCCTGGGCTCGTGCGCGAGCGGATCGGAGCCGCCGTCTAGTGCCCGGCATCTTCATCGACGTCGAGGTCGCGCCGGAGGCGGCCGAGGACCCGGCCGTCGCGGCCAAGCTCGCCGAGGTCTGCCCCGTGGACATCTACGCCCAGGGCGAGGACGGCCGGCTGCGGATCGTCGAGGAGAACCTCGACGAGTGCGTGCTCTGCCGGCTCTGCATCGACGCTTCGCCGCCGGGCAGCGTGACCGTCCGCAAGCTCTACGACGGCGGCGCGGTCCTCTGACCTCCTAGCCTCGAGGGATGCCAGAGCTCCCCGAGGCCGAGCGCGCCCGGCAGCAGATCGAGAAGGTGCTGGGTCGCGAGATCGTCGCCGTCGACGACCGCGACACCTACGTCTGCCGCCCCCACGCGCCGGGCGAGATCGCGGCGGCGCTGACCGGCCGGCGGCTGACGCGCGCGCACCGGCGCGGCAAGTTCCTCTGGGTCGAGACCGACGACGACGGCCCCGACCTCGGGCTGCACCTCGGGATGGCGGGCCGGATCGCGGTCGACGAAGGCGAGGCGCCGCGGGGCTGGGACCGCTTCGCGCTCGACTTCGCCGGCGGCGGGCGGATGGCGCTGCGCGACAAGCGCCGACTCGGGCGCGCCGTGATCGAGCCCGACTTCTCCCACGTGGGGCCGGACGCCGCCGAGGTCGGGGGCGACGTGTTCCGCGAGCGCGTCGGCCGGGGCACCACGGCGATCAAGGCGCGGCTCCTCGATCAGGGCGTGATCGCCGGCGTCGGCAACCTGCTCGCCGACGAGACGCTGTGGCGCGCGCGGCTGTCGCCGCGCCGGGTCGCCGGCGAGCTGTCGGTCGAGGAGCTCGACCGGCTGCGCCGCGAGCTGCGCGCGGCCGTCCGCGACGCGATCGCGGGCGGCGGCGTGCACACGGGGCGCTTCATGCCCGCCCGCGAGCGCGGCGGCGTGTGTCCTCGCTGCCGCACCCCGCTCGAGCGCGCGACGATCGGCGGCCGCACCACCTACTGGTGCCCGCGCTGCCAGCCGTGAGCAAGCCGGGGCGCTGACGCGCCCCGGCTCCGCGCCAAGCTCCTAGCCGCCGTTGTGCGCGCCGGCCAGCGCCGTCGCGCCCTGGCCGACCTTGCGGACGGCGTCCGCGTACAGCCCCATCTCCGTGCCGACGCCCGCGCCGGTCACGGCCGGTACCACGCCGAAGTTCTCGACGATGAGGGTGGCATCGATCGACGCGCGGCGGAACTCCTCGTCGTTGGTCAGCGCCGCGCACTGCTCCGCGCTGCCGTGGACCATGAAGAACCCGCCGAGGTCGCCGCCATGCGGATCGAGGAGGGAGACGTCCATCCCCTCGATGCGCCCGTCGGACTGCATCCGCCCGAACATGCCGACGAAGTCGTTGAAGACCTCGATGGCGCGCTCCTCGCGGCCGCGTACGGGTTGCCCGAACCCGACCATCAGGGCTCGATCAGCCATCCAGACTCCTCTCCGTTGATGACCGTCCGAAGCTCTCACACCGGGGCGCGCGTTGCAACCGGCTCGCGCGCCATCCCGCCCACCAGCAGTCCCGACCCGAGATGGGTGCCGAGCACGGGGCCGACCTGGGTACAGAACAGCGGCTCGCAGCCGAGGATCTCGGTCCCGTCGGCGACGAGGCGCTCGGCGTCCTCGCGCGACTGCGCGTGCTGCACGACCCAGTCCTCGGCGCCGCGTTCGTGGAGCTCGTGGAGGTAGCCGACCATCCGCTCGTACGCGCGCCGCCGGGTGCGGACGCGGCCGACCGGTGCGATCTCCGTGCCGAAGGTCAGGATCGGCTTGATCTTGAGCGCCGAGCCGAGCAGCGCCTGCGCCGCGCCGATGCGCCCGCCGCGGCGCAGGTACTCGAGCGTGTCGAGGACGAACCAGATGTCGAGCGTCGCGCGGGCCCGCTGGACGGCCGCGAGGAGGGCGTCGACGTCCGCGCCCGCCTCGGCGGCGCGCGCGGCCGCGATGACCAGGCAGCCGAGGCCGCCGGCGCCGGTCTGGCCGTCGACGATCTCGACCCGCACGGGATGCTGCTCGGCGACGACGCGGGCGGCCTCGCGGCCGCTCTCGCACGTGCCCGACAGGCCGGCGGCGATGTGGATCGAGACGATGTCGCGCCCCGCGGCGGCGATGGGCTCGAAGACGGCGAGGAAGTCGCCCACCGAAGGCTGCGAGGTCACGGGCAGATCCGGCGATTCCGCCAGCCGCGCGTAGAACGCCTCGAGGTCCTCGTATTCGAGCTCGGGGCGCAACTCCCCACCCCAGCCGACGTAGAGGCTGACCTGGGGGATGCCCCAGCGGTCGAGCAGGGGCCGCGGCACGTAGGTCGTGCTGTCGGTGACGATGGCGACGTCGTTGGGACCGTTCACGGCGCGGGAGCCTAACCGGGCGCGCCAAGGCTGACGGCGGCGGTACCGTGCGCGCATGCGCGCGCCGATCACGCTCGACCTCCACATCACCAACTTCAACTATCCCGACACGCCGGCGGACCGCCTGTTCGACCTCGTGGCGGACATCGCCGGGACAGCGGAGGACTCCGGCTTCAGCTCGGTGTCGCTGATGGATCACCTGCACCAGATCCCGCCGATGGGACCACCGGAGAACTGGATGGTCGAGGGCAACCTCATGCTGGCGGCGCTCGCCGCCAGGACCAAGCGGGTCAGCCTCGGGCTGCTCGTGGGCGGCGTGACCTACCGCAACCCCGCGCTGCACGCCAAGATGACCACGACGCTCGACGTCATCTCGGGGGGCCGCGCCATCCATGGCATCGGCGCGGCCTGGTTCGAGGCCGAGCACGACGCCTACGGCGTCCGCTTCCCGCCGCTGAAGGAGCGCTTCGAGCACCTCGAGGACCACCTGCGAATCGCGCGGGCGATGTTCACGCAGGAGAAGGCGACCGTCGAAGGCACGCACCATCACGTCACCGACGTGATGAACAACCCGCGGCCGATACGCGGCGACATCCCGATCCTGATCGGCGGCAGCGGCGAGCGCAAGACGCTGCGGCTCGTCGCCCAGCACGCCGACGGCTGCAACCTGTTCGGCGACGTCGAGCGCGTCCGCCATCTGCTCGGCGTCCTCGACGGGCATTGCGAGAACGTCGGGCGCGAACCGGCCGAGATCACGCGCACGCGCATGGCGACCGTGATCATCGCGCCGACGTCCGAGGCGGCGGAGGGCAAGCTCGCGGCCCTCGCGGCCATGGGCATCCCGCGCGATCGCCTCGAGACGGCCATGAAGGGCGACCCCGAGTCGGTCGCCGAGCAGGCCCAGGCCTACGCCGACATCGGGATCCAGGGCCTGACCATCGTCGTCCCGGACGCGCACGACCTCGAGACGATCGCGCTGGCGGGCCGCACGCTCGGCGCCGTGTTCGCCTGACGCGGCGCTAGCCGGCCGGCGGCCAGGCGATCAGCGGCTTGCCGATCTCCCAGGGGTGCCCAAACGGGTCCACGATCCGCCCCAGGCGCCAGCCATGCTCGTCGCCGACCGGGTGGAGCACCGTGGCGCCGTTCGCGACCGCCTTCTCCACCACGGCCTCGGGCTCCTCGACGACCAGCAGCATCCGCGTCGTCGCTCCGCCGATCGACTCCGGGCTGAAGTTCCCCTGCGAGGGCGCCTCGTCGGAGACCCAGAACGACGCGCCGCCGACCGACAGCTGCGCGACCACGGGCTCGTGCTCGTCCGTGCCGCCCACGCGGTAGTCCTCGACGGCCCCGAACGCGGCCGCGTAGAACGCGATCGCCTCGCGACCGCGCCGCACCGAGAGCTCGGGCTGGATGCCGGGCATTGCGCCATCCTCGCACGCCGTTCAGGAGATCCATCTGCGAGCTGTGGTGTCATTGGACTTCGACCGGAGGAAGGAGCGGAATCGAATGAGCGCTGAAGGCTGGGCGATCTTCGCGCTGCCACCCGGCAGCCGTGACCTGGGATGTCCGGAGGTGTGGGAGCGATCGCTGGCCCGCTCGCAGCGGCGCCGCGAGGCGGCCGCGTTGCGGCGCGCGAACGTCACCAAGAGCGCTGTTCCCGCCGCCCTCATGGCGGCGACGCTGATCGTCCCCACCACCCAGGTCGCCCGCGCGCAGCAGACCGTCGCGACGAGCCCGATCGGCGCCGGCGACCTGCGCATCGGCAGCCGCGGCCCGGCGGTCGCCGCGGCCCAGCGTGCGCTGGGGATCCCGGCGGACGGGGTGTTCGGCCGCCAGACGCGCCACGCGGTGCGCGCCTTCCAGCGCGGTCGCGGGCTGGCCGTCGACGGCGTTATCGGACCGGTCACGCGCGGAGCGCTGGGCACGGGCGCCGGAGGACCGGCCGGCCCCCGGTCCGCCACGATGGCGCTGCAGCGCACGCTCGGCGTCGGGGCCGATGGCGACTACGGCCCGATCACGCGCGCCGCGGTCCGCCACTTCCAGGTCGCGCACGGTCTCGGGGTCGACGGCGTGGCGGGTCCGCAGACGCTCGGCGCGCTCGGGCTGCCCGCGACCATGACGCTCGGCGAGGAGCGTGCGGCGAGCGCCCCCGGCGCCGGCGCCGGGGCGGCCGTCGCCGCCGCGCGCTCGGCCGTCGGCACGCCCTATGCCTACGGGGGCAACGGCCCGAGCGCGTACGACTGCTCGGGCCTGACCGTGTTCGCGATGCGCCAGGCCGGCATCACGCTGCCGCGCACGAGCTACTCCCAGTTCGGCGTCGGCACGCCGGTCGTCCGCGGCGCGATCGAGGCCGGCGATCTCGTCTTCTTCAACGCGAGCGGGCCCGGCGCGTCGCACGTCGGGATCGCCACGAGCCCGACGACGGTGATCTCCGCGACGACGCACGGCGTGATGGAGCACTCGATCGCGAGCTCCTACTGGAGCTCGCACTACGTCGGAGCCAGGCGGGTGGGCTGAGATGCCGAGTTGGAAGCGAATCACCGTCCCCGACCTGCCGGAGTTCCCCGCCTTCGCGCATGCCGCCGTCGCGGGCGATCACATCTACATCGCCGGCATGCTGGGCCTGACGGACGACTTCTCCGGCGTCGTCGAGGGGGCGCCGGGGCGGAGACCACCCAGGCCCTGCGCCATGTCGAACGCATCCTCCAGGCCTGCGGCGGCTCGCTCGCCGACGTCGTGAAGGTCAGCGTCTAGCGCGGCTGACCTCAGTCGCTCGCCCGCCTCAGCTCGCCGGGCTTGGCGAGCCGGACCTCGCGGCGCAGGCACGCCTCGCGGTGGCGGCGCTCGTCCGCGGGGCTGTCCGGGGTGATGGGCGGCAACGGCAGCGCGTTCTCGTCGCCGTCGAGCGCCACCATCGTGAAGTAGGCGGTGAGGGTGTGCGAGAGCGTGCCGCTGCCCAGGTCTTCCGAGTCAACCCGGACGCCGACCTCCATCGAGGTCCGCCACACGGCGTTGACGGTCGACCGCAGCGTGATGACGTCGCCGACGTGGACGGGGGAGCGGAACATCATCCCGTCGACCGCGGCCGTGACCACGCGCCCGCCCGCGAGCCGGGTCGCGGCGATCGCCGCCACGTCGTCGCAGAGCTTCATGATCTGGCCGCCGTGGACGTTGCCGGCGATGTTGGCGTCCTGCACCCCGGTGCGGTACGTCAGCACCGACACCGTCTCCGCGGGTCGCCGCGCGGGGCGTGGCTCGTCGTCCGCCATCCGAGCCGCCAACCTACCGCTGCGCGAGACTGCCGGGTGGGCGCCCCCGCTCGCGCAGCACGCCGCGCAAGATCGCTGACATCGCGATCCCACTGGTCGTCGGCCTGTTCCTGGTGCTCGTCGTCCTCGGCCCATTCGAACGGCGCGACGCGTGAACCCGATCCGCGCTTGCATTCCGGTCTCCGGCGGAGAGAGGGGGAGACATGCGGGTGATCTTGCGGGGGCTGAAGGTCCTCTACGAGCTCGCCGCGCGCACGGACTGCGACGTCCGCAAGCTCAATGACGACCTCGTCACGGTGATCATGCCGTCGCAAGAACCCCGACGGGCGCGAGGCCTCGCGGCGTCAGAACGACTATGGCTTCGACCTCAACCGCGATTGGTTCGCGCGCACGCAGCCGGAGACGGACGCGAAGGTCGAGCTGCTGCGCCGCTGGCCGGGACAGGTGTTCGTCGACTCGCACGAGATGGGCGGTCGCCGGTACTTCTTCCCGCCCAACGCGAACCCGATCCACCACGAGATCGCCGACGAGCCGGTCTCCTGGATCAACGGCATCGGCGAGGCCAACAAGGCGGCGTTCGGCTACAACGGCGCCTGCTCCGACACGGTCACCGCGGAGTGCTGCTTCAACTACGACGTCTACGACCTGTTCTTCATGGGCTACGGCGACACCGTGCCCACGACCGGGTTCGGTGCGGCGGGGATGACCTACGAGAAGGGCAGCGACTCGCCGACCGAGCTCCGCGTCGACCAGCAGTTCCGCACCCACTGGCGACCGTGCATTGGGCCTCGCAGAACCGCAGTGGAGTCCTCGACGGCTGGGCGAACATCTGGCGCCAGGCGAAGGCCGAGGGCGAGCGGGTCCGCGGGCTCGACGGCGGCGTGCGGCGCGTCCGTGCGCACGCGCGCTCGTACGAGTACACGCTCGACTCCTCGCAGGCGGCGGCGCTGACGTTCCGCCTGCTCGACCGCGGCGCCTCGCTGCGGCGCGATACGGCGCGCAACGTCGTGTCGCTCGCGGCGCGCAGGGCGCCGGCCGGGCTCGACCTGCTCGCCCGCGGGCTGGGCGTCGACGTGACGCCGTCGCGACGCGCGCCCGAGGGTGATCCCGTGCCGCTGCGCTCGCTCGGCCTGCTCGCGGGGGCGGGCATCTCGACGACGTCCGGGTCCTACGGTGAGGCCCGGTACGTGATCGAGCAACGCTGGGGGCGCACGGTGGCCTCCGTCGCGGCCGCGACGTCAACGCCGGGGCCCAGGCGTTCCGAAGCCTCGGCGCCCTGATCGTCCCGGACGGCGGGAACCCGACCGGCGGCCTCGACGCCCAGGGACAGCAGAACCTGCGCGACTGGGTCGCGGCCGGCGGCGTGCTCGTCGGCCTCCGCCGCGGGCACAACGTCACCCGCCCGGCCGGCCTGACCTCGACGACCGTGCAGGCGCCGCCGGACGGCTATCAGGTCCTCGGCTCGCACTTCCGGGTCGATGTCGATCACGCCAGCCCCGTCGGGCTGGGCCGGCCCGGCGAGGACTTCGAGTTCAACAACGACGACCCGTTGCTCACTCCGTCGGCCACCGGCGTCAACGTCCTCACCTACCCGAGCGACGACCGCTTCTGGTTCAACGGCTACACCCAGGGGGCGGACGCGCTGAAGGGGACGGCGGCGCTGACCGACGAGCCGTTCGGCCGGGGCCATGTGGTCCTGTTCGCCAACGACCCGCTGTTCCGCGCCTATGAGGAGAGCGGCGAGCATCTGTTCGCCAACGCGATCCTCTACCCGACCCGCGGGCCGGGCCTGACGACGCTGCGCGCGAAGACCGTCGACGGCGCATCGCCCGCGGCACGGCCCGAGATCCGGCGCGCCGAGGCGCAGGTGCCGCCGCGCGATCTCGGCGGCTCATGGCGCCCGATCCGGCTGACCGTGCCCGAGGCGCAGGCCGGCGCGGCGCTCGCGATCGTCCGCCGCTACGCCGAGCCGGCGCGGGTCGAGCACGCGAACGGCGCGGCCGTGATCGTGCTGGCCAACCCGGAGGGGCTACACGCCGACGAGCACCCGTTCGCCCGCGAGCTGGTGCAGGCCGTGCGAGCGGAGGGGGTGCGGCTGCTGTCGGCGGCGCTGTAAAGCGGTCAGCGCGACGCCACGCTGAAGACGTCATCCGGGTCGTAGCGGCGCTTCACGTCGAGCAGTCGCTCGCGGTTGCCCAGGTGGTACTCGCTGCCCCACTCGTCGAGCCCGGGCTCGAGGAAGTTGGGGTAGACGCCGCCGGTCCCGAAGGGGTGCGCGAGCTGCCACGAGCGTCCGAGCCAGTCCTGGGCCGCGGCGCGTTCCGAGGCCGGCGCGCCGGGATCGACGACGACGGCGTGCTTGAGCAGGAAGCGCGCGTCGCGGTGGGCGAACGCGGTCGCGGCCGCCGGGACGCGGGCGTACGCGCCGGCCCAGGGCGAGAAGTCGAGCTCGCGCGTGTGGCCCGCGGCGTGCGCGGCGAGCAGGTGGCGGACGAGCGCCTCGACGATGGCCGGAGGGAGCCGCGATGCGAAGAACTCCGACCGGCTGAAGGGATGCCCCGCCTCGTCCTCGCCCGCCTGTCCGAGCCCGGCGAGGAACCGCTTCGCCTCCCGGAAGGAGCCGGGCTGCACGGAAACGGACGCCGGGGACGTCCCGGTCGCCGCCGCCAGCTCGTCGAGCCGGCGTGTCGTCTCGGCCTCGCCGTCGGCCATCGCCCCGAAGACCCGGACCCGGAGCCCCTCGGGGTCGGCGTTGAGGAGCAGGCTGGCGGCCATCGCGCCGGGCGTCGCCGGGGACCAATCCTGCCAGGCGCCGATCAGCCTGGCCGCGTCGCTGGGGGTCCAGACCGTCTCGAAGGCCGTCGCCGGCGGCGCCGGGACGGTCTCGAACTCCAGCGAGCAGACGACGCCGAAGCGCGCGCCTCCGGCGCCGCGCAGCGCCCAGAACAGATCCGGGTCGCGGTCTTCGTCGCACGTGACGACGCGCCCGTCGGCGAGCACGATCTGCGCGGCGCGCAGCCGGTCCGACAGCAGCCCGTACATGCGGCCGAGGATCCCCAGCCCGCCGCCGAGCGTGAGCCCGGCGATGCCGACGGTCGTGCCGCAGCCCGCGGGGACGGTGACGCCGTGCGCGTCGAGCGCGTCGTAGACGTTCCCCAACCGCGCACCGGCCCCGATCGTCGCCCGGCCGCCCGCGACCAACACCGTGTCCATCGGCGAGACGTCGATGACGATGCCCTCCGAGGACGATCGGCCCGCGAAGCAGTGCCCACCGCTGCGTACCGCCGCCGGGAGCCGCGCGCGGCGGGCGAACGCGATCGCCTCGGCGACGTCCTCCGGGCTCGCACACAACACGACGGCCTGCGGGCGGATCGCCTCGAACTGGCCGATCGCCGGCCTGCGCAGCCGCTCGTAGTCCGGCGACTCCGGCCGCACGACGCGGGCACTCATACGGGCGGTGTCGCCCCGGCGAGGAAGTGGATGCGGGTGCGGAAGTCCGTGAACCCGTGGGTGGTCCGGTCGCCGACGGAGAAGAGGACGAGGTTGGAGCCCGTGAGCCCGCGCGGCGTGACCGGGCGGATGCAGTAGTGCGACGGCTCGTCGGTGAGCTGGCGATGTCGCCAGGTCCGGCCCTCGTCGGGGGTGAACCAGACCTCCACCTGGTGGAAGGCGCCCGTGTGGCGCGACAGATAGACGATCCGGGGGTCCTCGTGATCCAGCGTCGCGCCGCCGGAGGTGAAGGAGGGCAGGCCCGGGCCGGCGTCCACGATCTTACGGCTGACCCAGCGACTGCCGTTGTGGTAGCCGTAGAAGAACACGTCGTGGTGCCCGACGCGGCGCGTGTAGACGATGCGCGGCCGGCCCTGCGCGGTCAGCGCGATGTCGTGCGGCCAGGCGCTGCCCGTCGCCTTGGTGAAGCGGTAGACCCGCTCGAGCTTGTGGATCGGCAGCGGCACCGAGCGCAGGCTCCCGAGCCGCCGCCCGCCGGCCCCGAAGAAGTTCGAGTTCTCGTAGCGCAGGTAGTAGAGGCTGTTGTGGAAGTGGTTGGCGTGGCCCTCGGTGAAGATGCCGTGGATGCGCCGGTTCCCGTCGCCGACGTACTTGGAATACGGTCGTTGCGGGTCGACGGAGCGCAGGAGCTCGCGCGCGTGCACCCAATTGCGGCCGTTGCGGGTGTAGGAGAAGGTCGGATTCCAGCCGCCGCCGCGCCAGAACAGCCACAGCTTGCCCTTCAGCTGCATCGGGTTGGGATAGGTGAACCCGAGGCCGCCGGGCACGTTGGTGTTGACGAGCCTGACCGGCTCGAACCCGCTGATCGAGAACGGCGCCTTCGAGAGCCGGTAGCGCATCCGGCTCGGGCGGAGGCTCGGCGGGGGCAGGAAGTGCCCCGAATGCGGGGAGAAGAAGACCATGATGCGGCCGTCGGGACGGAACACGAGCGACGGGTTGTTGTGATCGTCGACTCCGAGGTTGCGGTAGATCAGGCGCTTGGTGAACGATCCGTCCGGCCGGACGTGGGCCACCCACACGTTGCCGGTCGTCGAGATCCAGCCGGTGAACGTGTGTCCGTTGTGGGCGATCGCGCGCGGATCGCCGAAGTACGACCACGCCCCCGCCCCGAGCTCGGGGCCGCGCAGGCGAGCGCTCTCCTCGGCGAGCGCCGGCGCACTCTCTTCGAGCTCTTCCATGTCAGGAAGTATCAGCGAAGCGGCTCGCGCGCGTACTCCACGAGCACGAGCCCGAGCGGCTCCTCGAGACCCTCCCAGCCGGTGTGGCTGAACCCCTCGCGCTCGTAGAACGCCCGCGCCCGGGCCTGGCCGCGCGGGGTGTAGAAGCGCATGCGGCCGTAGCCCTCGGCGATCGTGGCCCAGGTGGAGGGCACTTCGAGTCCCGCGCGCAGGCGCGCGAGCTCCGGCACGGTGCGGACGTCGGGCGGCTGCCACCCGTGCCCGGCGAACGCGCGGTAGCCGTCGAAGCCGAGCGCGAGCGTCTCCGCCATCGCGTCGGTGGCGCGACGCAGCGTCCAGCTCACGGCAGCCCGCTGTCGGCGACCTGAGCGGCCGCCTCGCGCACCATCCCGGCCGCCTCCTCGTAGGTCAGCCCGGAGCCGCGCAGCAGATCGACCGCCGTCGAGCGGACCTGGCCGACGACGACGGTCACGGACAGGTTGCCGGTCTCCTCGAGCACGAGCGTCGCCCGCGCCGCCGCGCGCAGCGCCGGCACGCGCACCGCTTCGGCCCGATCGGGGTCGGCGAGCGCCTCGCGCAGCTTGGAGACCGCCTCGGCGAGATCGCGAATCGCCGCGGCGACCGCGGGCGGCAGGTTCTCCTCCAGCCGCGCCCCGCGGACCACGCCCCGAGCCAGCACCCGGACGTTGCGGATCGCGAGGTCGATCTGCGCGGCCGCGTCGGCGTAGAGGTCGACATGACCGCGGTCGCGCCGGCGCACGGGCGCGAGGCGGGCGGTCTCGCGGCTCACGGACACCGCCTCCTGGAGATGGGACTCGAGCCCGTCGAGGTCGCGGGCCTGCAGCAGGGCGCGTTCGGCCGCCTCCTGGTCGCCCGAATCGACCGCCTGGGCGATGCGCTCGAGCGTCATCGCGAGCTCGTCGAGCAGCGGCTCCGCCGCCCGCCGCATCAGCTGCAGCGGATCGGCGGGCAGCAGCAGCGAGTTGACGATCAGCGCCACTCCCCCGCCCACCAGGGCGTCGACGAAGCGCGCGCCCGAGAATCCGCCCCCCGCGGGCTGCAGCACCGCGATCAGGACGCCGGAGACCGCGGCCTGGGTGGCGAAGATCTGACCGCTGCCCAGAAACACGGCGGTCGACATCGCGAGCAGCACCACGACCGCCAGCGCCGCGGGCCCTGTGCCGGTCAGGAGGACAAGCGCGTCGGCGACCGCGATCCCGACCGCGACGCCGAGGGCCAGCTCCACCGCCCGCCGCCTCCGCTGGCCGACGGTGATCCCGAGTGTGACGATCGCGGCCACCGGGGCGAAGAAGGGACGCTGGTGGCCGATGACCTCGGTGGCGACGAGGTAGGCGACGGTGGCGGCGGCCGCGGTCTGGAGCAGCGAGCGCCAGGCGACCACCAGGCGCTCGAAGCGCGTGCGCATCGAAGTGCGCGAGCGCTCAGCGGCTTCCTCGAGCAGCGCGCCGCCGCGCTCGGAGAGTCGGAGAGGTTCGTCCGGCACGTGCACGATGGTGGCAAAGTCCGTCGTCAGACCTTGATCTCACGTTCAACCTGAGATTTAGAGAAGGCCAGAATCGCGCACAGAACCCGGTCGTTGCTCAAGCGTGGAGCGCCCGATGCCGAAGTTGAGCGGAGTCGTGCCCTCTCCGCACGGCGCTCGCGCGTGAAGAACAAGCAGCTCGTCCGTGAAGAAAATCCTCGCCATCTCCCTTTGCTGTGCCGGGCTCTACGCCGCCGTGATCGGCGGCGCCGCGCTGGCGCAAAGCCCGACGGCGACCCCGTCGGCGACGGCCACCGCGCCCGCCGACAGCGGCGCCACGCCGACGCAGACGGCCGTCGCGCAGACGCCGACGCCCACGGCCACGACGCAGAGTCCGACGCCGACGTCAACGGCGACGCAGACCCCGGCGCCCACGGTCTCCTCCACGCCCTTCAGCACGGCCGCTACGCCCACGCCCTTCGCCTCGCCGGTGGCGACCGTCGTGGCTCCCCAGGTGACGCCCGGCGCCACGCCCACCGCGACGGCCACGCCGGGCCTGATCAGGCGCGCGCACAAGCACCACAAGCGCCGCAACGGCCGCGCCGGCTCGGGGAACATCACCGACCTGGGGTGCGTCGACGGCAAGCCGCAGAACCTCGATCAGCAGATCGCCTCGGCGCCCACGGCATCACCCTCGACCACAGCCTCAGAGTGCGCCCTGCTGAAGTCGAAGGCTCCGACGGACCCGCTCGCCGGCGACACCCCCCGAGCGATCGCGCGCCCCGACGGCGTCCCGACCCCCGCGAACCCGAACTACTCGCTCGCAACCCCCGGCGCCGCTCCGATCGGCGTGCCGAACTTCTTCATCGACAAGTTCCGCATCCCGCCCTTCCTCCTCCCCGTCTACCAGGCCGCCGGCATCGAGTACGGCGTCCGCTGGGAGGTCCTGGCCGCGATCAACGAGATCGAGACCGACTACGGCCGCAACCTCAATGTCTCCTCCGCCGGCGCGCTCGGGTGGATGCAGTTCATGCCCGAGACCTGGAAGCGCTACGGCGTCGACGCCAACCGCGACGGCCTCAAGGACCCATTCAACCCGGTGGACGCGATCTTCGCGGCCGCGCGCTACCTCAAGGCCGCGGGCGCCGACACGGACGTCCGCAAGGCGATCTTCGCCTACAACCACGCCGACTGGTACGTCGACTCCGTACTCATGCGCGCGCGTCTCATCGGCGGGCTGCCGGCGGACTTCGTGGGCTCGCTGACCGGGCTGACCCAGGGCCGCTTCCCCGTCAACGCCAAGGCGACCTACGCCGGCCAGGTCGAGAAGCGCGACACCAAACGCAAGACCGCGCAGGGCAGCAACGCCGCCTTCATCGTCCAGGGCG
>JBBQLH010000103.1:0-13586 GCA_038327685.1 Solirubrobacterales bacterium
GATCGGCGCCGGTACCGCGGCCCACTCCGGCTGCGCCCTACGCGCGGCGCGGCAGGCGTCCTCGAAGGTCTGGGCGTCGCCGAGCAGCACCTCGGCGACGACCTCGTCGGTGCGGGCGGGGTTCGTGGAGGTCAGGCGGCCGCCGGGCGCGTCCTCGCGCGGGCGGCCGTCGACGATGGAGGCGATGGTGCGGGACATGGGCGATGAACTTAGCGGGCGGCCAGCCACTCCAAGAGCGCGTCCCGCGGGAACCGCCAATCGCCGCCGATGCGGCGCCCCGGCAGCTCCCCCGCGTCGGCGAGCGCCGCGACCTCGGCGGGGTCGACCTGCAGCAGCGCGGCCGCCTGCTCGAGCGTCAGGACGTCGGGCGCGTCGGCGGGGCGGAAGTGGTGGCGGCCCAGCGTCAGCCCGGGCGTGGCGGTCTTGTCGTCGTCATCGAGGTAGCGCTGGACCAGCGAGGTCACGAGCTCGCGCTTGGAGATCCGGCCCTCGAACGCGACGCGGTCGAGCAGGTCGGCCTCCCGGCGCGGGAGGCGGACGAAGAGTGCGGAGGTGTCGTCGGGCATATCCCGATGATATCGCGATATACAGCACGATGGCGGCATGAAAATCGAGCTGCCCGAGTCGCTCAGCGGCCGCGACGTCGTCCTGCGGCGGCTACGGGCTGCCGACGCCCAGGCCTATGTCGCGGCGTTCCGCGCCGATCCGGACCTCGGGCGCCTGCTCGGGATGGAGGAGGACCCGGACGAGGCGAAGATGCGCGAGCGGGCCGCACGCCTGCCGGAGCGCGCGGCGCAGGGCGCGGTGGTCGAGCTCGCGGTGTCGGAGGCCGGCGATGAGGCGTTCGTGGGCTCGATGATCCTGCACTCGTTCGACTGGACGCACCGGCGCTGCGAGGTCGGCTTCTGGCTGGTCCCCGCCGCCCGCGGCCGCGGGATCGGCAGCCGCGCCGTGGCGCTGGCGGTCACCTGGGCGCTCGGCGAGCTCGACCTGCTGCGCGTCGAGATGACGACCACCCCCGACAACGAGGCGGTGTTCGCGCTCGCGCGCCGGCTGGGGTTCACCCAGGAGGGCGTGCTGCGCCGGCGCAACGTCGAACGGGGCGTGCGCGTCGACGTCGTCTGGTTCGGCGTGCTGCGCGAAGAGTGGGCCGGACGCTGAGGCGTGGCGGGCCGCGCGTACGCGCAGCTGCTCCGGACGCCCGGAGTCCCGCGGTTGGCGGTGTCCTACCTTGCGCTCGGGATCGCCGTGACGATGGCGCCGGTGTCGTTCGTGCTGTTCGCGCACCGTGCCACCGGCTCGTTCGCGAGCGCGAGCCTCGTCCTCGCCGCCTCGACCGCCGGCGGGGTGCTGGCCGCGCCGCTGCGCGGCCGGCTCGTCGACCGCGTCGGGCCGAGCGCGGCGGTGCTGCGGCTGGTGCTGCCGTCCGTGGCCACCGACGTCGCCTTCATCCTCGCGGGGCACGCCCGGCTCGCGACGGGCGTGCTGGTGGGGCTGGCGTTCACGGCCGGCGCGATCGCCGCGCCCGCCGGGGCCGCGCTGCGCAGCGTGTGGTCGGACCTGCTCGCCGACGCCGGCGCCCGGCAGGCAGGCTATGCGCTGATCAGCATCGTGGCGGAGGCGACCTTCATCGCCGGGCCGCTGCTCGCCGGCGGGGTGATCGCCCTGTGGTCGACGACGGCCGCCGTCGCGACCGCCGCCGGGCTCAGCCTGACAGGTGGCATCGCGTTCGCCACCTCGCCGGCGGCGCGGAGCCGCGGGCCACACCCGCGCCCGTCGCGCGACCCGCTGATGCGCGGCGCGGGCCTGCGCACGGTGCTGATGACGTCGGCGGCGTTCGGCGCGGCGTTCGGAGCGCTCGACGTCGCGTTGCCCGCCTTCGCGCGCGCCCACGGCTCGGGGGCGGCCGCGGGCGCGCTGCTCTCGGTGCTGGCCGCCGGGATCGGCACCGGCAGCTTCCTCTCGGGGCTGCGCCCCTGGCGGGCGCCGCCCGGCCGCCGCTACGCCGCGCTGTGCCTGCTCGCGGCCGCGGGGCTGGCGCCGCTCGCCGCGGCCCCCGGACTGGCCGTGATGATCCCGCTCGCGTTCGTCGCCGGCGCGTGCTTCGCGCCCGTCACCACGTGTCAGATCGCGCTGATCGACGACGTCGCGCCGGCCGGGCGCACCGCGGAGGCGTTCACCTGGCTCGGCACGCTCTACGGCGTCGGCTCGGCGGCCGGCGCCGCGCTCGGCGGCCAGCTCGTCGCGGCCGCCGATCCCCACGCCGCGATCGCCGCCGCCTGCGCGGCCACCGCGGCCGCATGGCTGGTCTCGACCGTCCGGGGTCGCACGCTCGCCGCGGCCCCGGCCGGGGCCTGAACGTCAGCGCGCGGCCAGGCCCGCCTTGAGGCGGTCGATCGGCTCGATCGCGAGCGGGTCGGCGCCGCGCAGCACGGCGGCGTAGAGCGACACGAGGTCGCCGAGCAGGACGTGCGAGACGAGCCGCTCGATCCGCGTCTCGCCGCGCGGGACGACCCGGTCGACCGCGCGCGCCTGCCCGGCCACGATCTCCGCGGTCAGCGCGAGCCGCTGCGCGGCGCGCTCCCCGGAGTCCGGGTCCTCGAGGAAGACCGCCGAGAACGGCGCGAACGACGCTGCCTCGGCCCAGCCGACGATCTCGTTGTGCCCGGCCTCGGGGAGCTCGGCCGCGAACGCCGGGACCTTCGCGTTCTCGTTGAACTGGCACTTCCAGCGGTAGGCGGCCGCGGCCGCGGTCCCGTGGCCGGCGATCACGGGCACGGTCTCGTGCAAGCGCCGCGCGAGCGCCTTCGCCTCACTGTCCTCGGCGCCGTCCGGGCCCCATTCGGCCGCCAGCTCGCGCGCGAGCGCGGCTGCGCGCTCGACCTCGCCGCGGGCCGAGGGCGCTGCGCCGGCGAGCGCCGCCAGCTCGAGCGCGACCACGAACGAGTAGCCGACCGCCGCGCGCGGCTGGAAACCGCCGGGGAGCGGGACGACGGACACGCCGTCGCGGCGGGCGCGGGCCGCCAGCTCCCCGCCGCTCGCGCTGACCACGCGCGGAGCCCCGGCCGCGCCGGCCGCCTCGTAAGCCGCCAGTGTCTCCTCCGTGTTGCCCGAGTAGCTCGAGCACAGCACGAGCGTCCCGGGGCTGGTCCAGGCCGGGAGCATGTCGCCGCGCACCAGCTCGAGCGGCCGCTTGAGCTGCGGCCGCAGCGCCGCGCGCGCCAGCGCACCGCCGACGCCCGAGCCGCCCATGCCGGCGATCACGAGCCCGCCCGGCGTGTCGAAGGAGCGCAGCCCCGCCGCCTCGACCCGCCACAGCGCGTCGAGCAGATGGTCCGGCAGGCCGAGGATGTCGGCGGCCTGGGCCGACGAGTCGACGGCGGCCACCGTGGCGCTGTCGAGCGGCGTCATCTAGAACTGGATCGCGCCGTCCGGCAGCTCGACGCCCGGCGAGATCCGGGCCCCGTTGGCGATCACGTTGTCGGCGCCGACGGTGACGCCCTCGCCGAGGACGGACATGCCCTCGATGCGCGTGTTGTCGCCGATCCGGACGCCGCCGCCGACGATGCAGCCGCTCAGCGTGCAGTTCTCGCCGATCTCGGCGCCCCGCAGCACGACCGCGCGCTCGATCGTCGTGTTCGGCCCCACCATCACGCCCGCCTCGAGCACGACGCGGCCGCCGACGCGGGCGCCGACGCCGATCACGCAGCCACTCTCCACCAGCGCGGAGGGGATGATGCGCCCGCGGTTGTCGACGCTCTGCTCGACCACCATGTAGCCGTCGCCGGCGCGCTCGGCGAACGCGGTGCCGACGCTGCCCTCGAGGATGTCGAAGGTCGCCTCGAGGTAGCGCTCGGGCGTCCCGATGTCGAGCCAGTAGTTCTCCGACACGCAGCCGTAGAGGCCGTTGCCGACGAGCTGCGGAAAGACGTCGCGCTCGATCGAGGCGGGCTGGTCGGGCTCGAGCATGTCGAGCACGCTGGCCTCGAGCACGTAGGCGCCCGCCGAGATGTTGCGGGTGTCGATCTGGTCGGGCGCCGGCTTCTCGACGAACTCCGTCACGAGCCCGTCCTTGTCCGTGCGCACGAGACCGTAGTTCGAGGGATCCTCGACCGGGGTCAGCGCCAGCGTCGCCGTTGCCCCGGTGCGCTCGTGCTGGGCGAGCTGGGCGCCGAGGTCGATGTCGGTCAGGACGTCGCCGTTGAGCATGAAGAAGCGGTCCTCGAGCAGCGACTCGGCGTACTTGAGCGCCCCGCCGGTGCCCAGCGGCTGCGGCTCCTCGACGTAGCGCAGGCGCACGTTGAAGGCCGAGCCGTCGCCGAGCACGTTGCGCACGCCGGCCGCCATGTGGCCGCACGAGATGACGATGTCCTCGATCCCGTGGCCGCGCAGCCAGTCGAGCATGAAGGCGATGAAGGGCCGGTCCACGAGCGGGACGACCGGCTTGGGCACGGTCGAGGTCAGTGGCCGCAGCCGGGTGCCCTCGCCGCCCGCGAGGATCAGCGCCTGCATCAGACCGCCGCCTCCGCCGCGCGCCGGCGCTCGCCGACGCTCGGGCGCCCCACGCCCTCGTAGACCAGCCCGGCGGTCGTCGCCGCGTCGGGGTCGAGGAAGTTGCGGCCGTCGAGCAGCAGCGAGCCGCGCATGCTCTCGGCCACCGCCACGAGGTCGAGCTCGCGGAACTCGGGCCACTCCGTCACGAGCACGACCGCATCGGCGCCCGCGACCGCGGCCTCCGCGGAGGAGACGAAGTCGACGCCCTGGAGCAGCTTGCGCGCCTCCTCCTCGGCCACCGGGTCGTAGGCGCGCACCCGCGCGCCGGCGGCCTGCAGCCGCGCGGAGAGCACGAGCGAGGTGGCCTCGCGCATGTCGTCGGTGTGGGGCTTGAAGGCGAGCCCGAGCAGCGCGATCTCCTTGCCCACGAGCGTGCCGAGGTGCTTCTGGAGCTTGTTCATCACGCGCCGCTTCTGCAGCTCGTTGACCTCGATCACGGCGTTGAGCAGCTGGAAGTGGTAGCCGGTGTTGCCCGCGAGCTGCTTGAGCGCCGAGACGTCCTTGGGGAAGCACGAGCCGCCGTATCCGATGCCGGCCTGGAGGAACTTCGGCCCGATGCGGTCGTCGAGGCCCATGCCGCGCGCCACCTCGACGACGTCGGCGCCCGTCTCCTCGCAGACGTTGGCGATCTCGTTGATGAAGGAGATCTTCGTGGCGAGGAACGCGTTGGAGGCGAGCTTGACCATCTCCGCGCTCTTGATGTCCGTGCGCACGACCGGCGCGTCGAGCGGTGAGTAGAGCTCGGCGACGGCCTCGCCCGCCCAGTCGCCGTCGTCGCCGATGACGACGCGGTCGGGCGCGAGGAAGTCCTTGACGGCCGACCCCTCCTTGAGGAACTCGGGACAGGAGACGTAGCGGAAGCCCTCCTTGCCCTGCTCGCGGAAGGCGCGCTTGATGTGGTCGCCGGTGCCGCAGGGCACGGTCGACTTCATCACCAGGGCGTGGCGGTCGGAGGGCGGCATCGAGGCGACCACGGCGTGGACGGCGGAGAGATCCGCGTCGCCGGAGTAGGTCGGCGGGGTGCCGACGGCCACGAACAGGAGGCGTGCGTGCTCGAGCGCGTCCGCGAGGTCGGTGGAGAAGTGCAGGCGGCCGCGGTGGCGCTCGACGAGCTCGGTGAGGCCCGGCTCCCAGATCGGGATGCGGCCCTGCTCGAGGCCCTCGATCTTGGCCTCGTCGATGTCGATGCAGTGGACGTCCGAGCCGAGCTCGGCGAAGCCGGCCGCGGTGACGAGGCCGACATAACCAGTGCCGATGACGCCGATCGGCTCCCTCTCGTGCGTGCCCATGGAGGGGTTCAGCCTAGCGGCCACGCGCCGCCCTCACTTTTGGCCGAGGCGGCGCAGGGAGGCGGCGATCGCGATCATCTGGCGCGTGCTGACGGACTGCGTGAGGGTGTTCGAGATCCAGTAGACCGCACGCTTCGTGCGCCACGCGACGAGCCGCAGCCGGCGGCCGTCGTAGTGCAGCTCGAGCTTGCGGCCGTTGACCTTGCGCACCTCTGACGGGTCGTCGAGGATCGGCGGGTCGCGCCAGGTCGTGCCCTGGATCCCGTAGTACTCGCCGACGACGCCCTTGGACACGACGAGCCGGTAGGCACGGTGCAGCTTGCCGCGCTCGTCGCGGATGCTGTAGATGCGCGGCTCGGTGCCCGCGTAGTGCGAGCCGTTGGTGCGGAGCATCGGGAAGTAGAACGGGAAGCGCGCCCGCCGGGCGCCGACGATCGCCTGGTCCTCGCCCTCCCGCCGCGCGACCTCGAGCCCCGGCACCCGGGCGGCGCGGTTGCGCGTCTTGCGGTTGCGAGCGGACGCGCGGTCGGCCTTCGTGGCCTGCGAGGTCTGGCGCGGCTTCTTGGACGCCTTCGCGTTGAGGAACTCGTTCGCGGTCTGGTCGAGCTTGCTCTGCGAGGCCGTCAGGTAGACCGGGTCGGGGGTGAGGTTGATGCGGAAGCGGACCTCGCGGACCGGCTTCTGGCCGGTGAAGAGGACCAGCTTGAGCAGCGAGAAGACGTCCTTCTTCTGCCGCAGGCCCTTGTCCGTGTCGGTGTAGCGGGCGAAGATCGTCGCCAGCTGGCGGCGGCGGCGATAGTCGAGGAGCCTGCGGGCGCCGGCGGCGTTGCGCAGCTGGCGCAGGAAGTCCTGCTGGCGCGCGGCGCGCACGAGGTCGTTGTCGCCGTGCCGGTAGCGGACGTAGTCGAGCGCGTCCTTGCCCTTGAGCTTCTGGTAGCCCGGGTTGACGTCGATCGTCGCGAAGTTCTCGCCGCCCGTGTTGTCGTTGAAGTAGTCGCGGTCGATGTCGACGTAGACGCCGCCGATGTAGTTGACGACCTTGCGGAAGCCGCCGAAGTCGACGTTGACGATGTGGTTGATCTTGAACGGCTTGCCGGGCTTCTGGAACAGCCGCTTGACGGTCTTGACGGTCAGGCGCGGGCCGCCGAGCTCGTAGGCGGCGTTGATGCGGTCGCGGCCGTAGCCCGGGATGTCCACCTTGAGGTCGCGCGGGACCGACATCACGGCGGTGGCCTGCTTGTCGGGGTCGAGGCGGACGAGGAGGATCGTGTCCGAGCGCGGCTTGATCCCGAGCTTCTTGTCGCCGAAGCGCTGGTCGGAGCCGAGGATCATCAGCGTCTGCGGGTCGCCGGCCTGCGCGCGGTCGATCTCAGGGATGTTGATCGGCGCGCGGCCCTCCTTCTCGATCGTGTTGATGATCGTGTCGGCCTGCAGGAAGCCGGCGGCCGACACCGTGCCGGCGGCGAGCAGCACGATCAGCAGGCCGCAGAGGAACCCGCGCTTGAGCAGGCCGAAGCCGACGTTGGGCGGGCCAGGCGGAGCCGGTGGCGAGCCTCCAGGCGAGACAGTCGGGCTCACGACAGCCCGCCCTCGACGGCCCGGAGGCCGGAGTCCCGCGGGCGCTCGAGACCGGCCGGCAGGTGGCGGATGAAGTCGCCGAGCGCCTGGCGATAGCGCGACAGCGATCCCACCGAGACCCACTCGTCGGGCCCGTGGTGGCCCGCGCCGTCGGGCCCGAACTCGACGGCCGGTACCCCGGCCTCGAGGAACGAGCCGGCGTCCGAGGCGCCGTCGCGGCCGACGCTCAGCGACTCGCCGCTCGTGAGGCGCGAGGCGACGTCGCAGAGTGCCATCACGTAGGGATTCGAGCGCGAGACGTACGCCGGCTTGCGGATGAACGTGCGCGGGATGTCGATGTCCGGGATCCCGCGGATCTGCTCCAGGATGTCACCCGGGTCCTGGTTGGGGAGATAGCGGATGTCGACGACCATGGTGCACTCGTCCGGGACCTTGTTGAGCGCGTCACCGCCCTGGATGCGCCCGAGGTTGATCGACGGGCGGTCGAACAGCTCAGACGACTCGCGTGAGAACGGCAAGGTCTCGATTCGGCGGAAGACGTCGATCGCCTTCAGCACCGCGTTGTCGCCGAGCCATGGCGTCGAGCCGTGCGCGGCGCGGCCGCTGACGACGATCCGGCAGGCCAGGACGCCCTTGGCCTGGATGCCCACGTGCAGCCCCGTCGGCTCGCCCGTGATGGCGAAGTCGCCGACGAAGCCGTCGCGCACCATCTGGTCGGTCGCGCGGGTGTCGATGTCCTCGGACTCCTCGTCCGGGGCGCACAGGAAGCGCACGCGCATCTGCGACGTGCCGGCGACATCGTGCAGCGCGCACATCATCGCCGCGAGCGCGCCCTTCATGTCATAGGCGCCGCGGCCGATCAGGCGATCGCCCTCGACCCGCGGCTGGAACTGCTCGGCGCGGCCCGGGACGACGTCGAGGTGGCCGTGGAGGATGACGGCGGGCGCGCCGGGGGGCCCGATCTCGGCCGTCAGCACCGGCAGACCGTTGAAGTCGTGGTCGACGACGTCGATCTCGCGCGCCTCCAGCCAGCCCTTGACGAACCCGGCAGCGGCCCGCAGACCGTCGATGCGCGACGTGTCGTAGGTGATCAGGCGCTCGGCCAGGGCGCGTTCGTCCACCCGCCCCAGGGTATCGACGGTGCCGGTTACGCCGTGGGGTCGGGCAGGCAGGGCGTGCCGCCGGAGAGGATCGCCTCGCCGCGCTCGGGGGAGAGCTGGAGCGAGAAGGTCCAGCCCGGCTCGGCGGTGGCGAACACCGCCGGGAACGCACCCTTGGAGCCGACCACGCGCACCTCCCGCCCACGCTCTCGCAAGAACGCCTCGGCGCGCCGCAGGAATGATCGCCGTGGCGATCTCGAGCACCACCGGCTACACGGACGCCGCGGTGCTCTACATGTGGCCCGCCGTCTGGACGGCGTTCTTCTTCGGCACCTGGGGGACCGTGTTCATCATCGGCTGGGTCGGCGCGGTGCACGGCCTCGCGCTGATCGCGCTCCCGCCGGAGATGTCCAACGTCGACCGCTGGATCGACGTCGTGGTCGCCGTCCTCGTCGTCGCATGCGTGGTGCGGACGCTGGCGGCCAGGAACGAACGGCTGGTCGCGAACCTCCAAGCCGAGGCGCGCGTGGACCCGTTGACCGGGCTGCTCAACGCCGCGGCCTCGAGGAACGCCTCGGTGCGGAGCTCTCGCGCGCCGCGCGGGACGACAGCGCGCTCGGGGCCGTCGCCTTCGAGCTCGATCACTTCAAGCAGGTCAACGACGAGCACGGCCACGAGATCGGCGACCGCGTGCTCGCCTGGCTGGGCGCGCTGCTGAGGGAGCAGGCGCGCGGCGTCGACGTGGCCGCGCGAGTCGGCGGCGAGGAGTTCGTCGTGCTGCTGCCGCGCGCCGACGCGGACGCCGCGGCGGCGTACGCCGAGCGCGTGCGGCGCGCCGTGGAGGCGCTTGGACCGGCGACGGGGCGGGGGCGCAGGGGCTCTCCGAGCCCCTGCGCCTGAGCGTCAGCGCCGGCGTCGTGGCCGCCACCGCGCCGATCGACGGCGGGGCGCTGCTGGCCGCGGCCGACCAGGCGCTCTACGCGGCGAAGCGCGGAGGGCGCAACCGCACCGTGGTCGGCCCCCGCTACGAAGGTGCGGGGGCGGTGGAAGCGGTCCTCTAGGCAGCGCGCAGCGGGCGCAGCGGCAGCGCCGCGAGGCGGGTGCGGCGGCGCGGGGCGGGGCGGGCGGCGGTGCGCAGCAGCTCGACCAGGTGCGCCGTGGGGACGAACGGGTCGGCGATGACGGCGCCGCTGTCGAGCGACATCGCGGCGGCGACCTCGCCGCCGGACACGGCGAGCAGGATCTCGCCGGTGAGCGGCGCGGCGGAGTCGAGGGCGGCCAGGTCGGCGAGGTCGGCGGCGTCGACGTCGCGGGCGGGACGGACGAGAACGGGGGTCATGGCGGGGCTCCTATGGGGGCGGTGGCGGGCGATGAGATAAGGATCGTCGCTGCACCCCATAAACTCAAATGATCGTGCTTGATTGTCGTGATAAGGTTCTGTTATGCACGATCTCCGCCTGTTGAGCGTCCTGCGCGAGGTCGCGCTGCGAGGCTCCTTCTCCGCCGCCGCCGAGGCGCTCGACTACACCCAGCCCGCCGTGTCCCAGCAGATCGCCCGGCTCGAGAAGCAGGTCGGTGTGAAGCTGATCGAGCGCGAGCCGCGCGGCATCCGCCTCACCGCCGGCGGCGAGGTCCTCGTCCGCCACACCGAGACCATCCTCGCCCAGCTCGCGGCCGCGCAGGCCGAGCTCGGCGAGGTCGCCGAGCAGGCCCGCGGGCGCCTGCGCATGGGCGCCTTCGCCACCGCGTCGGGGACGCTCGTCCCGCGCGCCGTCGCCGCCTTCCGGAAGCTGCGGCCCGCCATCGAGGTCGAGCTGTCGCTGCTGGACCCGCCCGACTCGATCGCCGCCGTGCGCCGCGGCGACCTCGAGGTCGCGATCACCGAGGAGGGCGGCTTCGACGGCGACACCGACACGACCGGGCTCGACATCGAGCACCTGATGGACGACCACATGTGGGTCTCGCTGCCCAGCGACCACCCGCTCGCCACGCGCCACGCGATCGACCTCGCGGACCTGTGCGACGAGGACTGGATGCTCGCCTGCCTGAGCGGCACCTGCGCCGACTCCAACGTCGTGCTGCGCGCCTGCCGGGAGGCCGGCTTCCAGCCGCGCATCGCCTACACCTCGGACGACTACTTCGCGATCCAGGGCCTCGTGGCCAGCGGGATGGGCGTCGCGCTGATCCCCGGGCTCGGCCTCGCGAGCATGCGCGACGACGTCGCGGTGCGACCCGTCAAGGGCCGCCCGCCGTACCGCCGTGTCGCCGCCGTCACCTCCAGGGAGACGACGGGCGGCGCCGTCGCGACGATGCTCGAGTGCCTCCGCGACGCGGGCGCGGTCTACGCCGAGTCGGGGCTCGCGGCCGCGGCCTGAGGCACGTAGGTCCCGAAGGACCAGCGGTTGCCCTCGAGGTCGAGGGCGGAGTAGTCGCGGGAGCCGTAGTCCGTCTCAGTGAGCTCGGAGACCTCGGCGCCCGCCTCCTGCGCACGCTCGCGGTGGCCGTCGACGTCCTCGAGCGCGACGTAGATGGTGGCGCGGGCGGCGCGGAAGTCCGCGGGCGGGTCCTGGAGGTCGGCGGAGCCGGTGCCGAGCATGATCAGGCTCCCGTCGAGCAGGAGCTCGGCGTGGGCGACGGCGCCGTCGGGCCCGTCGTGGCGGGCGATGGTCTGGAAGCCGAACGCGCGCTCGAGCCACTCGATCGCGGCGCCGGCATCCCGGTAGCGGAGTGCTGGATAGATGGGCATGCGGCGCAGGCTAGACCCGCGCCACAGCCTCGTCTTGGACGAATGTGACCTCTGGGCCGCGCAGGTGCTCGCCGGGCGTGGTGCCCGCCATCGCGCGGAAGTCGCGGTTGAGGTGCGACTGGTCGGCGTAGCCGCAGTCGTAGGCGATCTCGGCCAGCCGCCCGCCGTCGTCGCGCGAAATGAGCCGCACGGCGCGCTCGAAGCGCAGGATCCGCGCGACGGCCTTGGGTGCCAGCCCGACGTCGCGGCGCCAGCGCGCCGCGAGGTGGCGGCGGCTCCATCCGACCTCGTCGGCGAGCGCGCCGATCGCGAGCCGTCCCTCCGCCGCGACGAGCCGCTGGAAGCTCCACGCGACCTCGGGGGCGGGCTCCGGGCCGATCTCGAGCCGCCGCAGCAGCGCCGCGTCGAGCAGCGCGAAGCGCTCGGGCCAGCCCCGCGCGTCGTACAGGCGCTCGACGAGCAGCGAAGCGGCCGGGCCGAACACCTCCTCGAGCGCGATCACGCGGTTCGTGAGCTCGTCCATCGGCACGCCGAGGCAGCGGCGCGCGCCGAGCGGCGTGAAGTCGATCTGCACGCCGCCGGAGGTGCCGACGTGCTCGATCACGATCGGGCGGTCGCTGAGCCCGCCGGCGAACGAGTCGATCGGCTCGCCGTCGATCGTATACGGCGTCCAGAACGACAAGATCGCGACCGCGCCCGCCCAGGGCAGCTCGATGTGGCGGGCGGGTGTCGCGCTGTGCTCGCGGAACCCCGTGTAGTGCAGGACGAGCCCGCGCAGGCCGGGGTGCGGCTCGGCGCGGACGAGCGGCGCCGTCGCTAGGACCCCTTCGCGAGCTCGAGGAAGGCCTCGTAGCGGCGCTTGTCGCGCTCGGCGGCGCGCCGCTCCTCCGTGCCCTCCTCGGCGTTCTCGAGCTCCTCCTCCGCGCGGCGCAGGCGGTCCTCGAGGTCGCTGGAGTCGAGATCATCGATCTCGAAGATCTCATCGACGAGCAGCAGCGCGCGGTTGCCGTAGACCTGCAGGAAGCCCTCACCCTGCGCGTAGCGCACGACGTCGGAGTCCGACTTGTAGAGCCGCAGCTCCGTGGGATCGAGCATGCCCAGCAGCGGCATGTGGTTGGCGAGGATGCCGATCGAGCCGATCGCCGTGCGGGTCGAGACCATCTCGACCTCGTCGTTGAAGGCCTCCCCCTCGGGAGTCAGCACCTCGACCTGGAACGGCGTGCGCGCCACGAGCTACTTCTCGTCCTTCTCATCGTCGGAGTCGTCGTTCGACTTCGACTTCGAGTCCTTCTCGTCGTCGGAGTCGTCCTTGGACTTCGACTCCGTCTTCTCGTCGTCATCGTCGGACTCCGAGTCCTTCTCGTCGTCGGAGTCGTCCTCGGACTTCGACTCCGTCTTCTCGTCGTCATCGTCGTCGTCCTTGGACTTCGAGTCCTTCTCGTCGTCCTTGCCCTCCCCACCGCCGGCGGCCTCGACGACGTCGTCGATCGAGCCCTTGAGCAGGAACGCGCCCTCGGGCAGGTCGTCGTGCTTGCCGTCGAGGATCTCGCGGAACGAGCGCACCGTCTCGCCGATCGGCACGTAGGCGCCGTCGACGCCCGTGAACGCCGTCGCGACGAAGAACGGCTGCGACAGGAAGCGCTCGATCTTGCGCGCGCGCTGCACGAGCACGCGGTCCTCGTCGGAGAGCTCGTCGATGCCGAGGATGGCGATGATGTCCTGCAGCTCGCGGTAGCGCTGCAGCACCTCCTTGACCTCGTTGGCGACGTTGAAGTGCTCCTCGCCGACGATCTCGGGCTTGAGGATCGTCGACGTCGAGTCGAGCGGGTCGACCGCGGGGTAGATGCCCTTCTCGGAGATCGCGCGCGATAGCGTCGTCGTGGCGTTCAGGTGGGCGAACACGGAGGCCGGCGCCGGGTCGGTGAGGTCGTCCGCCGGGACGTAGATCGCCTGGATCGAGGTGACCGAGCCCTTGCGGGTCGACGTGATCCGCTCCTGCAGCTGGCCCATCTCGGACTCGAGCGTCGGCTGGTAGCCGACCTGGGACGGCATCCGGCCGAGCAGGGCGGAGACCTCGGAGCCCGCCTGCACGAAGCGGAAGATGTTGTCGATGAAGAGGAGCACGTCCTGCCCCTCCTCGTCGCGGAAGTACTCCGCCATCGTCAGCCCCGCGAGCGCGACGCGCATGCGCGCGCCGGGCGGCTCGTTCATCTGGCCGAACACGAGCATCGTCTTCTCGATCACGCCCGACTCGGTCATCTCGAGCCAGAGGTCGTTGCCCTCGCGCGAGCGCTCGCCGACGCCGCAGAAGGCCGACAG
>JBBQLH010000104.1:0-13462 GCA_038327685.1 Solirubrobacterales bacterium
TCGGCACCGCCGACGACTTCCTGGCGCTGTGGAGCATCCGCCGCGCCCGCGAGGAGGCGTGGCGGCGGGCCCGGATCATGCGGGGGATGCCCGACTCCGAGCTCGACTCGCTGTTCGACGGCTTCGTCGGCTTCGCGGGCAACCTGCTGCTGCGCCCGTCGGTCCTTCCCGGCTGATTTTCATCGACCATCCGTCCAGGGCTTCAGGGTTGCGCTCGCGCCGCCGATGAGCCACTCATGTCCCCTCGGAAGGGCGCGTTACGCATCCTGTCGGCCGCAGGAGGCGTGTGGGCGCTGAATCTCGCGATCATCGTCGCCTCCGCCGGTCTGCTGGCGGGGCCGGTGCGCAATCTGCCCACGTTCGACCTCGGGGTCCACATCTCGTGGTGGACGCTGGCGCTCAGCTTCCTCGCCGCCGAGCGCTGCGTGGTCCACCTGCACTTCCGCCGCAGCGCCCACTCGTTCTCGCTCGGGGACCTGCCGCTGGTCTTCGGCCTGCTGTTCGCCACGCCGATGGACCTCGTGATCGCCGGCCTGATCGGGCCCGTCGTGGTGCTGCTGTTCGACCGCAAGCTGCCCGCGATCAAGTTCGTCTTCAACATCGCCCAGTTCACGCTCACGACCTGCCTCGCGGTGATCATCTTCCGCAGCCTGGCCGGCACGGTCGACGGCTTCGGGCCGATGATCTGGATCTTCGCGCTGGTCGCGACGCAGGCCTCGGCGATCATCACCGTGATCCTGATCGGCGCCGCGATCTCCCTCTCGGAGGGGCGGATCGGCGCGAAGGCGCTCGGGCGCATGCTCGCGATGGATCTCACCGTCACGACGACGAACGCGAGCCTCGGGCTCGCCGGCGCGGTCATCGTCGCCTACGACGTGCGCGCGCTGCCGCTGCTCGTGGTCCCGCTCGTCACCGTCTTCCTCGCCTACCGCGCCTACGCCACCGAGCGCCAGCGCCACGAGAGCCTCGAGTTCCTCTACGAGACGACCCGCACGCTCTCGCGCTCGCCTGAGATCGTTGTCGCGCTCGAGGGGCTGCTCGCCCGCTCAGTCCAGGCCTTCCGCGCCGAGATCGCCGAGATCGTCCTCTTCCCGGCCGAGGGCAACGCGCCGCTGCGCACCACGCTCGGCCCCGGTGACGCCCGCGATGTGATGCAGCCGGTCGATTCCGAGATCGCCGACGAGCTGCGCGCGCTGGTCGACCACGAGGAGCCCGTCGCTCGCGTCACCCCGGCCTCCGGAAGCCTGCGCCTGCGCCGCTACCTCGCGGAGCGCGGGGTCACCCACGCGATGCTCGCGATGCTGCCCGGCGAGACCCGCGTCGTCGGCACGATGCTGCTGGCCAACCGCCCCGGCGTCGTCCGCGACTTCTCCGACGCCGACCTGCGCCTGTTCGAGACGCTGGCCACGAACGCCTCCGTCGCGCTGCAGTACGACCGCCTCGAGCAGACGGTCTGGCAGCTGCGCGAGCTCCAGCGCCAGCTCGAGCACCAGGCCTACCACGATTCGCTCACCGGATTGGCCAACCGCACGCTCTTCATCGACCGCGTCGAAGAGGCGCTCGCGCACCCCGATCCCTCGGTCGCGGTGCTGTTCGTGGACATCGACGACTTCAAGACCGTCAACGACACGCTCGGCCACACCGTCGGCGACCAGCTGCTGATCGCGGTCGCCGAGCGGCTCTGCACCTGCGTGCGCCCCTCGGACACGGTGGCGCGCTTCGGCGGCGACGAGTTCGCCGTCCTGCTCGACCGGCTCGACGGGCCCGAGGACGTCGTCGTGGTCGCCGAACGGATCATCGCCGCGCTCGCCCAGCGCGTGCCCGCAGGCGGCGAGGACGTCAGCGTCGGCGCCAGCGTCGGGATCGCAACCAGCCGCCCGGAGTCGATGCGCGCCGGCGAGCTGATCCGCGACGCCGACGTCGCCATGTACGACGCCAAGCAGCGCGGCAAGGGCCGCTGGGCGCGCTTCGAGCGCAGCATGCACACGGCGATCCTCCGCCGCCACGGCCTCAAGGAGCAGCTCCAGCAGGCGGTCGCCCGCGGCGAGTTCGCCGTCGAGTACCAGCCGATCGTCAGCCTCGCCAACGGGGACGTCGTCGCCGCGGAGGCGCTCGTGCGCTGGAACCACCCGGAGCGCGGCCTCGTCGCGCCGGGCGAGTTCATCCCTCTGGCCGAGGAGACCGGGCTGATCGTCCCGATCGGCGAGTTCGTGCTCGACGAGGCCTGCCGCCGCGCCGCCGCCCACCCGAACCTGAGCATGCACGTGAACCTCTCGGCGGTCGAGCTCCAGCACGTCGACGTCCTGCTGCGGGTCACCGAGGCCCTGGCCCGCCACGACATCCCGGCCGAGCAGCTCGTGCTCGAGATCACCGAGAGCGTGCTCGTCGACGTCGGCATGAGCGCCACCCTGCGCGAGCTCCACGAGACCGGCGTGCGCCTCGCGCTCGACGACTTCGGGACGGGCTACTCCTCGCTGAGCTACCTGCGCTCGTTCCCGCTCGACATCCTAAAGATCGCCAAGCCGTTCGTGGACGGGGTCACGGGCCGGCTCGAGGAGCGCTCCTTCGTGCGCATGATCATCGAGCTGGCGGGCACGCTCGGCCTCGAGGTCGTGGCCGAGGGCATCGAATCCGCCGACCAGCTCGACGTCCTGCGCGAGATGGGCTGCGATCTCGGCCAGGGCTTCCACCTGTCGCCGCCGCTCTCGACCACCACCATCGAGGAGCGCATCCGTCTCGAACGCCGGTCCAGGGGCCCTCTCGGCGCTCCGACGGCGGGTCGATAGAGCAGCGAGAGCTGCAGTACGTAGGGCAAACCCGCCGTGAGGCGGGGACGCAAAGCCAGGGGCCTCCGTGCGGAGGCAGCCCAGCCGCCGGCTCAACCGTTCAACTCCAGAGCCCAAGCAAGCGACATGGAGGTCGCCGTCACTATGCCCTCATCTAGCAACATCCTTGAACGTCTCCGCTGGAAGGTCGGACTTGGCCTGGTCATCGCCGCCGCCGGCTTCGCCGCGCAGGCCGCCCCCTCCGCCGTTCCCTCCCACGACGTCGCTCGCTCGAGCTGGGGCCTGATGGCCGAGCCGAGAGACGCTCCGCGCCAGGTCCAGGAAGTCGTGCCCGAGTCAACGGACGTCGCTCGCTCCAGCTGGGGCAAGATGGCCGAGTCCGTGGACGAGGCCTAGCGCCAGAAGCCGTACCGAGGGTCAGTCGTAGGAACCGGAGCGCCAGAGCACTAGCCTGGCGCTCCGTGTTCGTTCTGGACGCCTATCGCCGCACGGGCGCGGACCCGCCGTTCGGAGATCCGCGCCGCGCGCACGGCGTGCACTTCGAGGGGTACTACTGGCGTTTCACGGACGCCGCCGAGGGCCGCGTCGTGATCGTGCTCTGCGGCGTCTGCCGCGACGCCGAAGGGACCTGGGCGGTGGTCGCGCTCGCCGCCCACCCCGGCGGCCTCGTGCGCTCCCGCCTCGTGCCGGTGGCGCGGGCGGACCCGAGCGGGCTGGGGGTCGAGGCGGGGAACATCCTGCAGGGCACCGCGAGCACGCTGCGCGTCGACCTCGGCCCCGACGCTCGCCTCGACGTCGCGCTGGCCGAGCCCCGGCCGTGGCCGCGCCGGGTCTTCGGCGGCATCGGCGCGCCCCAGATCGTCCCCGGGCTGCCGCAGTACTGGCACCCGCACCTGCTCGGCGCGCGGGTCGCCGGGGAGGCGAGGCTGGGGGAGACGACCGTCGACCTCTCCGGCGCGACGGCCTACGCGGAGAAGAACTGGGGCGCGGCCTTCACCGAGCACTGGTGGTGGGGCCAGGCCCAGGGCTTCCCGGGCGCCGACGCGTGCGTGGCGTTCGCGGGCGGGCGGATCGCGCTCGGGCCGGTGCGCGGCGCACCGACCTCGGTCGTGGTGGCGATCGAGGACCGCGTGCTGCGCCTGGCGCCGCCGTTCGCGGCCATGACCGCTTCCGTCGGCGCGGCCGGCTGGCGCGTCCACGGGCGATCGGCCCGCTATACGGTCGCGATCGAGGGCGAGGCCGTCGGCGCGCCGGCGGTGCTGCCGGTGCCCGTGCCGGGGCGCCGCGAGGTCACGGACCGCTCCCACCAGTACCTGGCCGGGCGCCTGCGTGTGGTGCTGCGCCGGGGGCGGCGGACCGTGTTCGCGGGGGAGTCCGAGCTCGCCGGGCTCGAGCGGTGGGCCTAGATGAGTAGTTCCACGGCGCGGGTCGGCGTCGTGGGGTCGAAGGACACATAACGCAGCGGGTCGAAGTCGGCGGTGCGTTCTGTCACCGCCGACCCTGTGGAGGGGCCTCGATGCTCGCCGACCTCGACCTGCTGCTCATTGCGGTGTTCTGCGCCGCAGACGATCTCCTGCCCGATCGGGCCAAGAACGCCAAGCGGATGTTGACCGATGCCGAGGTCGTCACGTTGTGCGTGGCCCAGGCGATCATGGGCGTGCCGTCTGATCACCGCTTCGCGCGGGATCGCCCGCAAGCAGCTGCGTCATCTGTTCCCGCAACTGACGCGCCGGTCGGGCTATTACAAGCGTCGCGAGCGACTCAGCGACACAATCGAGGCGCTGATCGACCAGTTCGCACGGATGAGCCCCGGCTATCACGACTCGGTGCTGCTGGTCGACTCCACCCCCGTCGAGTGCGCCCGCTCGCGCGAAACGGTCAAGCGCGGCGGCCATCACAGCCTCCCCGACGCGCTGACCGACGCCGCCGACTACGGCTACTGCGCCAGCCATTCCCGGTTCTTTTTCGGCTTCAGGCTGCACGCGCTGTTTGCGCCCGATGGCACCCCGCGCGCCCTCGAGCTCACCTCTCCCAAAGCCGATGAGCGCGAAGTCGCGCTGCGAATGCTCGCCCGCTGCGGCCGAGGCGGCGAGACGCTGATTGGCGACAAGGGCTACACCAGCCGCGCCTTCGAAGCCAGCGTGACCGAACTCGGCGCCCAGATCCTGCGCCCGCGCCGCAAAGACGAACCCGGCCACGGCCCGCACCTGGCCCCGATCCGTCAACGCATCGAATCGATCTTCTGGACGGCCAAAGACATTCTCACCCTCCAACGCCACGGCGCGCGCACCCTGCACGCACTGAGAACCCGCCTGGCCTACCGCTTCCTCGCCATGGCCGCCGCCATCGCCCTCAACCACCAACTCGGCCGGCCCAGCCGCGCCCTGGCCGACTTCACCGCCTAACCACGTGGAACTACTCATCTAGGGGACGGTTCGTTCACCGGCCCTCCGCGCGCCGCGCCGCCACCGTCAACGGCTCCGCGCCGACGAGCCGCTCGAACGGCCCGATCACGGTCCAGAGCGCGCGCAGCCGCATCCGCGCCGTGGTGTCGACCGGGTCCACCCGCGCCTCGCTGACCAGCGTCGCGCCCCCGTCCTCGGCCGGCTCGGCCCAGTGCGCGAACAGCACGCGGACGGTGCCGCTCTCGTCCCAGTCGCGGAACTCCTGCGGCCCGGAGAGCCGCGGGTAGTCGCGCGCCGGCGTCCAGATCCGCCCGCAGAGTCCGGAAACCGACCAGACGTCGCCCTCGTCGAGCAGGGCGAACGGATAGTTGCTGAACAGCTCCGTGAACGTCTGGCCGTCGGAGACCCCGGGAATGCGCCAGCGTACGAGCCGCGTCAGCGTCCGCGTGTCGCACAGGCGCACCTCCTGCGCCGCCTCCCAGAGCGCGGCGGGGCTGGCGGACGCGGCGCGCCGGTGGTGGGTGCGGACGGCCGGACGAGCGATCCAGTCGTCCAGGCGTTCGTCGGCTCGGTACGGTGACGGGCGGGGCATGCGGCTGATCCAGCACAAGAAGGAGGCGTACTGGTTCTACCGCTTCCTCTCGACCGGCTACGACCGCTGGGTCAATCCGCTGTTCTGGACGCCTGCCATGCGGACGGCGGCCCTCGACGCGGCGCGGCTGGATGAGCGGAGGCTGCGGACCATCGACGCCGGTGCAGGTACGGGCTTCACGACCGAAGGGATCGTCGAGCGCGTCGACGCCGAGTGCGTGACGATGCTCGACCAGAGCCCGCACCAGCTGCGCCACGCCGAGCGCAAGCCGGCGCTCGCGGCCTGCGCGAAGGTGCTCGGCGACGCCGAGGCGCTGCCGCTGCCGACCGACCACTTCGATCGCTACGTCTCGGCCGGCTCGATCGAGTACTGGCCGGCGCCCGAGCGCGGGATCGCCGAGGCCTACCGCGTGCTGGCGCCCGGCGGCGTGGCGCTGGTGGTCGGGCCGGTGCCGCCGGGGGACCGCATCCTGCGCCGGCTCGCGGAGCTGTGGATGCTGTTCCCGACCGAGGCGCAGTACCGCGAGTGGTTCGAGCGCGCCGGCTTCGAGGACGTCGAGCTGGTGCCGATCGCGCCCGACTGGTACCGCGACCGCCGCAGCCGCTACGGCGTCGCCGTGAGCGGTCGCAAGCCGGCCGCCGGGCCCTCGCCGCTGGCTCCCGCCGGCGCGACGGAGGACCTGCGCGCGCCGATGGGCCTGCGCCGGCGGCTCGTGTTCGCGGGGCGCTTCGTGCTCGGCTCGCTCGCGGGCGCGGTCTTCGTGCCCGTCGGGATCGCGCTCGCCGTGCGCGCGCGGCTGGGTGGCGGCAAGTGAATCGCGTCGCCGTCGCCGTGCCGCGCCGGCACGCCGGGAGCCTCGGCGCGCTGTGGCGCTTCTCGCGGCCCCACACCGTCATCGGCACCACGGTCAGCATCATCGGCCTGTACCTGATCGCCGTCGACTCCCTGCCCGGGCTCGGGCTGGGGGACGGGGCGTGGGACCTCCTCTGGACGCTGGTCGCCGGCCTCGCGGTGAACGTCTACATCGTCGGCGTCAACCAGCTCGAGGATGTCGACATCGACCGCGTCAACAAGCCGTTCCTGCCCCTGGCGGCGGGGGACATGACCCGCGAGCGGGCGCGCGCGATCGTGAGCGCGACCGCCGGGCTCGCCGTCGTGCTGGCGGTCTCCCAGGGCGCAGCCGAGACGGTCGCGGTCCTCGCCGGCCTCGTGGTCGGCACTGCGTACTCGACGCCGCCCCTGCGCCTCAAGCGCTTCCCGGTGCTCGCGTCGCTCTCGATCTCGGGCGTGCGCTCCGTCGTCGTCAACCTCGGCGTCTACGCGCACTTCTCGCTCGCGCTCGGCGACGGGACCGTGTCGATCCCGCCGCCCGTGTGGGCGCTGACGCTGTTCGTGCTCCCGTTCTCGCTCGCGATCGCGATCCTCAAGGACGTCCCCGACGCGGAGGGCGATCGGCGCTTCCGGATCAGGACCTTCACGGTGCGGCTCGGGGGCCGGCGCGTGCTGCAGGCCGGGCTCGCGGCGCTCACCCTGGCCTACCTGGGGATGGCGATCCTCGGGCCGCTCCTGATCGAGCAGGCGCAGCCGGCCGTGCTCGTGGCCGGTCACCTGGCGGCGCTGGCGGTGCTGCTGGCCTGGAGCCGCGGGGTCGACCCCGGCGACCGCGAGGGCTTCACCCGCTTCTACATGCGCGTGTGGAAGCTGTTCTTCCTCGAGTACGCGCTCGTCGCGCTCGCCTGCCTGGCCGGCTAGCGGCGGCGGCGGCGGCGCAGCGCGAGCACGCCTATCAGCGCGGCGATCCCGCCGGCGAGCACGATCGGGAGCGCCCGCTTCTTCGCGAGCAGCGCGAGCGGCCCGCCCCGGCCCTTGTCCTCCGCTGGCTCCGGGGTCTGGAAGCCGCCCTCGGGCGGGATGGCCTTCGGCGCCGGCCCCGGGATCGCAGCCGGCGGCACGGGCGCTCCGATGTACTTGCGCAGGCGCGGGCGCTCCTCGGCCGGCTGCTCGGCGCTGCCCGCGCCGGCGCCCTCGGGCAGCACGGTGGGGGACTCCTGCTGGGAGTAGGCGAGGCCATAGTGGTCGTAGAGCTGTCGCACCTCGGCGATCGTGAGCGTCTTGTCGACGTCCAGCCGCGGCGCTGCGGCGACCCGCTCGCGGTCCTGCTCGACGCGGATCGAGCGCTCCTCGACGGTGGCCCCGGCCAGCGGGACGAAGGCGGGGTGGTCGTCGTCCCCGAGCCGTACGAGCACCCACTCGGGAACGTCGGTCGCCTCGTCGAGGAAGATCAGCTCGACGGCGCCCAGTCGCTCACCGTCAGGAGCGAGGACATCGCGCCCGGTCCAGGCGGAGAAATCGTCGAAGTCGCTTTGCGTGGGCAGATCGGCCATCCCTCTGTGCCTACCGAGGTGCGTGCCCAGGCAAACCCGGGACGAGTACAACGCAGGCGCGGACAAAGCCTTGCGCGAGGAGGTCAGGGAGGTTGGGAGCTGACTCCCACGTGGTTGGCGGTGGGGCGAGCGGGTATCGCTCTATGTGTGGACGCGATCCTCATGACCCTTCCGGCGGTCCCGTCGGCCGCGACGACCGCACGGCTCGAGATCACGCGCAGGCTCTCGGAGCGCATCGCCGGCGGCCTGCTCGAGGACGTGCGCCTGCTGACCACCGAGCTCATCACCAACGCGCTGCGGCACGCCGGCATGACCCCGGACGACGAGATCGGCGTCAAGGCCGAGGTCTCCGAAGGGACCGTGCGCATCGAGGTGCGCGATCCCGGCCGCGACGGCGATGTGGAGGTGCGCGAGCCCGGCGCGCGCGGTGGCGGCTACGGCCTCCTCCTGGTGGAGCTCCTCACCGATCAGTGGGGCGTCGAGCGCCGCGACGGCAACGTGGTCTGGGCGGAGCTCTCCTCCGGCCCGGCTCGCTAGACTCGCGTCGCGGTCTCCGCTCGGCGGGCTGCGAGCTTGCCGGCGGACCCAGCTATCAGGCCACCGGCCAGCGTCTCTGGCACCGTCCAAGTTGACCTTCCCGAAATGACCAGCCGCGAGCCGGACCCGCTGACGGGAGAGTTCGAGCCGTTCCGCGTCGACGTCGAGCCCGAGCGAGAGTCGGTGCGCGTCGCCCCGGTCGGCGAGCTCGACATCGCGACGGTCGACAAGCTCCAGGCCGAGGTCACGCGGCTGCTGGAGACCGGCTTCGAGAAGATCGTGCTCGACCTGCGGGGCGTGCGGTTCCTCGACTCGACCGGCCTGCGGCTCGTGCTCGAGCTCGACGGCGCCGCGCGCCAGGACTCGCACGAGCTGTGCATCATCCGCGGATCCGACGTCGTGCACCGCATCTTCGAGGTCACGCAGGTCACGGAGCGCCTGAACTTCGTCGACCCATAGCGGCGCTGGGCGCCGACGCGCTCGGTACCGTGGTGGCGAACGTCAACGATCGTGGGGGACCGATGACGCGGAGAATCGAAGCGGGCCCGGTGCTCGTCGCCCTTGGGGCGCTGGTGTTGCTGGTCAGCGTCTTCTTGGACTGGTACCAGCCGAACGTCACCGCCTGGGAGGCCTTCGAGGTCCTCGACCTGCTGCTGGTCGCGTTCGCCGTCGCGGCGCTGGTGGCCGCCGTGGGAGCGATCCGGCCCGAGGCCACGATCATCGAGCGTCACTGGCTGCCCGCGATCGTCGCGGCGATCGCGATCATCGTCGCGGCCCAGCTCCTTGACCCCCCGCCCACCGTCGTGGGCGATCCGGACACGGGCGCGTGGCTCGCGCTCGGCGCTGCCGTCGTGATGTGCATCGGCACGCTGCTGACCCTCGGCCGCGTGTCGTTCGCCCTCACGGTCGAGGGCCGCGACACGCGCCGCCGCGTCGCCGCGGTCGACGCGCGCGCGGACGACCCGACGACCAGCGAGGGTCCCGTTGTCCCTACGGGGCCCACGCGCCCGATGGGCGGCGAAGAGACCTAGATGCCCGCCTCGGGCGACATCTCCTTCGAGCTCGAGCGCTTCGAGTGGGCGAGCCCCGACCGGCTCGAGGTCGAAGGCCGCTGGCACGGCGTCCGGCGCCGCTTGGCCGGCGCCACGCTCGTCGTCGAGGTGGACGGCCAGCGCCGGCGGCTGAAGGCGCTCGGCGACGTGGACGCCGGCTCGCCCGAGCGCTGGGTCGCCGCCTTCCCCTGGGAGGGCGAGATGCCGAGGCTGCCCGGCGCGGAGCTCGAGGTCGGCCGCGGCATCGTCGTCGACCTGCCGCGTCCCCGGCGCTCCAAGGCACGCGGCGCCGCGACCACGCCCGCCGAGCCGATCCCGGCGACGACTCGCGACGCGCGCGAGGCGACGCCGGGCCGCGAGGAGGCCGATCGGCTGCTCGCCGTCCTCACCGCCGCCCGTGCGGACGCCGACGAGGCCGTCGCGCGCGCGGTCGCCGCCGAGGCGGAAGCGACCGTCCTGCGGGAGCGGGCCGAGGCGGCCGAGGCCAAGCTGGGCTCCATCGACGCCTCGGCCACGCAGGCGCGCGCGGACGAGCTGGAGGCCGAGCTCGAGGCCATGCGCGACCGTGCCGCGAGCGAACTCGAGGCCGTGCAGGCCCGCGCCGAGGCTGCGGCGACGGAGCTCGAGGCGGTGCAGGCGCGCGCCGAGGCGGCCAAGATCGAGCTCGCGGCGGAGCGCGGTCGCGCGAACGCGGTCGAGGCCGAGCTTGAAACGGTGCGCGAACGTGCGGAGACGGCGGAGTGGGAGTTCGAGGCGGTGCGCGAGCGCGCCGATGCGGCCGGAGCCGAGCTCGCGGCGCTCCGGGGCCGTTCGGACGAGGCGGAGGAAGAGCTGGCCGCGCTCGAGGCTCGCGCCCGGGCCGCGGAGGCCGAGGCGGCTGCGCTGCGCAGCGGCGGCGACGAGGCCGACATCGAGCCGGCCTTCGCGCCCGATCTCGAGCGCCTGCGGACCGAGCTCCAGACGGTGGAGCGCGAGCGGATGGAGCTGCGCGCGCAGCTCGACGCCACCGAGGAACGCCTCGAGGCCGTCGAGCAGGAGGCGCGCACGCCGAGCCCCAAGGTGGCCACGGCGACGGACACCTCCGAGCGCACCCAGGCGATGCCGGGCCCGCGGACGCTGGCCGCCGGCGGGGCGCGCTTCGCCCCACGACGGAACGACGACACGGCCGCCGGCGACACCGAGCTGCGCCCCCGCACCCGCCGGCCCGCCGAGCGGACCGCCCGGCGCTCCGGCGAAACGCCCGAGCCGTCCGCCGAGCCGGGCTCGTCGCCGCTCGGCGAACGGATCTCCGATTGGGTCGCGTCGCTGACCGGCTCGCGCGAGGAGACCCAGAACGGCGGCGCGGACAAGGAGCCGGCAGGGCACCGGCCCGAGCGGACGCGCGCGGCTCAGGCGGGCGGCGCCGCGGTGCGCACGCGCCGGCGCAGCGACCGGGGGCTCGCGGGCGATGGGCCCTCTTGGCCGCTGCGGGTCGCGGCGGTCGGGCTGCTGGCGCTGCTCATGGTCGCGCTCGTCGTGATCGTCCTCAGCCTGCTCTAGGCGCCTCGGAGCGCCGGCGTGCGAGCCCGCGCGCGGCCACGGCCGTCAGCGCCTCCCAGACGATCACGGCGGGCACCCCGACGAGCCACGCCGTCGTGCCGTCGCGGATCCCGTTGTCCAGCGATACGAGCGCCCAGAACCCGCCGCCGGAGACCGCGCAGGAGAGAACCGCGACTCCGAGCGCCCGCCGCCAGGACGGCCGCGAGCGCCGCGCCCCGAGCATGAACAGGTGCGCCGCCACCGTCATGACGCCCACCGCCGCGATCCCGAACGGCAGCATCGTGAAGAACGCGTCGGAGTTCGAGCGCGGCGGCTTGTCGCAGAAGTCCTCGCAGTAGCCGTACAGCGCGTAGCCCACCACGGTCACGATCACCAGCGCGCCACCGAGCAGCGACACGAAGAAGGCGTAGAACGGGCCGAGCAGCCGCTCCATGCCTATGAGCGTATGCCCCGGAACACCGTCGGCTCCCGCGGCAGGGCATCCGCATCGAAGCGCGCGAGCATCTCCGCCGCGCTCGCCGCGCCCTCGAAGCCGAGCGTGCCCGCCATCCAGCCCACCGCCGCCGCCGGGTCGACCTCGCGCAGCGTCACCGATCCGTGGCGCTTGGCCAGGCGCGAGCCGTCGGGCCCGAGCACGAGCGGCACGTGGGCCCACGACGGCTCGGGTAGCCCGAGCAGCCGCGCGACGAGCAGCTGACGCGGGGTCGAGTCGAGCAGGTCGGCGCCGCGCACGACCTCGCCGATGCCCTGCGCCGCGTCGTCGACCATGACCGCGAGGTTGTAGGCGGCGGCCCCGTCGTTGCGGCGCACGACGAAGTCGTCGACGACCGCGTCGTAGCGGCCGAGCAGCCGATCCTCGAACCCGATGCGCGCGGCGTCGGCGCGCAGCCGCAGCGCCGGCGGCCGGCCTCCGGCCCGCTTGCGGCGGCGCTCGCCGTCCGTCAGCCGCAGGCACGTGCCCGGGTACGCGCCCTCGGGCAGCGGCCCGTGCGGCGCCGAGGCGGCGGCGCGGATCTCCGCCCGCGTGCAGAAGCACTCATAGACGCGGCCGTCCACGCGCAGCCGCTCGATCGCGGTGTCGTAGGCCATGTGACGGGCGGACTGGAAGAGCACGTCGCCGTCCCAGTCGAGCCCGATCGCGCGCAGGTCCTCGAGCTGCTCGGTCGCCGACTCCGAGCGCACCCGGCCCGGGTCGAGGTCCTCCATGCGCACGAGGAAGCGAGCCCCCTGGGAGCGGGCGAACAGCCATACGAGCAGTGCCGTGCGGAGGTTGCCGACGTGCAGCGTGCCGGTCGGGCTGGGGGCGAAGCGGCCGTCCGGCTTCACGCGCCGTAGCGGAACGGCAGCTCGTCGGCGACCTCGGAGAGGCGCGGTGCGGTGCGGTCGCGCTCGGAGTACAGGAGCTCGATGTCGCCCGGCCACTCGATGCCGACGTCGGGGTCGTCGAAGCGGATGCCCGCCTCGGTGGCGCCGTCGTAGTAGGCGGTGCACTTGTAGACGAAGTCCGCCGTCTCGGAGAGCACGCAGAAGCCGTGGCCGAAGCCGACCGGGATCCACAGCTGGTGCCCGTGGACGTCGTCGAGCACGACGGCCTCCCACTCGCCGAAGCTCGGCGAGCCGCGCCGCAGGTCGACCACCACGTCGAGCACGCTGCCGCGGGCGCAGCGCACGAGCTTGCCCTGGCCGGGGTGCGTCTGGAAGTGGATACCGCGCAATGTGCCACGACGCGAGCGTGATTGGTTGTCCTGCACGAACACGGTGGGGATTCCGTGCTCGGCCCACGCCTGCTCGCGGTAGGTCTCCATGAAGAACCCGCGCTCGTCGCCGTGGACCGCGGGGCCCAGCAGGACGAGCCCGTCGAGGCGGGTTTCGAGTCGCTCCATGACGCCGCGAACTCTACGAGGGAGGAGTCCGGACCCGGGGCGTCGAATCGGGGGTCGCACATGCCAAGGACCGCGACCATGCCTCCCGCCGCGCAGGGACACCAGACCCTGTCGGCCTACATCTCCTCACGCTTCGACGAATTCTCGCGGTCCCAGAAGGACGTCGCGCAGTACGTCGTCGACCACCTCGACGAGGTGGCCTTCCACACCGCCGAGGAGCTCGCGCGCCGCGCGAGCACGTCCTCCTCCACCGTCGTGCGCTTCTCCCAGGCGCTCGGCTTCGA
>JBBQLH010000105.1:0-13212 GCA_038327685.1 Solirubrobacterales bacterium
GCTCCGCGAGCCACGCGTGGGCACCGCGCACTTCCGGTTTCAGGTGATCAACAACGTCCTGATCGCCGACAGGATCGAGGGCTCGCAGATCCAGATCGGGACGTCGCACTCGACGCAGACAATGCAGACGGCCGAACTCGAGACCGTGCGTGAGCTGGTGCGGGAGCTGCGTGCGGCGATCGCCGAGCTGGAGTCGATGCCGAGACGGCGGCGGACGTGACCGCAGACCTCGACTCGCTCGAGAGTCAGCTCGGAAGATCAACGTCGAAGCCGTCGCTGATCCGCGAGCTCCTGACGTCGGTCAGGCATACGCTTGAGGGCGCTGCGGGGCGGCGTCTTCGCCGAGCACGCCGACAAGATTGGCGACCTCGTCGAGAAGATCGAGCACGTGACCCGCGCCCTTTCCGGTTAACCGCCAGGGCCACGCAGGCGCAAGTCCGACTGCGACCTGACCGAGCAAACGTTTGAAGCTCTCGCCTGAAATCGGCATCGCTATTCCATCGACTTCCTCGAATCCCCTGAATACTGCCGTGCCGTAAGGGTCTCAAGCCCTTCGCGTAGAGGACGCTGTCTTTCGATGATCGCGACCTGGCGCAACCTCGTTCGCTCCGTATGGTCTTCTGCTGCGGTGGCGAGCATCGCGGATGACACAGCGCGAAATCACTTCTGGCGCAAGGCTCAGGGTTCGCTGAGGCGAGCGACGGCAAGGAACAACTCCCCGTCGCGAGCGCACCACGTGCAACGCCGCGGGCCGCCAGTAGTCAAGTCGTCTGATGTGGTGTAACGCCCCTCGCTCGTCGATGGGCGGCTCAGGCTGGTTGGAGGGCTCGCACCTCCTCTCGGACTGTTTCTTGCTCGTCCTCGTCGACGAGGACGAGCGCGAGCGACTCCGCTGAGAGGTAGCGGCGGCCGACGAGCCACTCGTCATTCTGCTCGATCAGCAACGCGCCGGCGAGGCGGATCGCGGCTTGGTCGGTGGGGAAGATGCCGACCACGTCGGTGCGGCGACCGATCTCGCGGTTGACGCGCTCGAGCGGGTTCGTGCTCCTGAGCTTGGACCAGTGCTCGCGCGGCAGCGCGTAGAAGCCGAGCAGGTCCGGCTCGGCGTCCAGCACAAGCTGCGCGACCTTCGGGGGCAACGGGTTCGAGGCGTTCGACGACGTCGGCGAGCCGCTCGCGCGCTTCGGTGAGCGAGCTGGCGGTGAAAATGCCGCGGGCCGAGCACCTGGCCAATTGCGGTCTTCAGACCCTCGTGACAGTCTGAAACGCATAGGCGCACCATCGGGTCAAGTCTGTAGAAGTGGTGTAGCGGGGCTTGCTGGGAGGGCCGCAGATCGGCTTCTGTGGCCTCGTTTTGGGGTCGTAGGCGAGCGTCTGGGTGCGAGGTCGTCGGGGCCTCTGAACTGGCCGTGGCGGAGCAGCCGGCGGGTCAGGATCGAGAAGAAGATCTCAACCTGGTTGAGCCACGAGGCGTGCTTGGGCGTGAAGACCATCTGCCAGCGTGGGGGGTGCTGCTCGAGCCATGCCTGCACGTTCGGGGTCGTGGGCGTCGAGAGGTTGTCGAGCACGGCGATGACCTGCTGGCCGGCCGGGATCTCAGCTTCGAGCTGTTCGAGGAACGCGATGAAGTCGTACTGGTTGCGCGTCGGGGCGGTCATCCCGGCGACCGTGCCGGAGTGCACCTGCAACGCGGCGAACAGGTTGGTGGTGCCGTTGCGCAGGTACTCGCTGTCTCGCCCGGCCGGGCGGCCGGCGGCTCGCGGCACGTCGGGGCTCGCGGGCCGGCGGGCCGCGATCGAGGTCTTCTCATCGATCGAGACGACGATCGCGTTGTGCGGCGGATCGAGGTACAGGCCGCAGACCTCGGGCGGCCTGGGCGTCGAAGTCCGGGCCCAACTCGCTCATCACCCAGGACTCGGTGAGGTGCGGGCGGATGTCGGCGTCGCGCAGGATCGCGTGCGCCTGAGACTCAGACATCCCGACCTGCTCGGCGAGCTCGCGATGGGTCCAGCGTTCCCTGCGCACCCCCTCCTCGGTGTCCGGCGGACGCGTGCACGCCGGCGCGATCAGCCGGGCGCGCACCGCTTGGTCGTGCATCAGCGGCCGCCCCGACTTGGGCCGATCGCCCAGCCCGTCGTGGCGGTCGCGCTCATAGCGCGACCGCCACGTCTTGACCGTCGGAAGCGAGCACCCCACCCGCTCGGCGATCTCGCTCGCCGGCCGGCCCTCACCGGCCATGAGCACGATCCGCGCGCGATCGACCAGTCGCCGCTCCGTCGCGCGAGCACCCGCCCACTTCTCGAGCACCGGCCGGTCCTCAGCCACGATCTCGATCCGCTTCGCATGCGCTGCCATCGCCGCCTCCCATCGTCACCGACCCCGGACGAAGACGGAGATCGTGGACGCCGAGCGCTGCGAAGGCTCGGTCCGCCGATGTGTGCAAAGGTGCGAAGCGTGGCATCGATGCGGCCTCTCCGCACCACCCGGACGGCGAAGCGCGGCGGCTCAGCAGCCGAAGCACAGCTCCGCCCGCGGCGGGCAGAGCTGCGCGTCGAGTGGCTGGACGCAAGCGAGGATTGTGCGGAATGGGACGAGCTCGCCGAACGCCTCGGCAACGTCTTTGCCACCTCCGCCTGGGCTGCGGCGTGGTGGCGCCGCTGGGGCGGAGACACGCGTGCGCTCATTGCGGCCTGGCGCCGCACCGACGGGGCACTCGCGGGAGTCCTGCCGCTCTATCTCGCCTCCGAGCGCCCCTTGCGCGTGCTGCGCTTCATTGGCCACGGTGCAGGCGACCTCCTGGGCCGCGGTGCGCCCCTGAGGACCGTCGCGACATCGCCCTCGCCCTGCACCGGATCCTTGACGATCGCCGCATCCCGTGGGATGTGCTCCTCGCCCAGCAGGTTGCCGCTAGCGATTGGTGGTCTGGCGCGCTCGGAGGCTGTGTTCTCCGCCGCGAGGCCAGTCCTGTCCTGCGACTGAATTGGGCCAGCTGGGATGCCTATCTGAGCGAACGGAGCGCGAACTTCCGCCAGCAGGTCCGACGGCGCGAGCGCGCGCTGGCTCGCGCGCACCGCATGGAGTTCCGCCTTGCCGCGGAGGCGGACCGTCTCCAGCGCGACCTCGATGTGCTGTTCGACCTGCACTCGGCACGTGGGGGTGACCAGGCCTCGCATGCGCTGGCGGAAGCCCGCGCCGCGTTTCAACGAGACTTCGCGGCGCGCGCGTTGGAGCGTGGGTGGCTGCGGCTGTGGTTCCTTGAGCTGGAGGGCAAGCCGGTGGCCGCCTGGTACGGGTTCCGGTGCGGTGGCGTCGAGTCGTACTATCAAGCCGGACGCGATCCGGCCTGGGATCATGCGTCGGTCGGTTTCATCCTCCTGGCGCACTCGATTCGCAGCGCGCTCGAGGACGGCATGCGCGAGTATCGGTTCCTGCGGGGCGGCGAGGCCTACAAGGATCGGTTCACCGACGACCGCGGCGAACTCGAGACCTTCGTTGTGGCGCGAGGGCTGCGCGGAAACGCCGCAGCGGGAGCCGGCCGCCTATTGGCGCAGGCGAGGTGGGACGCCGGGCGACTTGCCGCCCTGCGCCGCGCCGCGGGCCTGGAAGGCTAACCAACGTGAGGCTCGGGGAAGATCCCGGACATGGCTGATTCGCTTGTGCTCTGCTACCACGCGGTGAGCGCGGGATGGCCGGGGACCTTGGCTGTCACTCAAGAACGCCTGGAGGAGCAGCTGCACTTCCTGGTGCGGCGTGGATACCGGGCGCACACCTTCCTCGACGTGGTCACCCGGCGGGGCGGCGGTCACCGCGTCGCTGTCACATTCGACGACGCCTACAGCTCCGTGTTCGAGCTCGCCTATCCGGTCCTGCAGGCCCTCGGCATGCCCGCCACGGTATTCGTTCCCACCGATCTCGTCGGGACGGGCGAACCGATGAGTTGGCCCGGGATAGAGCAGTGGCTCGGCGGCCCTCACGCGCATGAGCTGATCGGGATGTCGTGGGCGCAGCTGGGTGAGCTTGCCGACGCGGGTTGGGAGATCGGCTCCCACACGCGCTCACACGCCCGTCTGACGAGCGTTCGCGACGAGACCCTGGCCGAGGAGTTGAACGCTTCACGGGAGGAGTGTCAACACCGTCTCGGACGCCCGTGTCGGACGTTGGCCTATCCATACGGCGCCGTCGATGCGCGCGTGGTGCGTGCAGCTGACGGGGCGGGCTACCTGGCCGCCGGCGCCCCGCCCAATCGCCTTCCCGGGGAACGCCGGCTGCGCTGGCCGCGAGTGGGTGTCTATCCGGCGGACGATCTGCGCCGCTTCCGCGTGAAGGTCGCGCCTTCGGTGCGCCGTCTCATGGGCTCCCCCGCGTGGCCCCGCTAGCGAGTCTCGGCCAGCGCCTATGAACCGGCGACCGGCGCCCGCCCGGACGTGACTCCGGCGGTGGTGGGCGCGTTCAGCTGCGCCGCGTTCTCGCCCATGGCAGCGCGCGTTGGAGTGCGGGGCGTCTGGGGGAGAGCGCGCGGAAGAGGATCTTGTGCGCGTAGGCGCGGCCGAGGTTTGCGGGTGAGCGGGCGTAGGCCTCGAAGCGTTCGATCGTGGTGTCGAATTGGGGTCGTGGTGCGAGCACTTGCATGGCTCGCAGCAGGTTGATGTGCAGGCGGTGGTAGAAGGGATTGGCGACGTTGGCCACGCGGTGGGGGAACAGGTCATAGCGCGACCAGAAGCCGGTGTCCCACCGGTGGAGTTGACAGGCGAGCGCGTCCACGCCTTCCTCGAACTCGCGTGCGGCCTGACCGTCGTTGAGCGCGAGCCCGACGTCGTGCAGGCCCCAGAGCGCGAAGAACGCCCCGTTGAGCACGTACGAGGCTGGGTTGGTGGGGTACTCCTCCAAAAAGGGTCCACCGCCCAGCGTCGTCCGGGTGCCGCCGGAGTTCACCGCCACCCGCATCGGCCGCAGCGCACGCTGTGCGGCCTCGGCGAAGGCCGGCTCCTCGGTCACCTGGTGCAGGCGCACGAGCAGGCTCGCGCCCTCGCCCTGGGCCATCGCCGACACCCACGGCTCGCGCAGCGGATAGGTGTGGGGAAACACGAAGCGATGCACCCATCCGCCGTCATGGCGCCCGCCGCGTTCCTGGCTGCTCACCAGATAGCGGCCGGCGCCCACGGCACCCGCCAGCCACGCCTCGCCCTCGCCGGCCAGATAGCGCTCAAAGCACCCCAGCGCCCACTGCACCTGCGCCACGTAGACCAGCCGCTCGGCCCGCACGCTCGTCACCTCGGCGACCGACCCGTCCGCGGCCCCACCCCCACCCAGCAGCATCCACTCCCGCGGCCAGTCCGGGATATGGGTCTTCGAGCGCAGGTCGATCGGGTAGCCCCCGACCGCGCCGCGCGCCAAGCGCGGCCCCAGCGGCAACACCAGCGACCCCGCCCGCCGGAGCCAATCGGGCTCGCCTTGGCGGAAGGCGATGCGGGCGCGGATGTCGTCGATCATCGGCATATGGCGGCGTCCGCTAGCGTTTGACAGCCGAGGCCGAGAAGAGCGGAGGCGCCAGTCTAGTGTCGGCAGGCCGCGACAGCGCGGGAAAGATCCGAGTCCTGGTCCTCATTGACCGGCCCAGCCTCGCGGGTGGCGGCGAGCGACTCGCGGTCCAAACTGCGATTCGGCTTGACCCCGGGCGTTTTGAGACGACGCTGTGCGCGACGCGCTGGGACCCGACCGAGGCAACCAGCGACGTCGTTGCCCCTGCTCTCGCCGATCTCCGTGCCGCTGGCGTGGAGTTCCTGGGCCTCAAGCGTCGCTCCACGTTCAGCCTCGCCTCGTGGGCGCGGCTCGCGTCGGAGCTGCGGCGGCGCAGGATCGATGTCCTGCACGCACACAAGTTCGGCTCGAACGTTTGGGGCACACTGGTCGGAAGGCTCGCGCGCGTGCCCGTCGTGATCGCGCACGAGCACACGTGGTCGTATGTGGGGCGCCCGCTGCGCCGGCTATTGGATCGCCACCTCATCGCGCGTGGCACAGACGCGTTCCTCGCCGTCTCGGCCGAGGACATGCGTCGCATGATCGAAATCGAGGGCATCAGTGCGCGAGACGTCCTGATGGTTCCGAACGGGATCCCGCCGCTGCCGTCGGCGCGGCGCGACGTTCGGCGAGAGCTGGGCATACCGGCCGACGCGCCTGTGATCGGCACCGTCACTCGCCTCTACCGCCAGAAGGCTCCCGAGGTCGTCGTGCTCGCTGCCGCGCGGCTTGCGGCCGGGTTCCCTGGGCTACAGGTGCTCATCGTGGGTGCCGGGCCCGAGGAGAGTCGGGTGCGGGCGCTCATCGACGCACAAGGGCTCTCGGACACGGTTCGGTTGCTCGGTCTGCGCGATGACGTTCCGGAGGTGCTCGCCGCGCTCGACGTGGCCGTCTCTACCTCGGACTGGGAGGGGAGTCCGCTGTCGGTGATCGAGTACATGGCGGCGGGGCTCCCGGTGGTCGCCACCGCCGTCGGCGGCGTGCCGGATCTCCTCACCGATAGCGTCCATGGCCTGCTTGTCCCGCGAGGAGATTCGGCGGCACTGGCTGCGGCGGTGGAACGGCTCCTACGAAATCCTGAGGACGCGCATGCGATGGGTCGGCGCGGGCGTGATCGCCAGCGCCGAGAGTTCGATCTGGACAGCATGGTCCGTCGGCTCGAGCGGCTCTACGAAGACCTGCACGCGAGCGCGCGCACACGCCACCGACGGGAGGCGTCGCGCAGCGTGCTCGACGCGCATCGACACGCGCCACTGCCTACGTCGAGCCGCGGTTGACAGCGCCGTGGGTGCGCGTCGACCGTGGTCTGAGAAGCGACGCCGGCTCGCGTGCAGCCTGCGATCGGAGCGCCGGCCGGCAGTACCATCCCACGAAGCGTTTGAGGAGCGTCAACTCCGGATCCGCCGAGGGTCTGGTTGAAGAGGAGCATGGACGTGGATACCCAGAACAACATCGCGCACTCCGACCCGACGGTGGCGCCTCGCACGAACCCCGGACAGCCGGGACCCCAGGGCGGCATCGCGCAGGCGACGCGGATACTCGAGATCGACCGGACGACCTTCATAGACGGCTTCGCCCGCCGCGCGTTCCCGGTCAGCCACCATCTAGTCGACCACCCGCTCCTGACGCTTGAGGCGATTGCCGAGCTTGCCGATGCACTTCCACCGCTGGCCATCGAGCGTCACAGCGCTGAGCAGCCGCTCCTCGTTCCGGGCGGTGCGCCCGAGCTGACAGGCCGTCCGAGCGACACGGTCCGCGATATCGAGACGAGCGGTGCGTGGATGGTGCTGTGGAACATCGAGCAGTCGCCGCCCTATCGGGACCTGCTCAACCGATGTCTCGACGAGGTCGAGCCTTTCGTGTCCAATGAGCATGGTGGAATGGCGCGCCGCGAGGCGTTCCTCTTCCTGTCGGCTCCGAACGCGCTGACGCCGGCCCACTTCGACCCCGAGCACAATCTCCTGCTCCAGATCCGCGGGCACAAGCAGATGAACGTCGGCCGCTTCCCCGATCGCGCCAGTGAGCTCCGAGAGCTCGATCGCTACCACGACGGGGGCCACCGGAACATCGAGCAGCTACCGGCTGAGGCTGCGGCTTTCGAGATGGATCCGGGCGATGGCGTGTACGTGTATCCCTTCGCGCCGCACTGGGTTCGCAATGGCCCGCGCGGCTCGATATCCCTATCGATCACGTTCCGCACCGCAGCCAGCGAACGCCATGAGCGCGTGCATCGCTTCAACGCGCGCATGCGCCGCCTCGGCCTCTCGCCTAGGCCGGCGGGGAGCACGCGCGTCATCGATCAGGCTAAGGCAATGACGATGGGCGCGGCCGGACGTCTGCGCTCAACACCCAGCATTCGACGGTCCGGCACGAGCTGATGCCCAGCGCCTGGGGCCCGGCGGCGCTGGACCGCCGGTTCGAGCCGAGATCGGCAGAGCTGAGCCTCGAGCGCTTCATACGGATCTTGCGCGAGCGCTGGCTGATCGTGGTGCTCGCGTTCGCCTGCGCGGTGGACGCTGCAGCGCTGTATGTCACGACAGCGCGCCCCGTGTACGAAGCGCAGGCCGAGCTCCTGGTGGCCCCGGTAAGCGACCCCAACCTCGACGGACTGAGCCTGATCCGGCGCTCCAGCGATCCCGCCCGCGACGTACAGACGGCCGCTCGCCTGGTCGCGTCCGCGAACGTGGCGAATCGGGTTCAGCGCGCGCTGTCCTCTCCCGACTCGCCGGAGACGCTGCTGAGGCGCGTGCGTGCGGAGCCCGTCGCGGGCAGCGACATCGTGGCAGTGATCGCACGCGGCTCGACGCCGGCGACGGCCAAGCGACTTGCTGACGCCTTCGCGAAGGCGCTGGTCGACGACCGCACCGCACGGCTCCAGGCGGAGCTCCGCCGGACGATCCCGCGACTTCAGGCACTGGTCGACAAGTCATCTCCCGCGCAATCCGGCGCAGCGGACTCGCTCGTCACTCGGCTTGCGACGCTGCAGGCGCTCGAGGGCGGCCGCGACTCGACCGTGCAGCTCGAGAACCCGGCGAGCGCGCCGACGTCTGCGGTGTCCCCGCGAAAAGCTCTGAGCGTGCTAGCCGGCGCGATCGCCGGCCTCATGTTGGGCGTGGGGGCGGCGTTGGCGCTTGACGCGCTGGATCCTCGCCTGCGCCGGGAGTCCCAGCTCGGGCTGCTGTTCGACCTTCCTGTGCTCACCCGCGTGCCTTGGGTGCAGCTGCAGCGCCGGGGCCGGCGCGCGCCGCTGTTGCCGGGTCCGGAACTCCAGTTCCTGTGGGGCTCTTACCGGTTGCTCGAGGACGCGCTCAACGCCGGAGACGGGCGCTCGGGCGCAGGGGAAGGACAGTCGATCGTCTTCACCGGCGTGGGCCGGGGACAGGGAGCGACCACGAGCGCGCTGCACTACGCGTGGCTGCTCGCCAATGCAGAGGAGCGGATCACCCTCGTCGATGGCGATCTCCGTCGCCCCGCGATCGGCCCCGTGATCGGCGCGCAGTCGTCGCGGTACCTCGAGCAGGCGCTCATGGGCGAGCGTTCGCTCGAGGATGCGCTGGTAAGCGTGAACATGAGCGGGGCCGCACTTCAGGTTCTCGTCACCCACGACGTGCTGGACCAGCAGCTGCCCGAGGAGCGAATCCGCTCGGCGTTCGGTAAGCGGCTCGTTAAGGAGATTCTGAGCCGGGGTGACCGGGTGGTGATCGATGCGCCACCGCTGACTGAGGGCGTCGATGCCCTCTCGCTCGCTCGTGCCGCCGACCGGCTGGTCGTCGTTGTACGACTCGGGTCCACGCGTCTGGCGGCGCTTCGCGATCTCCGTGACACCCTTCTCCGCCACGGCATCCGGCCGGACGGCATCGTGATCATCGGGACCCGGCCGGGGCGCGACCATTTCGACGCCGCCCCGGACCGTGCGCTCCGCCGTGACAGCGATCCGCCGACAGACGCCGCCGTCGAGGCGCCCGCCCGGGGAGAGCGGGAGGGGGCGGCAGCCCAGCTCGGCCCGAGCCTGCCGGAGCCGACTTCCCCCGACAAGCACGGCCGGCTCCGCCGGCGTGCGACGAGGTCCGAGCGCTAGGGGCGTCGGTGGTTGCACGAACTGCCGTTCCCGGGTTGCGCTGGGTTGTAGCGGTCATGGGCGGGGCGTCCCTGCTGGGCCTGCTGGCCGGCCTGAGCCCTGTGCTGGGGTTGGGCGCGGCGCTCGGGCTGTCCTACGCCGCCGTGAGCATGCTGGACGTCAGGCTCGGGTTGTGCCTGTTCGTGTTCGTGTCATTCCTTGACGTCCTACCCGTGCCCATCGGCCCCGCCGTCAGCCTGACCAAGGGGGCGGGTCTCGTGCTCGCGCTGGCCTGGTTCGCCAATGCGACGGCCCGGGGCGCATACCGACGGGACAGATTCGCGGCCATCCGTCCCGGCGCGGCATGGATGCTCGCCGGCCTCGTCGCGCTCGCTGCGGCCAGCGTGGCCTGGGCGGGCTCGCCGGGCGCCGCGATGGCCGCGACAACCCGCTACGCGCTCAACGCGGTGTTGTTCGTCATCGTCACCAGTGTGGTGCGGACGCGGCGTGATTTCGTCTGGGTCGTCGCCGCGTTCGTCGCCGGCGCCGGCGCCTCCGCCGGCTACGGCGTCATCGTGCCGCCGTCCGCCGCCGGGGCGGGCGTGGAGCGCGTAACCGGCACGCTCGGCGATCCCAACGAGTTCGCCGCGGTACTGGTCAGCGCTCTGCCCCTCGCCCTGGCGCTGGCGGCCGGCGAGCGGCAGTCGCCACGCATGCGTGCGCTCAGCCTGGGGGCGGCGATCCTCAGCGTCGCCGGGATCGCGCTGAGCCTCTCCCGGGGCGGCCTGGTCGCGCTGGCGGTCATGCTGGTCGCCGGTGTGTTGGTGGCCGGGCGCTGGCGTGCGATCGTCGCGGCCATCGGCCTCTTCGTCGCGCTGGCCGGTGTCGGCTACTTCCTGTTCGCCGCGCCGGTGGCCGCTCGCGAGCGCGTCTCCTCGAGTGAAGGCGGGACTGGCCGCACGGACTTGTGGCGGGTGGGCTGGAGGATGGTCGAGGATCGGCCACTGCTTGGTGTCGGGGCAGGTAATTATGCGACCGCCTCGATCCGGTACCTGCTTCGACCGGGGCAGCTGTCGCGGAGCGACCTGATCGCCAGCACGCCGAAGGTGGCGCACAACACGTACCTGCACGTCCTTGCCGAGCTTGGGGTGTTGGGCGCCCTGGCGTTTCTGGGGCTGATCTGTTTCGCCCTGGCGAGCGGCTTACGCGCGGCGCACGCGTTCGGGCGCCATCAAGACGCGTCGATGGAGATGTTAAGCCGTGCCTGGCTCGTCGCGCTGGCGGGCGTGCTCGCCGCCGATCTGTTCCTCTCCGCGGAGTTCTCCAAGCAACTCTGGGTGCTGCTCGCGCTTGGTCCATGCCTGCTCGCGATGGCGCGAGCGCGCACTCCCGGTGCGGCGGGCGCGGGACCATGAAGAGTCGAGGCCTAACGTGGCTCGCTTTCAACCGTGGTTCGCGGGGAGCGCCTCGCTTGAGCGCCGGCGATCGCGAGCGCCGCCGAGATCACGATCGCGGATCCCGGCACGAAGGCCAGCAAGGCGGGAAGCGGCACATTCAGTGCCGCGGCGGTCAAGCCGCTCGCGAGTGCTGCTCCGAGTGCGAGCCGCGGCCCGCCCGCGCCGAGCCGCCACGCTCGGGCATAGGTGCGCCGGCCCGGCCCCGGCATGACCGTCGTGGCGATGCTGCCCCAGGCGGAGGCGATCAGGAAGCCGCCGAGGACGTCGCTGACGTGATGGTTCTGCGTGGCGACCAGCCCCACCCCGACAGTGGCCGCATAAGCGCCTGAGGCGAGCGTCACTCTCCTTACCCACGGCGCTCGCGCGACGAGCACAAGCGCCAGGGCCAGTGACATCGCGGCGGTTGCGTGCCCGCTCGGGAAGAAGCCGGCTCCCAGAGCTCGCTGACCCTCTGCTCCTAAAGGATCGATCGCGCCCAGCGCGCGCTCGAGAGAGTACGTCGTCCCGTTCGCCCCCGCGAGCAGTACGGCCTCCGCCAGGCCCCCGCGCACACCGAAACGGTGGACCGACGCACAGGTCGTCAAGAGTGCCAGCACCCCGAGGGTCCTCGGATTGAGGGCCGCGATCAGTGGGGAGAACAGGGCCGAGGCTCGCGCTTCCGCCCCGTCCTCGAGCATGGCGGCCCGGTCAGCGGCCCGGCCGTCAGCGAGGCCAACGGCCACGATGTAGATCGCGGCGGTGAGCGCGGCGCTCATGATCGCCTGGGTAACGAGGCCGCGCGGTTCGGAGCGGGATGCGCGGTCGAGACCCAAGGGCGTCAGCGTAAGGAACCGTGTTCACGAGCGTCCGGGCAGGGGCCATACCGCTGTGGACCGTAGGCCCGGCGACGGCCGCCGCCCTTGCGAGCAGCGTGCGCGGCGGTCGCAGGGCAGCCCCCACCGATCTCGCGCGAACGGCCGCGTTCTTGTAGCGTCGCATGATCTCGAGCGCGGGCATGAGCGACAAATCGCGGAGGGGCTGAGCGTTGGCACGCGTGCTCGTCGTGTCGCAGTACTTCCCGCCCGAGCTCGGCGCGGCGCAGAATCGCGTAGGCGCGTTCGTGAGCGGTCTTGCCATCCGGGGCCACGAGCTGACGGTCGTCTGCGAGCAGCCGAATCACCCGGCGGGCATCTACCATCCCGGTTACGGGCGGGGGCCGGTTGTCGTGGAGCGGGATGGAAGTGTGACGGTCCGCCGGCTCTGGGTTGCGGCGTCTCCCCACAAGACGAAGCTCCGCCGTATCGGGTTCTACGGATCCTTTGCGGCGGCAGCGTCGGTGGCCATCGCGGTGCTACCGCGCCACGACGTACTGTTCACATCGTCGCCGCCACTGCCGGCCGCACTTGTCGCGGGAGGCATCGCAGTTGCGCGGGGAACGCCGCTCGTGCTCGACGTCCGCGATATCTGGCCCGCTGCGGCTGAAGCGCTCGGCGAGCTTTCGAATCGCCGTCTACTCCGTGCCCTGGAGCACGGCGAGCGCTTCCTCTATGAGCATGCTGAGCGAGTGACCACCACGACCCACGCTTTCTGCCGCCACATCGACGGCATCGCCGGCCGTCCGGTCGCCGAATACCTGCCCAACGGAGCGAGCGACGCGCTGCTCGATATGCCGGAACCGGCGCGCGATAGGTCGCGGCCGTTCCTCGTCGCATACATGGGGAACCTCGGGGTCGCGCAAGGGCTCGACGCGGTTCTAGACGCAGCCGATCGGCTGCGCGGTGCGCCCGTGCGCTTCCTGCTCGTGGGAGACGGGCCGCGCGCTGCCGAGCTGCGGAGCGCCCGAGATGTGCGTCGGCTGGACAACGTGGAGCTGCGGCCTGGCGTGCCGCCTGATCGGGTTGCCGATGTGCTCATGGCCGCCGACGCGCTGCTCGTGCCGCTCGGCGCCCAGCCCCTCTTGGATGTCTTCATCCCCTCGAAGCTTTATGACGCTATGGCTGTCGGTAAGCCGGTCATCGCGTCTGTGCGGGGCGAGGCAGCCGAGCTCGTGCGCGGGGCCGGGTGCGGATTGCTGGTCCCGCCGGAGGACGGCGAGGCGCTTGCCCGCGGCGTGTTGACGCTCGCTCGGGATCCCGGACGCGCTCGGGCGCTCGGGCGCGCGGGGCGCGAGACCGCCAGACGGCACGCGCGCTCGCGTCAGGT
>JBBQLH010000106.1:0-13099 GCA_038327685.1 Solirubrobacterales bacterium
GGCGGCCTCGGGCGGAGCGGGCGCGACGGGAGCGGCGGTCTCGGGCGGAGCCGCATCGGCCGCCGTCGGGGGTGTGGCTTCGGCGGGGCCGGCGGCAGCGGGGGGGCCGCCGACGGACGGCGGAGCAGCAGGGGGCGGAGCGGCGGCGTCGGGTGGGGCGGCGTCCGTCGGCGGAGGAGCCTCGGGGGGCGGGGCGGCCTCGGGGGGGGCGGCGTCCGTCGGCGGAGCAGCCTCGGGCGGAGCGGCGGCCTCCGGTGGCGCGGCGTCCGTCGGTGGAGGGGACTCGGGCGGAGCGGCGGCCTCCGGTGGCGCGGCGTCCGTCGGTGGAGTGGGCTCGGGCGGAGCGGCGGCCTCGGCCGGCGCGGCTTCGGCCGGCGCGGCGGCCTCCGCGGGCGGGGCGTCGGTCGGGGCCGGGGCGGCGGCGGCGGCAGGCAGGTCCGGGACGCTCGCGTCGGGGGTCGGCTCCGGGGCGGCGGGAGGCTCGCTCGGGGTGGCCTCGGCCGCCGGCGGGGCGGGCTGCTCGGGGGTCGGCGCCTCGGGCGGAGGCGTCTTGTGCTCGTGCTCGGTGGTCTCGGAAGCCATCGCGGGCAATCAGCCTATCGAGGGGGTGCGGGGCGAAGTCGCGCCGAACCTTCGGCGCGCGCGACATAGAGTGTCAGGGGGATGGCCGACCGCAACGGAGACACCCCTCGCGAGCTGTTCCTGATCGACGGGAACTCGCTCGCCTACCGCGCGTTCTTCGCGCTCCCCGAGTCGATCGCGACCTCGGATGGGCGCCCCACGAACGCGATCTTCGGCTTCGCATCGATGCTGGTGAAGATCCTCACCGACTACGGCGAGGTGCCGACCGTCGTGGTGTGGGACGCCGGCCTGTCGGGCCGCAAGGAGCTCTCCGCGGACTACAAGGCGCAGCGCTCGAGCCGGCCGGATCTGCTCAAGCTCCAGTGGCCGCACCTGCGCCCGCTCGTCGAGGGGTTCGGCTACCGCAACATCTCGGTCGAGGGGTTCGAGGCCGACGACGTGATCGCCGCCCTCGTCCAGCAGGCGCGCGAGCGGGAGATCCCGGTGATGGTCGTCACCGGCGACCGCGACGCCTACCAGCTCGTCGGCGAGGGCGTGCGGATCATGACCACCTCGCGCGGCATCACCGACACCAAGGTCTACGACCGCGACGGGGTGATCGACCGCTACGGCATCCCGCCCGAGCTGATCCCCGACTTCATCGGCCTCAAGGGCGACACGAGCGACAACATCCCCGGCGTCCCGGGCATCGGCGACAAGACCGCGTCGGAGCTCCTGCAGCGCTTCGGCGACCTCGAGACGGTGCTCGCGAGCGTCGACCAGATCTCCGGCGCCAAGCGCAAGCAGAACCTGACCGAGTTCGCCGACGCGGCGCGGCTCTCCAAGCAGCTCGCCACGACGATCTACGACGTCCCGGTGGACCTCGATCTCGAGGCGGAGGTCACCCGCAGGCCCGACCGTGCTGGCCTGCGCGAGATCTTCCGCGAGTGGGAGCTGCGCGACCCGCTGCGCCGGCTCGAGGAGGCGCTGGAGGACGCCGACATCGAGGCGATCCCGCGTCCCGAGCGGGTCGACGCCCGCACGATCCCCGTCCGCCAGGGCCGCCCGGCCGACCTCGACATGGTCGGCGGCGAGCCGCTCGCGCTCGTCGCGCTCGCGCCCGAGGTGGCCGAGGGCGAGCTGATCCCGCGCGAGGAGCACTGGCGCTTCGGCGCCTACGCCGGCGGCTCGCACGCGCTCGTGGGGGAGTGCGACGACCCCGCCGAGCTGGTCGCCGCGGCCAAGGGCCGCCCCGTCGTCGCCCACGACGCCAAGGCGCTCGGCGACGTCCCGCAGAACCTCGTCTTCGACACCGAGGTCGCCGCGTACCTGCTCGATCCCGCCCGCCGCGGCTACCCGCTCGACGAGCTGTGCGAGGAGCGCGGGCTCGCCGTCAACGCCGACGACGAGCAGGGCGCCCGCGCGGTGCTCGTCCACACGCTCGCCGAGCGCCAGGCGGAGCAGCTGCACGAGCGCGGGCTCGTCGACCTCCTGACCGAGATCGAGCTGCCGCTCGTCCACGTCCTGCGCGAGTGCGAGAAGCAGGGCATCAAGCTCGACACCGTCCGCCTCGAGCAGTCCGCCACGCACATCCGCGCCGACGCCGCCCAGCTCGAGCGCGACATCTGGGAGCTGGCGGGCGAGGAGTTCGTGATCGGCTCGCCTCAGCAGCTCGGCCACATCCTGTTCGAGAAGCTCGGCCTCAGCCGCAAGCGCCGCGGCAAGACCGGCTTCTCGACCGACGCGCGCGTCCTGGCGGCGATCCGCGGCGAGCACGAGATCATCCCCAAGATCGAGCGCTTCCGGGAGCTCTCGAAGCTCGCCCAGACCTACCTCGACGCGCTCCCCGCCTGGATCGGCGACGACGGCCGCCTGCACACGACGTTCAACCAGGTCACCGCCGCCACCGGCCGCCTCTCGAGCATCAACCCGAACCTCCAGAACATCCCGGTCCGCACCGAGACCGGGCGCGAGATCCGCGCCTGCTTCGTGGCCGACCCCGGCAACGTCCTGATCTCGGTCGACTACTCGCAGGTCGAGCTGCGCGTGCTCGCCCACATCGCGAACGAGCAGGTGCTGCGGGACATCTTCCTGCGCGGCGAGGACGTCCACACCGAGACCGCCGCCGCGGTGTTCGACACCGCGCCGGACCAGTTGACGGTCGGCATGCGCTCGAAGGCCAAGATGGTCAACTACGGGATCGTCTACGGGCTCTCCGCCTACGGGCTGGCGGACCGCCTGCAGATCGAGCAGGAGGAGGCGCAGGAGTTCATCGACCGCTATCTCGCGCGCTTCCCCGCCGTCGCGCAGTTCATGGCCGACGCGATCAAGCAGGCCGAGGACCACGGCTACGTCTCGACGCTGTTCGGCCGCCGGCGCCAGGTCCCGGAGATCCGGGCGCGCAACTGGCAGACGCGCAAGCTGGGCGAGCGGCTCGCGGTCAACTCGGTGATCCAGGGCACCGCCGCGGACATCATCAAGGTCGCGATGGTGCGCTCCCACGACGCCCTGCGGGCCGCCGGCCTGAAGACCCGCTGCATCCTGCAGATCCACGACGAGCTGCTCTTCGAGGGACCCGCCGAGGAGGCGGAGCGCGCGACCGAGATCGTGTGCGCGGAGATGGTCGGAGCGGCTGACATCGACCCGCCGCTGACGGTCGACGCCGGCGTCGGACTGAACTGGCTGGACGCGAAGTGATCGACCGCGGCCTCGCGGTCACTCTCACCGCCGTCGTCGGCGGCATGGTCGCCCTCCAGGGGCCGATCAACTCCCACCTCGGGAAGACGATCGGCACGTTCCAGGCCCGTTCTTCTCGTTCGCGACCGGCACGATCATCCTCGCGATCATCGCCGGGCTCGCGCGCGGGGGCTTCGGGCAGATCGCGGAGGCGCGCACGCTCGCGCCGCAGTACCTGATCGGTGGCGCGCTCGGCGCCTGCTACGTGTCCTGCGTCCTCGTGACCGTGCGCACGCTCGGCGCGGGCGGCATCGTGGCCGCTTCGATCGCCGGCCAGCTGACGATGTCGGTGATCATCGACCAGTTCGGGCTGCTCGGCCTCGAGAAGGACCCCATCAGCGCGATGAAGGCGATCGGCGTCCTGCTGCTCGCCGCTGGCACGCTGCTCGTCGTCCGGGGCTAATCAGCCCAGAAGCCCTCGTGGCCCTGCGACTCGGCGGCGTGGTCCTCCACCCGCACCGAGAGCATCAGCAACATCGCCTCCGCGTCGGCGTCGTTGCGCGCGGCGCGCGGGGTCGACGGCGGGATGCGCACGGCGTCGCGGGCGCGGTTTCGCGGGTAGGGTCGCTCCATGGCCTCCACCGACACCGCGACGCGCGTGCTGGACAACTACGTCGGCGGCCGCTGCGGGCGCATGATCGAGATGGCCGAGGCCGCCTGCGCGGTACCGACCACGATGCAGGGCTCGATCATCGAGGACGTCGCGCGCAACGTCGACGCCGAGACAGTGCGCCAGCCCGTCGGCGTGTGCGCCGCGATCGTGCCGTTCAACTTCCAGGCGATGGTGCCGTTCTGGTTCCTGCCGTTCGCGATCGCCGGCGGCAACACGTTCGTGCTCAAGCCCTCCGAGCAGGTGCCGCTCACGCAGTCGCTCGTGTTCGGGTCCCTCGACGAGCTCGACCTGCCGCCCGGCGTGGTCAACCTCGTCAACGGCACGCCCACGGGCCCGACGCGGTCGAGTTCTACACGCGCAAGAAGACCGTCACGAGCCGGTGGTTCTCGGGTGGCGGGACCGGACGGTATTTCGTAGAGTCCTGAGCATGTCGCCACGCGGTATCTGGGCGGTCATGAGGGAGAGCTTCTGGGTGCTGCTCATCAGCCTGGTCGCCCTGTTCGTCTTCCTGCTCGCGCTCGGCGCGTACGCGCCGAGCGAAGTGCTCGGCCTCACGCTCGTGATGGTCATCCTGTTCGTGATCTGGGTCGCCCACGCCGTGTGGTCGATCCGGCGCGCCGACAAGCGCGACCCCCGCGCCGTCGCGGCGCGCGAGCGGCGCGGGTTCTAGGCGCCGGCCGCCGCCGAGCAGCACGCGTTGCCCGCGGTCGACCGGCCGGGCACGGTGGTCCGGCGCCGGGCGCACGCTGCTGATCGAGGCCGCCGCAGCCGCTCGCCACGACCGCGACCGGCTGCTCCACGACGGCGCCGACGGGCCTACGCTGCTGGCGCGCGGCCGGCGTACCGAGCAGCGCGCCCGGGTCGACCCCCACGCACGCGTCGCCGTCCTGGGGCGCCGAGTTCGGCCACGCCCACTTGATCGCCGTCGAGGACGATCACCTCGGCGGGTGCGGCCGATCCACGCACCGGCTCGGGCAGCGCGAGCGGCTTCTAAACTAGGGTGGAGTTGTGAAGGAGCTGCTCGACGACATCCGCCGCTGGCGGGAAGAGGGCGATGACGTCGTCGTCGCCACGGTCGTCGGCACGCGCCGTTCGGCGCCGCGCCCCGTCGGCTCCTCCTTCGCCGTGTCGAGCAGCGGCGCGCTCTGCGGCTCCGTGTCGGGCGGTTGCGTCGAGTCGGCCATCGCCCAGGAGGCCGAAGAGGTCTTCGCGAACGGGCAGCCGAAGCTGCTCACCTACGGCATCACCGACGACGAGGGCTGGAACGTCGGCCTCCCCTGCGGTGGCGAGATCGACGTGTTCGTGGAGAAGGTGGAGTGACCCTGCTCGACCGCCTCGCCGCCGTCCAGGAGCGGGGCGGCCGAGCGGTGCTGTTCACCGTCGTCGAGGGCGAGGACGCTGGCGCGAAGTTCCTCGTCGAGGAGGGCGAGACCGGCGTCGAGCTCGCCGCGCAGGCCGACGAGGTGATCCGCGGCGCGCGCAACACGCTGCTCGACCTCGGCGACCGGAAGGTGTTCGGCGAGGTCTACATGCCGCCGCCGCGGCTGTTCGTGCACGGCGCGGTCGACACCGCCCAGGCGCTCTGCAGCGCGGCGAAGAACCTCGGCTGGACGACGATCGTCGCCGACGCCCGGCGCGCGTTCGCCACCGCCGAGCGCTTCCCCAGCGCCGACGAGCTGCTCGTCGAGTGGCCGCAGGAGGCGACGGCCCGCGTCGCCCCCGACCACCAGACGGCGATCGTCGTGCTCACGCACGACGCGAAGTTCGACCAGCCCGCGCTCGAGGCCGCGCTCGCGACCGAGGCCTTCTACATCGGCGCCCTCGGCTCGCGCCGCAACCAGGAGAAGCGGCGCGCGCGCCTGCTCGAGGCGGGTGTCCCGGAGGAGGCGCTGTCGCGCATCGCCGGGCCCTGCGGCCTGGACATCGGCGCGGAGAGCCAGGAGGAGACCGCGCTCTCGATCCTCGGCGAGATCCTCGCCGTGCGCGCGGGCCGCTCCGGCGGCTTCCTGCGCGACGCCAAGCGCCGCATCCACGCGCAGGAAGACGCGCCCGCACCCTCGCCCGCGGCTTGAGCGAGCTCGACCCCGGGATCCAGAAGGTCCTCGACGGCATCAACGCCCTCGAGGGGCCGCCGGCGCACGAGGTGCCGATCGAGCTTGCGCGCGCCGGCCACGAGCAGGAGACCGCGCAGCTCAGCGGGCCCGGCGAGGAGGTCGGCGAGGTCCGCGACGTCGAGGCTCGGGGCGCCGCCGGGCCGATCCCGATTCGGATCTACCGGCCGCTCGAGCCGGCCGGTGGGGTGGTGGCCTACTTCCACGGCGGCGGCTGGGCGGTCGGCTCGATCGACTCCTTCGACACGGTCTGCCGCGCCCTCGCCAACGAGTCGGGCGCGCTCGTGGCGAGCGTGAACTATCGGCTCGCGCCCGAGCACCGGTTCCCGGCCGCGCTCGAGGACTGCGCCACCGCGACGCGCGCGCTCGCCGAGCGCCACCCGGACGAGCCGCTGGCGGTGGCGGGCGACAGCGCCGGCGGCAACCTCGCGCTCGGCGTGGCGCGCCGCATGCGCGACCGGGTGCGCGCCCAGGCGCTGGTCTACCCCGTCTGCGATGCCGGCCTCAATACGCCCTCCTACCGCGACTTCAAGCAGCGCTACGGACTCACCGCGGAGGGCATGCAGCGCTACTGGAACCTCTACCTCGACGGCGCCGACGGCTTCCAGCCCGACGCCTCGCCGCTGCGCGCCGACGACCTCGCGGGCCTGCCGCCCACGTTCGTGCTGACCTCGGAGTTCGACGTCCTGCGCGACGAGGGCGAGGCGCTCGTGCAGAAGCTGCGCGAAGCCGGCGTCGACGTCACCCACCGCCGCTACGACGGCACCATCCACGGCTTCTGGCGCTGGATGGCGGCGACGCCCAGGACGCGCGAGGCGATCTCCGAGGTCGGATCGGCGCTCCGGACCGAGCTGGGCTGAGCGGCCGCAGCATGGTGCGGCGGATCGACGGCGACGGCGTGACCCTTGCGGTCCTCGACGAGGGCGCAGGGCCGGCCGTGCTGCTGCTGCACGGCTTCCCGGACTCCCACCGGCTGTGGCGGCACCAGATCCCGGCCCTCGTCGCGGCGGGCAAGCGCGTGATCGCTCCCGACCTGCGCGGCTTCGGGGAGTCCGAGCGGCCGCAAGAGGTCGCCGGTTACGCGCTCCGCCGCAGCGCGGCCGACATGCTCGCGGTGCTCGACGCGCTGGAGGTCGACCGCGCACAGGTCGTGGGCCACGACTGGGGCGCCGCCGTCGCGTGGGGGCTCGCGGCCTTCGCGCCTGACCGGGTCGAGCGGCTCGTCGTGCTCTCGGTCGGGCATCCGCGTGCGCTGTCCGAGCCGACGATCGAGCAGCGCGAGAAGTCCTGGTACATGCTGCTCTTCCAGTTCCCCGACGTCGCGGAGGCGCTGCTGCAGCGCGACGACTGGCGGCTGCTGCGCCAGTGGCTGCGCGACAACGGCGACGTCGAGGACTACATTGCCGCCTTCTCCCGTCCGGGGGCGCTCACCGCGGGGCTGAACTGGTACCGGGCGAACGCGGCTCCGGCGGCCCAGGTGCGCGAGCGGTCCGCCTTCCCCGACGTGAAGGTGCCGACCCTCGGCATCTGGAGCAGCGGCGACGACTACCTGACCGAGGCGCCGATGGCGCGCTCCGGCGAGCACGTCGACGCCGAGTGGCGCTACGAGCGGATCGAGGGCGCGAGCCACTGGATCCAGGTCGACGCGCCCGATCGGCTCAACGACCTGCTGCTCGGCTTCCTCGCCTAGGCCGCCATCTGGTCCGCGGCCGCGAGCGGCAGCGCCGCCGGGGGCGCCGGGAGCGCGAACTCGGGCCGCGCGACGTGCAGGTAGCGCTCGAACGCCCAGGCCGAGAGCCGATGCGAGCGCATCGAGCGGACCATCGCGTCGCGCGGTCGCGGGCGGACCTGCCAGATGTGGTCCTGCCAGCGCTTGAGCCACGCGAACTTCCACGCGTGCGTCGCGGAGAAGTGGCCGTAGCGCTCGAGCGCGTGCTCCCGCGTCCGCTGGCCCGAGAGCACCGCCGCCAGCTCGCGCCCGCAGGCGATGCCGAAGTAGAACGCCGTGCGGATGCCCTCGGCGGTCAGCGGCAGGCAGTGGCCGGCCGAGTCGCCGACGAAGAAGACGCCGTCCGCAGCGGCGGGGCGCAGCGCGTGCGGGATCCAGTTGCCCTGGTAGCCGAGCGGCTCGGTGCCGAGATCGGCGGTCAGGCGGACGGTCGGCTCCTTGACGTGGTCGCGCGGGTCGAACGAGCCGACGCCGATGCGCAGCTCGTCGCCGGCCGGGAACGACCAGCCGTAGCCCGCGCGCACGTAGCCCTTGTGGATCCACAGCTCGAGATCGTCGGCGCGGCTGCCGGGGTGGACCTCGAGGCCGCGCGAGAGCAGCGCCTCGGGCGGCTGCACGTTGTCCTGCACGTCGAGCACCCGCCGCCAGCCGAGGCCGTCGACGATCAGCAGGGCCGAGACGTCGCCGCGGTCGGTGTGGATGGTGGTGCCGGTGCGGCCGTCGATCTTGGCGGTCTCGAACTCGGTGCCGTCGCCGCGCTGGTCCCACAGGCCTCGGCAGAGCTCGGGGTAGTCGAAGGTCGAGAAGTCCCAGCCGATCGGCCAGCGGGCGGTGGTTCCGGGCGTGTGGACGAGCAGCGTGTCGAACGTCTGGCGGATCGACGACCCGAGCCCGAGGTTGTGCAGCCACGCGGTCGGAGTGGCGCACGCGGAGGTCTGCCGCTCGCCGATCTCGTAGCGGTCGAGGACGAGCACGCGGGCGCCGGTCGCGCGCAGCTCGCGCGCCACGGCGAGCCCGGCGAACGAGGCGCCGCAGACGAGGACGTCGAAATCGCCGCCCAGCGGCGTCCGATCCGCTCCGCGCTTCGTGGCTCGTACTGGCATGTTCGCTACAGTATCTCGCCGTTCATGGAAGCCACTTTGACCCCAGAAGCCCCGACCGATCTGAGGATCGTCGAGGGCTCCAACGGGATGCTGATCGAGGTCGATGGTCAGATCCTTCCCAACTACGACGCGACCATCGTTCCCTTCGAAGAAGGGGACGTCGTCACCGGCAAGGTCGTCCGGATCGACAAGGACGAAGTCCTCATCGATATCGGATACAAGAGCGAAGGGGTCATCCCCAACAATGAGCTCTCGATCCGCAAGTCCGTCGACCCCTCCGAGGAGGTCGAGCTCGGTGAAGAGGTCGACGCCCTCGTCCTCACCAAGGAGGATCAGGACGGCCGCCTGATCCTGTCCAAGAAGCGCGCTCGCTTCGAGCGTGCCTGGCGCCGCATCGAGGGCGCCGCCGAGTCCGGCGAGCCCGTCACCGGCTCGGTGATCGAGGTCGTCAAGGGCGGCCTGATCGTCGACCTCGGCGTGCGCGGCTTCCTGCCCGCCTCGCTGGTGGACATCCGCCGCGTGCCGAACCTGGACGAGTACCTCGGCCAGAACATCGAGACCAAGGTGATCGAGCTCAACCGCTCGCGCAACAACGTCGTCCTGAGCCGCCGCGCCGTCCTCGAGGAGGAGCGCAAGGAGCAGCGCCAGGCGATCCTCGAGCGCCTCCAGCCCGGCCTCGTGATCGAGGGCCAGATCTCCAACATCGTCGACTTCGGCGCCTTCGTCGACCTCGACGGCATCGACGGCCTGATCCACATCTCCGAGCTCTCGTGGTCGCACGTCAACCACCCGAGCGAGATCCTCTCGATCGGTGACACCGTGCAGGTCAAGGTGCTCGACATCGACCGCGACCGCCAGCGCATCTCCCTGGGGCTCAAGCAGACCCAGGAGGACCCGTGGCAGCGCGTGGTCGACACCTACAACGTCGGCGACGAGCTCGAGGGCAAGGTCACGAAGGTCGTCGCGTTCGGCGCCTTCGTCGAGATCCTCGAGGGCGTCGAGGGGCTCGTGCACATCTCCGAGCTCGCCCAGCACCACGTCGAGAACCCGCGGGAGATCATCCAGCCGGGCGACGACGTGAAGGTCAAGATCCTCGAGATCGACTCCGAGCGGCGCCGCCTCTCGCTCTCGATCAAGCGGGTCGAGGGACAGGTGCTGCCGCAGCGCGACACGATGGCGCCGGACGAGACGCCGGACGAGGGTCCGGTCGACCTCGACAACGTGCCCGAGCTGGGGCTGTCGGAGGACGTCTTCGCCGCCTCGCCGGATGACGAGCACGCCGCTCCCGCCGAGGAGCCGGCTCCCGCCGCGCCCGACGCGGCGGTGGAGGAGCCGGCCGCCGAAGCCGACGCGCCGGCCGTCGACGAGGCCGAAGAGCCCACTGGCTAGCCCGCCGTTCGTCGGCCTGACCGGCGGCATCGGGGCCGGGAAGTCGGAGGCGCTGGCGGCGCTCGAGCGCCTCGGCGCCGCCACGCTGTCCACGGACGCCGTGGTGCACGAGCTCTACGCGTCGCCGGAGGTGCGCGACGCCGTGGTGGAGCGCTGGGGCCCCGAGGTCGCGCCCGAGGGCCGCACCGACCGCGCGGCGGTCGCCCAGCGCGCCTTCGCCACGTCCGACGACCGCGAATGGCTCGAGGGCATGCTGTGGCCGCGCGTCGGCGAGCGCATCTGGGCCTGGCGCGAGGCGCAGGCGGCGCGCGAGCCGCCGCCGCGGGCGCTCGTGGTCGAGGTGCCGCTGCTGTTCGAGTCGGGGATGGACGCGGCCTTCGACGCTACCTTGGTCGTGGTGGCCGACGAGGCCGTCCGGCGCGAGCGCGCCGGGGCGAGGGGGCACGCGTCGCTCGACGAGCGGACCGCGCGCCAGCTCACCCAGGAGGAGAAAGCCGCCCGGGCGACGTACACGGTCGCAAACTCCGGGACGATCGACGATCTGGAACAGACGCTGACCGGGGTACTTGAGAAGCTGAAGTAGGGAAATGAGCACGCGATCCGCCACGACCCGAGCCCGTCCGCGCGGCGCCGCGCAGCGCCGCCGAGCGCTGCTGCGCCGCGTCACCTGGCTGCTCGTCGCGGTGGTCGTCGTCGCGGCCGTGGTGGCCGCGGTCGTCGCGCCCGGCGTCGACAAGGCGGTCAAGGAGATCGCGCTGCCCCTGCGCCACGAGGACATCATCCGCCAGCAGGCCGCCGACAAGAAGCTCGACCCGGCGCTGATCGCCGGCGTCATCTACACGGAGTCGCGCTTCCGCGACCAGACCTCGCACGCCGGCGCCAAGGGGCTGATGCAGCTGCTCCCCTCGACCGCGGACGACATCGCGCGCAAGTCGGGCGGGACGGCGTTCGTGCAGGGCGACCTCGCCGACCCGCAGGTCAACATCTCCTACGGCTCGTTCTACCTGCGCTACCTGCTCGACCGCTACGGCGGCAACGTGGTGCTGGCGATCGCCGCCTACAACGCGGGCGAGGGCAAGGTCGACGAGTGGGTCTTCGCCGCCCGCCACCGGGGCGAGAACTTCGACCACACGCGCCACATCCCGTTCCCCGAGACGCGGCACTACGTCCAGCAGGTGCTCGAGATGCGCGGCAGGTATCGCGAGCGCTACCGGCGGGAGCTCGGGCTCTGAGCACCGGCCGGGCGACGTTGGTGACCGGCGTGAGCCGGACCGAGGGCATCGGCTTCGCGATCGCCCGCCGGCTGGTGGCCGACGGCTATGCCGTGTTCACCCAGGGCTGGCAGCCCCACGACGAGTCGCAGCCGTGGGGTGCGGGCGAGGTGCCGCTGCGGGAGGGTTTCGCCGGCCACCTCGAGGCCGACCTGGCCGATCCGGAGGCGCCCGAAGCGGTCCTGGCCGCCGCGCGGATCGCGCTCGGCCACGTCGACGTGCTGGTGGCGAACCACGCCGCCTCGGTCGCGGGCACGCTCGAGGAGGTCACCGCCGCCGCGATCGACACGGCGCTCGTGGTCAACGTCCGCGCGACGCTGCTGCTCGTGCAGGCGTTCGCGGCGGGCTTCGAGAGCGACTACGGCCGCGTGGTGCTGCTGACCTCGGGCCAGGGGCGCGGCCCGATGCCGAGCGAGCTGCCCTACGTCGCGAGCAAGGCGGCGCTCAGCGGCTCGGTCCTCTCGCTGGCGGACCATCTCGCGCCGCGCGGGATCACCGTCAACGCGATCAATCCGGGCCCGACCGACACGGGCTGGGCGCCCGCGGAGGTGGTCTCACGGGTCGAGGCGGCGATGCCGCACGGCCGCTGGGGCACGCCGGAGGACGCCGCGCGGCTGGTCGCGTGGCTGGCGTCCGAGGAGTCCGCGTGGGTGACCGGCCAGGTCATCGACTCCGACGGCGGGTTCCGCTACGGGGGCGCATAAGCGTTCGCGGCAGCCCCGGCGAACGTCAACGGCGGCTGGTGAGGGGTGGTTCGAGTCCCGCGGTGACACTCGTCGGGCGGCGTGGGGACGAATGTCATCTCGACCACGCATGGGGGGGTCGAGGTGACATTCGTCGTCGCCGGGCGGGTCGGACCCACCTCCTACCCAGCCGGGGTTGACTTCGCTACGAGTCCCCGCGCGACCGCGGCGGCCGGCGGGCGCTGATCCGCCCGTCCCCGGGGCGCTCGCCGTCGGGCTGCGGCCCGCGTGCCTGCGTCTCCGCCTCGCGCGCGCGGTCCTCGCTGCGCCCGACGGCGTAGAAGCCGAGCGAGACGGCGCCGACGACGGCCACGCCGCTCATGCCGACGCCGATCGCGTCGAAGAGCGTGTCGTCCGCCACCAGCACGACGACGATCCCGGCGACGGCGAGCGCGACGAGCCCGAAGATCCAGCTGCGCATTGCGAGCTCAGCGTAGCCGGGCCCGGGCGCTCGGCCCGGGCCCGTCCACGCTCACGGCCCTAGCCCTTGACCGCGCCCGCGGTCAGCCCCGCCACGATCCGCTTCTGGAAGAAGAGGACGAGCAGGATCAGGGGGATGGAGATGATCACCGAGGCCGCGCTGATCGTCCCCAGCGGCTTCTCGAACTCCGTCGAGCCGGTGAAGAACGCGATCGCCGCCGGCACCGTGCGGGCCTTCGGCGACGACGTCAGCGTGACGGCGAGCAGGAACTCGTTCCAGGCGAAGATGAACGTCAGGATCGCGGTGGTCGCCATGCCCGGCGCGGCCAGCGGGATCACGATCTTCGTGAACGCCTGGAAGTTCGTCGCCCCGTCGACCAGCGCCGCCTCCTCGAGGTCCCGCGGGATCTCCTTGAAGAACGA
>JBBQLH010000107.1:0-12476 GCA_038327685.1 Solirubrobacterales bacterium
GCCGACCGGAAAGCCGGTCGCCTCGAAGACGCGGGCCATCATCGCCTCGTTGACCTCGATGACGTCCTCCTCGTCGACGAAGGACATCTCGAGATCGAGCTGGGTGAACTCGGGCTGGCGGTCGGCGCGCAGGTCCTCGTCGCGGAAGCAGCGGGCGATCTGGTAGTAGCGCTCGTAGCCGGCCATCATCAGCATCTGCTTGAACAGCTGGGGCGACTGCGGCAGCGCGTAGAACCGGCCCGGGCTCATGCGCGAGGGCACGAGGAAGTCGCGCGCGCCCTCGGGCGTGGAGCGCGTCATCACCGGCGTCTCCATCTCGAGGAAGTCGTGCGCGTTGAGGAAGTCGCGGATCGCGCGGTTGACGGTGTGGCGCACGACCATCGCGTGCTGCATGCCCGGGCGGCGCAGGTCGATCACCCGGTGGCGCAGGCGCAGCAGCTCGTCGACCGGGCTCTCGTCGTCGACCGGGAACGGAGGGGTCGCCGACTCCGCCAGCGTCTCGGCCTCGACGACCTCGAGCTCGATCTCGCCGGTGGCGAGCTTCGGGTTGACGTTGCCCTCCTCGCGGCGGACGACGCGCCCGCTCGCCGAGACGACGTGCTCGGGCCGCAGGCGCTCGGCCAGCGCGTGCGCGTCCGCGGCCGTCTCGGGGTGGAAGACGAGCTGGACGAGCCCGGAGCGGTCGCGCAGGTCGATGAAGATCAGGCCGCCGTGGTCGCGGCGGCGGTTGACCCAGCCGGCCACGCGCACGGTCGAGTCGACGTCGCTCGCGCGTAACTCGCCGCACCAGGCGTCGCGGTAGAGGTTGGGGCGCGGCGGCCTCACAGACTGCTCCGCGTGCGCGCGGGGGCGCCGTTGCCGGTGTCGAGCCGGTCGTTGGTCACAGCGCGTTCGTCCGGATGTGATGCATGACCGTGTCGGTCTCCACCGTCTTCTGCTCCCCGCTCTCCATGTCCTTGAGCGCCGTCCCCTCGTCGCCGAGGATCGCAACGTAGCGGGCGCCGGTGCGGTCAGCCTGCTTGAGCTGCCCCTTCAGCGAGCGCCCGCCGAGCTCGAGCCGGGCGGAGTGCCCGGCGCTGCGCGCGTCGGCCGCGAGCTGGAACGCCGCGGCGGCGTGCTCGGGCCCGACGTAGGCGACGTAGAGATCCAGCGGCGGCGGCGCCACGGGCGGCGGCGGCGAGGAGAGCAGGATCCGCTCGACGCCGGCCGCCCAGCCCATGCCGGAGGTCGGCGCGCCGCCGATGATCTCCATCAGCCCGTCGTAGCGCCCGCCGCCGCCGACGCCGCTCTGCGCGCCGAGCGCGTCGGAGGTGTGCTCGAACACCGTGCGCGTGTAGTAGTCCAGGCCGCGCACGAGCGTCGGATCGACGTCGTAGGTGACGCCGGCGGCGTCGAGCAGCTCGCGGACGGTCGCGAAGTGCTCCGCATCCTCGGCGGCGAGGCGGTCGAGCAGCAGCGGCGCACCCTCCATCACCCGGCGCGTGCCGGGATGGTCGGCGTCGAACGCGCGCAGCGGGTTGAGGTCGATGCGCGAGCGCACCTCGTCGGACAGCTCGGCCTCGTGCGCGCGCAGGTAGTCCTGGAGCTCGCCGCGATACTGCTCCCGCGTCGCGGGCGTGCCGAGGCTCGACAGCCGCAGGCGCAGCCCGCGGGCGCCGACCGCCTCGAGCAGCTCGGAGAGCAGCAGGATCAGCTCGGCGTCGACCGCCGGGTCGGCGGAGCCGATCGCCTCCGCGCCGATCTGCCAGAACTGCCGGAAGCGCCCCGCCTGCGGGCGCTCGCGGCGGTAGAAGCTCGAGAGGTACCAGAGCTTCACCGGCTGCGGGAGCTTGTGCATGCCGTGCTCGAGGTAGGCGCGGCACACCGGCGCCGTGCCCTCGGGGCGCAGGGTCAGTGACTCGCTCGGCCCCTCGTGGAGCGTGTACATCTCCTTCTGCACGACGTCGGTGGACTCCCCCACCCCGCGCGCGAACAGCTCCGTCGCCTCGAAGGTCGGGGTCTCGATGCGCGCGTAGCCGGCGCGCTCGAGGATCCGGCGGGCGTGCCCCTCGAGCGCCTCGCGCGCGAGCGCGTCATCGCCGAGCACGTCGTAGGTGCCGCGCGGAGCCTGGATCTTCGGACTCACCGCGTCTGGGCGAGCTCGCGCAGGAACGGGTTGGTGGCCCGCTCCTGGCCGATCGTGGTGACCCCCATGTGGCCCGGGTACACGGTCGTCTCGTCGGGCAGGCGCTTGACGAGCTCGGCGAGCGTGCGCATCAGCGTCGCGGTGTCCCCGCCGGGGAGGTCGGTGCGCCCGATCGAGCCCTGGAACAGCACGTCGCCTGAGAACACGGCCTGCTCGGAGGGGATCGAGTAGGTGACGTGACCGGGCGAGTGCCCTGGCGTGAAGAGGACGTCGATCTCGAGCCCCGCGAGCTCGAGGCGCTCGCCGCCGGAGACCAGCTCGTCGGCGTCGTAGGACTCGAACGGGCCGAAGCCCGCCCACGGGACGTAGCTCATGATGTCCGCCAGCACGTGCTTCTCGAGCTCGGGGCAGTAGACCGGCGCGCCCGTGTGACGCGCGAGCGGCGTGACGGCGCCGACGTGGTCGAAGTGCGTGTGCGTGAGCAGGATCGCCGCGACGCGCAGGCCGAGCTCGTCGAGCGCGGCGATCAGGCGGTCGGCCTCCTCGCCGGGGTCGACGACGATCGCCACGTCGGAGCCTTCGCGTGCGGCGAAGAAGCAGTTCTCGGCGACGGGGCCGACGGTGAAGCCGTGGACCTGCACCGGGTCAGCCCTTCGGCTTGGGGGTCTTCGAACGCGTCATGCGCTTGTACATCCAGTTGTCGAACGCGTAACCGAGCGGGATGTAGATCAGCATCGCGACGAGGCAGATGGCGATTGACTGGCCGATCGGCACGTCCTTCTGGAAGAGCCCGATCTGCGTCAGCACGAACAGCAGGCCGGAGGCCGCGGCAGCCCGTAGCGTCGCCTTGTTCCACGACGGCGGCTGGGCGAGGCGCTGGGCGCGGGTCGCGCCTCTGGTGGCCTTCGCGGACTTCTTCTGCTCCTCCGCGTTGGCCTTGCGGCCGGTGCGACCGCGCGCCTCGATCGTCCCCGCGGCGTTCCCGCGGTGCTTGGAGCGGCGCTTGCGCTTGGTCTGGGCCACGGCCTAGGAGTCTATGCGGTCTTCGAGCGTCGCCCGGTTGCGGAGCGGGACGTCGACGTCCGCGATCGCCGCGGCGGGCGCGAGCCCGACGAGCTCGGCGCCCGCGACCTCGGCGTGGGCTGCGACGGCGGAGACGACCATCCCGGCCGTCGTGTGCCCCGGCTCCTCGATGTTGGTCGAGATCTGCACCACGCCCGAGCTCGCGAGCCGCAGGCCCAGAGCGCGCACGCCGCGCAGCCCCTCCTCCCCGCCCTCGCGGATGAGCGCGGCGATGCGCTGGGCGTCGGCGACCGTGGCGGGCGGCGCGAGCTCGACGTTGAAGGCCACGAGCGGCGGCCGCGCCGCGACGAGCGTCGCCCCCGCCGTCGGGTGCGGGCCGGGGCCGTAGTCGGGTGCGAGCGCCGCGAGCGCACCGGGTCGCCGCAGCGCGGCTCGCGTGCGCCCGCCCGCGAGCGCGCCGTACAGGTAGACCGGTACCCCGAGATCGGTGCCGAGGCGATGGCCGAGCAGCAGCGCCTCGGCGCACGCCGCCCCCCGCTCGGCCTCGGTGCGGTGCACGATCGGAGCGACGTCGAGCGCACCCACGCGCGGGTGCACGCCCGCGTGCGCGCGCAGGTCGATCAGTTCGACGGCAACGCGCGCACCCTGCGCCACCGCGAGATGCAGCTCGCCCGGCTCGCCGGCCAGCGTGAAGACGGCGCGGTGGTGGTCGGCATCGGCGTGCACATCGAGCACGCGCGCTCCGCCGGCGGCGAAGGCGGCGCCGATGGCCTCCAGGACGGCATGGTCGCAACCCTCGGAGACGTTGGGGACGGCCAGCAGCGCGGCTCAGCCCACCGCGGCGGTCGCGACGATCCGCCACGGTGTGGCGGGGTCGGCGCCGAGCGCGAGCGTCCAGCGCTCGGTGAACGCCGTCTCGCGGTCCTTCGAGCCCTCGAGCACCGCGGCGGTGTCGCGGTCCTCGAGGTAGCGCCGCCCGCGCAGCTCCGCCTCGACCGCCATCGTCGGCGGCTGGGCCTGCGCGTCGAGCGCCGCGATGCGCAGCCCCTGCAGCCGCGGCCCGCGGACGACGAGGCGCGTGTTCGTGCCGTGGGGATAGAGCAGCGCGTGCGCGGCCTCGGGGGTGGCGGCGCGCTCGAGCGCCGCGTCCGCGCCGTCGACGGCCTCCGCCCACGCCTCGACCGCCCGCCGCGCCGCCGCCTCCAGCACCGCGGGCGCGAACCGGCCGTCGACCACGGAGAGGTCCATCGCCTGGACGCGCGCGTCGCCCGCATAGTCGACGTCGACGACGCCGGCGATCGCCGCATTCGGCACGGCGTCGGCGACTGCGAGCTCGGTGACCGCGGCGTCGTGCAACCGCGCGTCGTCGGACCACGGGGAGGCGACGATCGGCGCGTCGAGATGGTGCGCGCCCTCGCTGTCCTGCTCGATCGAGAGCAGCCGCCAGCGCTCGCGACTGCCTCGGGCAGAGCCCTCGTCACCGCTTCGCTCGCGGCCGAGCGTCCAGTACTCGGCGAGCGTGGTGAGCTCGTCGTCCTCCTCGTTGCGCTTGAGCACGCGGCCGGCGGCGTCGACCACGACGTCGCGGAGCACCGCCTGCATGCGCACGACGACCCGGTCGTCGGCATCGTCCTCGCGGTTGACGAGGCCCACGTACTCGACCTCGGGCCCGCTGCGCAGCTCGCAGACGTTGTGCCAGCCCTTGCGCTCGAAGTCGTCGAGCCGCCGCACCCACTCCGTCAGCAGGTCGGGGCCGAGGTGGTGGCCGAGCGCGTCGCGGTCGCGCCCCGTCCACGCCGCGATGATCGCACGGTGCAGCGCGGCCGCCTCCTCCTTGACGCTGTCCGCGGCGAAGTAGGCGTCGTCGGCGGCCGCCTCGGCCGAGGCGAGCTCGACCCGCGCGACGCGCTCGCGCCGCCGCTTGCGCAGCCGAGCGGCCTTGAAGAGCCCAACAAGGACGAACAGCACGACGAACGCGATGACGACGAGGATGATCAGCGGGCTGCCGCCGCTGCCCGCACCCGCGCCGCCGCCGCCCGAGAAGCCGCCCCCTCCCCCGCCGCCGCCACCGCCGCCGAAGCCCGAGCTGCCGCCGCCGGGAGCGGCGAGCGAGTCGACCGCGAGCAGCAGGCCCGCGAGGACGGTGACCCAGAGGCCGGAGAACACGCGGGGAAGCAGGAAGCGCAGCATGTGACATCGATTATGTCCCTCGCGGGAATAGATCGCTGCGGCGCGCCGTCTCACCGGGCATGCTCACCTACTCCTCCCTGTCCGGCGCCCTCGCCAACGAGCGCGAGCGGGCGCTGCGCGAGAAGGCCCGCACCGCCTGGCAGCGCCGCCAGCGCGGCAAGCTCCAGATCCGCGCGGCCACAGACGCCGACATGCCCACGCTCGTCCGCCTCGCCCGGCTCGACTCGAGCCGCCCCCCGGTCGGCACTATCATCGTCGCCGAGGACGACGGCGAGATCGTCGCCGCGCTGGCGGCCGAGGACGGCGCGACCATCGCCAACCCGTTCCGCGCGACCGCCCCGGTCGTGGCGATGCTGCGGCTCCGCGCCGAGCAGCTCAACCCACGCACCCGCCGCACGCTGCCCTCCCTCCGGCGCCTGCGCGCGAACCCCTCCACCGCCTGACGGGAGGGGCCCCGGGCGTCCTAGACTGCTGGCCCCCGCCGGAGTAGCTCAGTCGGTTAGAGCAGCGGAATCATAATCCGCGTGTCGGGGGTTCGAGTCCCTCCTCCGGCATCGCAAAAGGCCTGCAAGGCTCCATTGCTTGCATAGGCGGTCTATCGGGGTTTAGGCAGAAATGACCACGAAATGACCACGAACTAGCGCCTTACGGTGCTTATTCGGGTCGTCTCAAATCGTGTCCAGAGGGTTCAGTCGGGCGGCCCGATCTCGAGGTCATTGGGGTCGCCGAGCAGGGCATCGAGCTCGGATGCGGCGCCGGTGAAATGCCGGCCGAGCCGCGCCGCGGCCTCGTGGCGCGGCTGGTGATGGACATAGCGCATCGTTGTTGAGAGGTGCCGGTGGCCCATCCACTCCTTGACGTCCATCACGTGCGCGCCGGAGGCGATCGCCTGGGTGCCGAAGGTATGGCGGAGATCGTGGAAGCGCAGCGCCCGGACGCCGGCGGCCGTCTGGAGCTGGCGATAGCGGCGGTACAGCGCCGAGCCGTCCATCGTCTCGCCCTCCACGCCTTGGAAGACGCGGTCGTCGGGCTCGGGGTCGCCCTGCAGCGCCTGCAGGCGCGTGAGCAGGTCGAGCACCTGCTGGGCGGCCGGGACCGAGTGCACACGCTGGCCTTTGGGGAGCCTGTCGCCGCCGACCTCGGTGAAGGAGCGGCGGACGAGGATCGTCTGCTGATCCCACAGCACGGCGCGCCAGAGCAGACCGAGTAGCTCGGAGCGGCGCAGGCCGCAGAGCGCGGCGGTGAGGATCGCGGCGGCGTCGTAGAGATCCTGCTGGCGGCGGCCGGCCAGCTCCTCCGCGGTGAAGGGCCGCTCGGGGATGTGCACCTGCCGGCCGCTCTTCGAGGTACGCGTGTAGGCGCGCTGGCCGGTGTGGTGGATGCCGGAACCGGCCGCACGCACAAGCGCCCAGACCTCCTCGACGCTATAGACCTCGAAGTCGCCGGAGTCCTTGACCTCGGCGCGCTCGAAGCCATCGAGCGGGTCCACGTTGATCCTGAAGCGTCGGCGCGCGACCTTGAAGATGCCCGACAGCACGGCGCGTCGCTGGTTGATCGTGCTGCCGGCGAGACCGCGCTCGGCGAGCTCGTCGCGATAATCCTCGAGCTCATCGGCGTCGACGTCGACCGCCCGCCAGTCCTGCCAGCGGGCCTTGAGCTCGCGGGCGATCGGCGTGTAGGTCCGTAGGGTCGTCGGCGACCGCCCCTTTTCCACGCAGCTCTCGAGGAAGGCGTCGGCGCAGCGCTCGAAGCTGATCCGCTCGAGCGGTGTGCGATCGGTCTGCTGATCGAGGAACGCGCGCAGCGCAGCGCGTGCGGCGTCTTCGTTGAGCGTGCCCTCCGGCGGTCGGCCACGACGCGGGAGCCAGTCCTTGGCGTCGTCGGGATCGCGCTTGACCCATGCACGGCCGAGGACCGTCTGGGACTCGGTGCCGTCCGGCAGCCGGTACTTCATCACCCACATGGGGCCCTTCGCGCGCCACGCGACGCGCACGCTGCCGGTCGCGCCGGCCTTGCGGCGCCGGCGTCGGCGCGGTTCGGATGCTTCGGTCACGAGCCTCCCGGAGTGCGTCGGGCGGACCACCCGACCGTACCGCACGCCCAGCCAAGGGCTAGTGGGCTTGGCGTTCCTGCTCCTCCATCCAGCGCTGCAGCCTGGAAGGCAGGAAGCGCCAGCGGCTTGAGACCTTGAACGCGGGTAGGTCGCCGCGGCGCGCCATCCGGTAGACCGTCTCGCGGTCGATCTGCAGCAGCACCGCGACGTCCTCGGGCGTCAGTGGGTGCTCAACGACGTCGTCGAAGGTGCTTGCCATGGCTCCTCGCAGACCCGGGATCGAGCCGGGCGCCCCGCGATCCCTGGTGCGGAGGCCCGCTGGCGGGCCAGCCGTGCCACTGGCGTCGGGGATCGGGGTCCAGGCAGTGCTCACGCGTAGTCGCAAATAGCGCGGTCGGCGCCGCGTGCCTGCCAGGAGTTGCGCTGCTCCCACGCGGTGGCGATGCGCATCCACAGCCTCTCCAGGTCTCTCGCCAATCGATCCGACGGCCTCGATCCCGCCGCGGCCGCCGTCATGCTCCGGGTGGTGATGGTGAGCTACCCCCGTCGTCAACAGCTCCGTCGCCTGATGCGCGCCGCGAGGCTCGGAGGGGGCGCCATCATCGCGTTGGTCGGCGCGCTGCTGCTCGCGAGCGCGGGCTACGCGGGCCTCGCCTTCTCGCTCGGGGCGGTCGCTGTCGTCCTCGGTCTCCTGAGTCGTCGTGCGCTGTGCCTGGCCGGTCGCAGCCGGGTCGGCGCCGAGTCAGAGGCACAGGTCCGGCGCGTGCTCAAGCCGCTGGCGCGCGAGGGTTGGCGTGTTGCGCACGGGGTCGAGCGGCTGGACCGCGGCGACCTTGACCACGTGCTGCGCTCCCCGTCCGGGATGGGATTCGTAATCGAAACCAAGACGCTGCGCTACACGCGCGCCCACGTTGCGCGTACGGTCGACTCTGCTCGCTGGCTCGCGCGCCAGCGTTGGCGCTACCCCGCCGGGGTGTGTCCCATCATCTGCATCTCACGCGCCCGACGGGTCGAGCACATCGAGGACGAGGTGCTCGTCGTGTCGCTCGACCGCCTGATGCCCGCGCTGCGCCGGACACGCCCCTCCGCCGGGCGATCATGGTCGACGCGACGATCACACGAGCGCGAGACGGCTGATCAGCGCCCGACGCCGCGTGGATGACCGCATCAAGGAGGGCGCCTCAACCGGCTCTCGCACCCGCTCCGTCACGGAAGCGGGCAAGCGCCCAGTGACGATGCAGGCGCCCGCCTCTCGTCCCAAGCGAGCACCCGGCGCTCGAGCGTTGAGACCCCCGCTCATCGCAAGCGAGCGTGTCTAGCTCGCACCGCTGCCAGGGAGCTGTTCCTTGTCTGAGTCGCCGGAGAGTGCTCGGCTCCTGCGGCGGCGCGGAGGGCGGCGCGGATCGCGCGCTGGTACTCGCCGCTCAGGTCGATCGAGATCGCTCGGATCGAGTCGCGGCGATCGCCGAGCTCCTCGAAGCAGCCTCCGAGGCCGCGCTGTTGCGGCCCGGCGAGCACCACACGGTCGGGGGGCTGTGGTCAGGCTTTGGCGATTCGCCGTTCGGCGTGTACGCGCCACGGGAACGACAGCGCGCGCGGGATCGCACCGAGGGCGCATCGCACCGGCACCTGCGACTCAATGTGCGGCGGCCACCGCGTTCCCCGAGAGAACCACCTCGCCGATGTCGCTCTGCTGCAGCTTCACCAGCTTGTCGATGTGCTCGGCTACCCACCGGGCAGCCGCTCGGGTCGCGTCGTCGGCCTGCTTGGACGTCTCCCAGTGCGACACCGAGAAGAGCCCGGCTGGGGCTTCGATGAGTTCGTAAGACTGAAAGCCGGGTGACGCGCGGAAGATCTCCACAAGCCTCCCGGAGCCTCGACCGTCCGGACGACCTGATCGGACGTGCCGGACCGCACCTTGTAGAAGGCATCGCGATCAGAACTTCGACGCCGCGCAAAGTCCTCATGAGCTGACGCTCACCCACGGCGGATGAAAATGGACCCGGGGGCGAGCCGAGCCGGGCGTCGGACGGCATTTTCCCTACAGCAGACACCCGGGCGTTCCCGGTGCGGCAGGGCAGCGCTTCGGCGCTGCCCTCCATTTTTGGGCACCAAATATAGTGAGTACTCACAAGTTTGGTCGTGGTGGTGCGGCCAGGTTCCGACGTCTCGCTGCTGGGCAGCGAAGCGCTCGCGTCTCACCGGCCCGACCACCCTCAGTCGAAAGTGATCCCTATCCATCCGACCTCTCAGTCGAGCGTTCGCCCGACGTCCTGCCAGCCCGGGCCAGGTCCCAGGCGACCTCGAGCGCCGGCACGACCCGACTGCGGAGCATCGGCTCCCACGTCTCGCACTCAAACGACCGCACAGCCGTCGGCGTGCGGTCGATCGAGATCGGCGGCGCGTTCTGCGCCGCGAGCGCCGCAGTCAGCCGCGCGAGCAGATCGGACTCGTCCGGAACGGCGAGGGCGAAAGCGAGCGGGATCCACGCTCACCAGTTCATACGAACACGCGTTCTCGTCAACCGGTCGGCAGCGGCCGCTCATCGGGCGACAGGCCATTTCTCGGTGTCCCAAACGGAGTCCATCGAGCAATAAAAAACGCTCGCCGGCGCGCTCGCGCAAGGCGATTGCCGTGGGCGCTGGTCATCGGGTGCTGGGCGTTCCCACTCGTTGAGTGTGCGAGAGTTCTCCCGCAATACTCAAAGAATCAGAGTATCAATCCAACCATTGCCTCGGCTGCGCGTTCTAATCCGTGGCACGCGAATGGAGCAAGCTGCGAGCGCCAGGGGGCCAGGGATGGCCCCCACCAACTTCGCTTCGCCCTCGTCCGGGGACGGGTCGCCCTGCGAGCGCCCTCTACCGGCCGCCTTGGCCTTTGCAGGCGGCGCAGAGCGCCTTGCAGCTTCGATGGGTCGTCTGAGCCGGCCGTGCGCGATAGGAGTGATCTGGTCGACGACGTTTCTATGACCCGAGCGAGAGACGGCCGGAGGCGCGCGACTACCGGTCCCTCAGCGGTCGCACCGCCGACCATACGGGGCGGCGCTCGCCGTCGAACTCAACGAGGTCGAGACGGCGTATCTGCGGTCGCTGTCGCGGCTGGCACTGACGGGCGCCGCTCGGCAGCAAGTTCGTCGCGACCGGGGTCCTCGCGGCCGCGATCGAGCTCCTTCGCGAAGGCGCAATCGACATGCACGGCGTGGCTGCCTGCGACCTTGCCCCGAAGCCCGAGGTTCGGCGGAGTGGCAGATCCCGGTGATCCGGACCCATCGCCGGCGCCGCCCGCCGTCCCGACGCTGGCGCGACGATCGCCGGCGCAAGGTCGCCGTCGAGGTTGAGCTGAGCCACAAGGCGCCGCGGCGGTTGCGAGCGATCCTCGCCGGCTATGAGCACGCGCTCACTCGCGGCGGCTTTGAGCGGCGGCGTGCTCCGCTGGCGCCGCGAGATCCGGCCCCCCGGCCGACGCAAGCCTCGTACCGCCGACCGCTCGGCGCTGGGGTGAGACAGTTCGAACGGCTGAAGTCTGTTCGGAGAGGAGCACCATGCTCGTTGACTGCGCGCACTACGTGCGAGGGATCCGCCAGCACCAGGGTCCGATGACGCTCGAACGGGCCGCCGCCTGTCCGCGCCGGGGCGGCAGCTTCGTCTGGCTGGAGCTGTCCGAGCCCGGCCCGGAGGCGATGGACGAGCTGCGCGCGCGCTTCGGCCTGCACGAGCTGGCGGTCGAGGATGCGGAGCGCGCGCACCAGCGACCCAAGGTCGAGAGCTACGACGACTTCTACTACATCGTGTTCCGCACCGCTCGCACCGACGCGCGCCGCGAGCGAGTGGAGTTCGGTGAGGTCCACGTGTTCCTCGGCCCCGGCTTCGCGATCGCCGTGCGCCATGGCGATACCGGCGACCTGACGGGCGCACGGCAGCGGCTGGAGCAGCGTCCGGCGCTGCTCAAGAGCGGCCCGGCGGCAGTGGTTTGGGGGATCCTCGACACCGTCGTCGATGACTACGAGCCCGTCGTTGAGGAGATCGAGAACGAGATCGAGGCGGTCGAGCACACGATCTTTGCCGGGCACGCCGATGCGACCAAACGGATCCACGAGCTCAAGCAGGAGGTCAACAACCTCTATCGCGCCGTGCACCCGCTGCTCGTCCCGCTCGACGCCATGGAGCACGGCGCGTTCGCGGACATGGATCCCGGGCTGCTGCGCTACTTCCGCGACATAGGAGACCACCTGCGGCGCATCCACGACGAGGTGCTCGCGCGACGCGAGCAGCTCAACAGCGCGTTCGAGGCCAACGCCGCCCTGATCGGCGTGCGCCAGAACGAGATCAACGCGCACCAGAACGAGATCGTCAAACAGCTCACCATCGTGGCCACTGTGTTCCTGCCTCTGAGCTTCGTAGTCGGATTCTTCGGCCAGAACTTCGGCTGGATGGTCGCCCACATCGACTCCCTCACCGCCTTCATGGCCCTCGCGATCGGCAGCCTCGCACTGTCCTGCGTGGCGCTGTTCATTTGGTTCAGGCGAGGCGGCTTCGTCTGACGAGCCGCGCCGCACGGGCCAGCGGTGCTCACCGGCCGTCGCTCGCGCTCTCAGGCGGGCGCGCTCGCTCGCGGTCGTCGTCTTCAGCGTCGTACCCGCTCAGCCACGCAATCGTGTGCGAGCCCACGATCCCCCGAACAAAGACGCAGCGCCGTTAGGTGGGCGTGCCGACGGGGGCGTCCGAACCTCCGTCCGTCCTTCACCACCCCGCGGGCGCGATAGGCCTCACGGGCGGCGTTCGCCCGCCACTCGACCTCAACTTCCTCCTCCAAGCGGCGCTTGGCTTCCTGCAACCGCGCCCGACGTGAGCGCGGAACCGGCCGGGCCTTCAGGGCGCGCTGCTCGTCGAGCCGAGCGGTCGACCGCCGACCCGCCGCGCGGTGGCGTGAGTGAACCGCTCGGGGCGAGGTTGTCCCGTAGTCCGTAGAAGTTGAGGTGGCGGTCCTCCCGCCTCGTCCGCTCGCGTTGCGAGCGTGACCGGCGCCAATCAAGTCCGCGAGGATAGGAGGACCGCATGGGGACCGTAGACCACGATGCCGACGAGC
>JBBQLH010000108.1:0-12363 GCA_038327685.1 Solirubrobacterales bacterium
GCGATGTTCGAGCTCACAGCGCTCCTCCGCGCTCAACTCGATCTCGTAGGCGGCGCTCCTCGCCATCAACCACATGCTTCGGCGCAGGGGACATAACTCCTCCCCGCTCCGTCAGACCGAACTTGCGACCGGGAGTACTAGCCGAAGCCCTCACGAACGTCACCAAGTACGCGCAGCATCCGTGGCGAGCGTCCGGGTCGTGCGCGAGAACGGCACGTGCGCGTCGAGATCGTCGATGACGGCATCGGCGGAGCAGATTCGAGCCGGGACAGCGGACTCCGGGGGCTCGCCGATCGCGTCGAGGCGCTCGACGGGCGCCTTGACCTCCACAGCCCGATCGGTGCCGCAACGATCTGTCCCGCGTCAAGGCCGTCGAAAAGCCGAATCCCGTTCCCCAGGATGACCGGAGACAGGTGGATCTGGATCTCGTCGAGCAGCTTGGCCTCAAGCGCCTGCCTGGCAATGCTCGCGCCCCCATGATCGAGACGTCCTTCTCGCCGGCGACGGCCTTGGCCTGACCAACCGCGCTGTCGATCCCGTCGGTCACGTAGGTGAACTGCGTCGGGCCGTCCGGCACGTCGGTCGGCACGTCATGGGTGACCACGAAGCACGGCACCCGCATCGGGTGGTTGCCTTCCCAGCCGTTGGTTAAGTCGTAGGTCCGCCGGCCGGTGATCACCGCCCCCGCCGACTCGATGGACTCCCTGACGACCTCGGTCGTAGCGCCCGAGGTCCTGAAGCTCCCGTCGTGCTCCGTCTCGCCAGAGACGAAGAACTCGTGGATCGGCCCCGGAGCGTCGTCGGGCTGGGCGATCAGCCCATCCAGGGACATGCTGATGTCGAGAACGACCTTGCTCATGATGATCACATCCTCGCTCAGCACCGCGACGTCGTCCCGTAACGGGAACCCCTTGCCACACTTCTCCCGCACCGGACCGACATCTGGCCGCCGCAGCGCGTGAAGTGTCCCGCAAGACCAACCCGATGCAATGCCCGGTGAGGGGGCCTTGGGTTCGCGCGGGGTCGCCGGGGGGCCCGTCGGGCGTCAGCGCTGTCCTCCTCGGCTGTCCGAGGTCAGGAGAAGTGGATGGCGCGGTTCTCCAACGCCCAGGTCGCCGAGGCGGTGCAGCCGTTCTGGGCGGCACTGCAGGCCGGCGAGTTCATCGCCGATGCCGCGGTGCAGGCCGGCACGTATCGCAAGCAGGGCACGCGCTGGGTCGCGGCCTGTGGCGGCGTGCGTCCGCGTCGTGGCCGCAACTTGAAGGACCGCTGTCTGTCGTTTGCCGAGCGCGAGGAGATCGCGCTCGCCCGGGCGCGCGGCGAGTCGATGCGCGCGATCGCCGGGCGCCTGGGAAGGTCGCCGTCGACGGTCTCGCGCGAGCTGCGCCGCAACGCCGACCGCCGCGGCTACCGGGCGACGACCGCGCACGCGCTGGCCTACGAGCGCGCGAGCCGCCCCAAGCCGGCCAAGCTCGCGACCAACCTCGCGCTGCGGCAGGTCGTGCAGGACGATCTCCGGCGGCGCTACTCACCCGAGCAGATCGCCGGGCGGCTGCGCCGCCGGTTCCCCGGGAACCCGGAGATGTGGGTGTCGACCGAGACGATCTACCAGTCGCTTTACGTGCAGTCGCGCGGCGCGCTGCGCCGCGAGCTGACCCGCTACCTACGCACCGGGCGGGCGCTGCGCAAGCCGGGCCGCCAGGTCGGCCAGCGCAAGAACCGCATCCCCGACATGGTCAACATCGCCGAGCGGCCGCCCGAGGCCGACGACCGCGCGGTGCCCGGTCACTGGGAGGGCGACCTGCTGATCGGCAAGCGCAACGCCACGGCAATCGCCACGCTGGTCGAGCGCTCAAGCGGCTACGCGATGCTGGTGCCGTTGCCCGACGGCTACAAGCCCGAGCACGTCGCGCCCGCACTCGCAAGCAAGGTCACCACGCTGCCCGAGTCGCTGCGCCGCTCGCTGACCTGGGATCAGGGCCCGGAGATGCGCGACTGGAAGCAAGTCCACATCGACGCCGGCATCGATGTCTTCTTCTGCGACCCGCACGCTCCCTGGCAACGCGGCTCCAACGAGAACACCAACGGCCTGCTGCGCCAGTACTTCCCCAAGGGCACAGACTTCAGCACCGTCACCGAAACCGAGCTCGACGCCGTCGCCGACGAACTCAACGACCGCCCCCGAAAGCGACTCGACTTCGCCAACCCCACCGAGCAGCTCGCCGAACTGCTGTTGCAATGACCGCTCGAATCCGCCGGGCGTCAAACGGGACACCCCGCCGCTCCCGGGTTCAGACGCGAGCGGGCGCGGCGGCGGTCAAGTCCAACGCGACCGCCATGGACGAACGGCGGGTGCGAGCAGGGGTCGGGCCCTGTGGCCACACCGACCCATTGTGCGTCGTCCATCCTCGCGACAGACGCACCGACTCGCGGGACTCACCGTGACCCGCTGGGCCATCCCCGCGACAGACACAACGACTCGCGCGAGTCGCCGTGGCCCAGTCGGTTAGGTCGCTGCCACCGGTTGCGCGCCCGGCGCGGGCGCAGTGCGCTGCAGGAAGCTGATGATTCGGTCGTTGATCTCCTCAGGCCGCTCGACAAGCATGAAGTGGCCCACGCCCTCGATCAGTTCGGCCTCCGAGCCGGGTCCGCAGTAGTCGGGCACGCGCGCCACCTGCTCGCGGCTCATGCCATGGCAGCCGTCGGTCGTGCCGTGCAGGTAAAGCGTGGGCTGCTGCAGGCTGTAGCCCCACGCCGCCTGCTGCTCCTCGGCCCACTCCGGTGAGCCGAACCGGGTCGGATCGAACTGGCCCCAGTAGTAGCCGAGCGCCGCCTGTAGATGGGCTGGGTCGCGGATGCACTCCTTGACCAGCGGCAGGTCCTCGCTGGCGTCATAGCCCGGCGACCAGTCGCCCCAGATGCGATCGATGAACTCGAAGTCGTTCGCTGAGATCGAGGCTTCCACGACCCGCTGCATCTGGAAGTACCAGAAGTAAAACGAGCGCTTGATCTGGTCGTACGTCGGAATGTTCTCGCCGAAGATTTCAAAAGGCGGGATGTTGAGGATCACGCACTGCCCCCATCGCTGCGGCGCCCGGCCGGCGGCGCCCCACGCCGCGACCGCGCCCCAGTCATGGGCGATAAGGACCGCGTCCTGGCCGCCGCCGAGCGCCTCGTGGAGCGCGAGCGCGTCAGCGACCATCGTGCTCGTGTGGACGTGGTGGCGGTCGGTCGGGAGCTCCGTCGGCGCGAAGCCACGGTTAAACGGGGCGACCGCGTGGTACCCGGCCGCGGCCAGCTCCGGCAGCAGGTAGCGGTACGTCCACGGCGAGTCCGGAAATCCGTGGACGCAAAGCGCCAACGGCCCGCTCTCGCCCGCCGCGAGGTAGTGGAACTGAAGTCCGTTGGCTTCCACGGCGCCGCGCTCCAAGTCGGGCATTCCGGAGCCTCCTCCATGGATTTGACGCTGGCGCGATCAACGCTAGGCGGCGAGCAGCGCGGTGTCAACCACGTGGATGCAGTCGTCTCCGCCAAGGCTGTGCGGACGCTCGCGCCGGACGGTGGATGTCGCGTAAATAGCTCTGGAGCCGTCCCGCATTCGGCGGTGGGAGACGACCCGCCAAATGAGGCTGGATTGAGCCTCGTGTCCCAGTAGAGACACGCATCCGACGCGTTCTGAGTAGGGGCGTCCCATCACAGATCGTCGCACCGGATTAGCGGGCCTTTTGTGCGACAGCCACGATGCGGTGGCTGTTGCATAAACCCGTGGGAGCCGTCCGACGGGTTTAACAGGATGTGGGGATGGCGCAGAGCTTCTTGGGGTGTGATCGCGATCAGTCGTTCTTTGATGCCGCCGAGTCTGGATGAGTGGCTGCCGCAGGATCACCTGGCGCGGTTTGTGATCGCGATGGTCGAGGAGATGGATCTGGCGGCGTTCTTCGCTCCCTACCGTCTGGACGGGCACGGCCGGCCGGCGCACGATCCGGCGATGATGGTCGCGCTGCTGTTGTACGCGTATGCGCGCGGGCAGCGCTCGTCGCGGGTGATCGAGCGCGAGTGCGTGGAGGACGTGGCGTTTCGGGTGATCGCGGCCAACCGACAGCCCGATCACTGCACGATCGCGCGGTTTCGCCAGCGTCACGAGACCGCGCTGGGCGAGTTGTTCGGTGAGGTGCTGGCGTTGTGTGCGCAGGCCGGGCTGGCCGGCGTCGAGGTGGTCGCGGTTGACGGCACCAAGGTTCACGCCAACGCTTCTCATCACGCCAACCGCGACTACGAGCAGATCGCTCGCGAGATCCTGCAGGAGGCAGCCGAGGTCGATGCGGCCGAGGACGAGCAGTTCGGCGATCGGCGCGGCGATGAGCTGCCCGAGGAGCTCTCGACCGCCCAGGGTCGGCGCGGCTGGCTGCGCGAGGCCAAGCAACGGTTAGATGCCGAGCGCGAGCAGCGGGCTCGCCCGATCCCGGCGTCGCGGCCGGCGCGGCTAAAGGAGTCAAAGCGCCGTCTGGAAGAGGAGCTTTGGACCGAGTGCCGCGCCAACGCGGCCTATGAGGCCTACCGCGCGCGCGGGGTGAGGAAAGACGGGCGGCGCTTCGGACGCCCGCCGACGCCTTACATGCCGCCCGAGATGCCGGCCGGCAAGATCAACGTCACCGACCCCGACTCGCGCAACGTCAAGACGCCGCGCGGATACATGCAGGGCTACAACGCCCAGGCCGTCTGCAACGAGCGCCAGATCGTCGTGGCCGCCGAGATCTCGGTCGCCTCGCCGGACTTCGGACAGCTCGAGCCGATGATCGCTGCCGCCGAGCGCGAGCTGGCCGCGGCCGGCGTCACGCAGAACATCGAGGTGGCGCTCGCCGACGCCGGCTACTGGCACCAGGAACAGATGGACTCGATCGTCAGTCGTGGCATCCAGGTACTGATCCCGCCCGACGCCGGCAAACGCAAAGGCGCGCGGCCAGGATGGGACGGCGGCCTCTATGCGTTCATGCGCCGCGTGCTCGACACCGAGCATGGCGGCGGCCTCTATCGCAAGCGCCAGGGCATGATCGAACCCGTCTTCGCCGACACCAAGTTCAACCGTCGCATCGACCGCTTCCAGCGTCGCGGCAGATCGGCTGCCCGCTCGGAATGGCGGATGATCACCGCCACCGGCAACCTGCTCAAGCTTCACCGCCACCACCTCGCGCTCGCCACAGCCTGAGCGGCCCCAAAGCGGCCCTCCCTACGCCTCGAGACGCCCGCCAGCGCAGACGCGGGCCGCCTGCGGCGCGTCGATCGCACCAACTCCGCGAACGCCATCGGCGAGCGCGACGCCGCCACAGACACGCCCAACGCCTTTTAGCAACAGCCACCGCGCAAAGCAGCGCTGCCCGGTGCCGGCTCCCCGCAGCCAGCGCGGCCGTATTGCCGTAAGTTCAGTATCGGTAGCAGTCACCCAAGCGACCCGCTCTCGCCCAGCGGGTCGCGGCGCTTTCAGAGTGCGCTCAGCGGCACCACGGCGACGTACTGGCCGTCATCGAAACGAACCTTGCCGCCGATGTGATTGATGATGATTTTGGATACCCGATCCGCCTCGACGTAGAAGCCGACGTTCACCTCGTCCTGCGGGCCGATCGGCACCCACGCCACGCCGCGCGAAGCGCGGTCCATGTCATCGACCATGCGCCAGGGTCCCAGCGCGCCGTCGAGCTTCGCGAACGGGCGGTCGTGGTCGGCGAGATCCTTGGCGCGCAGGCCGATCTCGACCTTGACCCGGCCACCCACGTGGTCGCGGAGGAAACCCAAGAAGTCGGCTGCATCTGGCATGACAGGGACTCACCTTCTCACAGTGGCCGGATATCCTCAGGTGAGAGTCGCGGCGAGGATCGGTCCGGCCACGCCGAGGATCGCCGTACCGACACTCACGAGCGCGATGAGGAGTTTGATGCGTGCGGTGCGGTGCGGTGTGCGATCCATGCCGCCTCGCGCTCGATGCGGGCCGCGGTGATCTGCGGGTTCTCCGGCTGCACGCCGCCGACTATCCGACGCGTTGACCTCGTTGTCTATGTGCAGATTGGAGCGAGTTTCGTCGGGGGTGCACGCTCCACGCCTGCCACGGAGCAGGACAGAGTTCGCTCTGCCGCATCGCTCGAGACACGCGTCCTTCGCAATTCCTTCTCACGTGAGCGTCCGAATCCTTCGCGCCGAATTGGACAAGGCGAAGGGTGAACAGCCGAGGCGAATCGGCGCAACGATCTCGAAGCCCTCGGGTCGACCTGACGCTGCTACTCGCCGGGCGCCGTAAACGGCACCTACAAGGACGTGAAGCGCCTCAACGCGGTGGTGATCGAGTACTTCGATGCGGTCGTCCTCACGGCGCTCGATGAGGGCGCGTAGAGATCCGGCCGTACCTGAGCGCCCATGCGGTCGAGCGCATCCTGAAGGCGACGGGTGCCGATCCGCCGGACGCCGATGGCTCCCCGGAGGACGGGACGCCCGGCCATCCCCCGCCGCTACGGGCAATTCCGGTGCGTGACGGAATTCCGCACGACGGTTGGTGAAGACGCGCGTGGGCTCGAGCATGGGTCAGCGAAGTTGGTGCGGCCAAGAGTGCCCCTCCCGCGTGAACGGAGCACTCCGGTCGACGGTGCTCCGTTCCCGTGAAGCAACAGCACGAGTCAGCGGCACAGCCAGCGGGCGCTGGTGTCATGTTCAGGCGCGGGGGAGTCGTACGGCGGCACGCGGAGATTGCTTGACAGCGGAGCGGTCGGCGTCAGTGGTTGCGGCCCCACTCGCCTCCGGCGGCGTCATCGATGCTGCGCGGCGCGAGCTCGACGCCGCTCAGTGTGAGTTCATCGCTGCCGGTCAGCTGTGCGCGCACCACCGGCGGGAGCGGCGGGAGCGCGAGGGCGACGAGCGAGTCGTTGTGGATGCCGGGCTCGGCGGCGAAGAAGACGTGATCGCGGCCGCCGTAGTACCACTCGTGAGGCGCACTACCCATGGCTCCGATCCGCCCGGTCATCACTCGGTCAGCCTGCTGGGCGTACGCGAGCGCAGTCCGCGGGTCGGGACACACGAACACGGCGACCGGCCGGGTACCGAGCGCGCGATAGCGCGGGTGCGCGAGCGCCCAGCCGGCGAGGAAGGCGTCGTAGGCGAGGAACTTCTCCTCGTTGTAGGAGGCCCGGCCGGTGAGGTCGAGCTCGACGAGCAGGTCGAAGGTGAGCTTGAGGCGGGGGATCCGCAGCTCGAGTGAGACGTCGGGCTTGATCTCGCGAAACGGCGGGAGGTCGAGGACGGCGTGGCCGTCAGGGACGTCGAGTTCGCGCATGGTGATCGGGTGGCGCTTGTGGCCGTTGCCGATCTGTGGGACGGGGTAGCGGCCGGTGGCGTAGCGGGGAGTGCGCCAGTAGTCGGTGGCGGTCTCGCCGACGAGTCGGTGCAGTTCGATCGCCCAGGAGAGGGCGTGCAGGTTGTGGGGGAGCGTGCCGGCGCGGCGCTGTTCGAGTGCGCGCCATTGGCGTTGCGGGTGGATTGCCGGCGGCTTGCGCTGCTGGGCGACCTCGAGACCCCGGCGGGTGAGCGTGTACAGCCACGGCAGGCGGCCCTCGGTGCTCGATCGCTCGCGGACGCCGATGCCCGCGCGGGCCACAAGCCCGTGCTCGTAGAGCTTGGTGAGGCGGTGGCGCACCGCCTTGGGCTCCTTCCCGGGCATCGCGGCGCGTCCGATCATCGCGATCGGCACGAGCCCGGCGCGGTCGAGCAGGGCGAGGATCGCGTAGTCCTCGTCGTAGAGACGCGGCAACTTGTCGCCGGCCGGGAGGTGTTGCGGTTCCTTGACCTCGTTGATCCGGTCGATGAACGCGAGCTCGCGCAGACTCGCCGGTGCCGGCTCCTGCGGCTCGTCAGAGACCGGGCCGCGAGCGCGCCGCCCGACGACACGGCGGACTGGGCTGGAGGCCAGGTCGAGTGTTGCGACCGGCAAGTGGACTTCGATCTGAGGTTCAGGGTGAGATCGTCGCTGGGACACGCTTGCGGGCTTAGCCGGAGGCGTTTCCGGTGTGGGCGGCGCCGCCGCGATCGGGGAATTCACCGGCCGGCCAGCACCGTCGCTCGGGCCCGTCCGCCGCTGTGGTGAAGGGTTCGCGCGGTCCGGTGCCGGGCGTGTGACAGGGCTCGGCGGGGCGCAGGCGGTGACCTCACCGGGCGTCCCGTCGTGGCGCTCCCGGGCGGGATGGCTCTGAGCTGGGTTGGGGTCGGTGGTCCGGGGCGCCACGCGTTCGAGGGTCGAGGCCATGCCTTCGGGGTAGGGGCCGACCTTCTCGCGCAGTCGCTCGAGGTGCACCTGCGCCCAGGTGTCCGAGATCGAGGCGGGGAAGGGGAAGGTTTCGCCGACGAAGCTGGCGGCGCGCGAGCCGCCTGCGATCCAGGAGGCGAGGCAGAAGTGGACGGGGAGGTTGAGTGTCTGTTCGGGTGTGACGCGCATGCGGGCCCGCGAGTCGGGGTCGTCGCGGATCATGGTCGAGTAGACGGCCATCGCGATGCGGGTGGCCTCGGCGGCGTCTTCGTGGTCGCCGAGGCGGAACAGGAAGCGGCTCTGGAGAAGGTTGACGATGCCTTTGCGGATCTTCTCCTGGTGCTCGGAGCCTGAGCCGAGTTGCGCGAAGTACTGCAGGCCGAAGGTGACGTCGAGGCCGGCGGCGCGGTGGGTGGCGATCTGGTCGACGACGTTCTCGGCGGAGGCGAGGTAGTGCGCCTCGTCGGCGAGCAACGCGACGCGCGGCCGGTCGGCCGCGGGGCGGCGGACCTGGCGTTGGAGTTGGGTGTGGAGCATGCGCAGCACGAAGTGCATGCAGGCCTTGGCGTTTTCGGCGCCGATCGCGGCCATGTTGGCGTCGACGATCAGGACGTCGCGGGCGTCGATGATGTCGCCGAGCGCGATGTCGCTGGTGTGGTTGAAGAAGCGCCGCAGCGGCGGCACGCCGGTGAGCAGGCTGACCTTGTTGCGGGGCGCGTCGAGACGCTGGGCGGTGGCGCTGCCGGCGACCTCGAGATCCTGCGGTAGCTCGGTGCGGAAGAACTCTGCCGTCTGGTCGAGGTCCGGCGTGTCGGCGCAGGCCTGGTAGACGGCGTCGCGGAAGTCGGCTTTCTTGGGCAGCAGGAGGCTGTAGACGTCCTCGAACTTCGCGCGCCGGTGCTGTTTGGCGGCGAGTGCGATCGCGCCGATGACGGCGTGGTAGAGGTAGCGCCGCGAGGATTGGAAGATCTGGTTCTCGTTGATGTCCAGCAGCGCCGCGACGACGTTGTCGGCGACCGCCGTGGCCTGCAGCGGCAGCGGGTCCTCGCCGGTGAGGCGCAGCGGGCTCATCCCGAACAGCGGGTGGCCGAGATCGAGGAACCACACACGCTTCGGACAGTCGGGCGGCGTGAGGGCCAGGCAGAGGCGGCTGAGCTCGCTCTTCGGATCGAGCACAACGACCGCCGCGTCGTCATCTCGTAGGTCGCCGAGGTAGAGGCGCAGCATCGCCGCGCTCTTGCCCGAGCCTTGGCTTCCGACCAGTAGCGATCCGTACTTGCGGTCGTCGGGGTGGATCAGGCCGGCGCTGTTGCTGGCCCGCAGGACCGGGAGCAGCGGGTAGGGGAGGGGCCGGTGATGGACCAGCGCCGTTTCCGCGCGCGCCGGTGCGGCTGCGCTCACGACCGCTCCGCCACGCGTGAGGTCGTGATCGGTGGGGTGGAGACCTTGGCGTTGGGCGGTGCCGCGACTGGCGAGTCCGCGCTGGCGCGGAGGATCTCGGGCGGCATGGGGATCCGCGGGATGGCGTTGCGTCGGACCGGCACCCCCTTCATCCGTGCCGAGGGCAGCGCGAGCAGGTGCGCCACCTCGGCCGCCGAGACGAGCGAACGAGGGGAGGGCAGGAGGGGAGGGGTGGCGGTGGCGAAGCGGCGGCGGTAGAGGTTCTCGCGCACGATCATCCAGCGGCGGCGCAGCCGGTTCTCACCGCGGCGCGCCTGGATCGCGGCGCCGAGCTGTTTGCAGGTCTCCGCCGTGTCGGCGGCGACGACGGCTTCGAGCCAGAACAGGCTGCGGTTCTGGCCGCGCTCGGCGTTGGCCATCTCGGCCCGGTTGAGCGTCGAGGTCAGGCCACCCTCGGGCAGCCCCCAGCGCTCCTGACGCGCCAGCCGATTCTCGTGGCGCCGGTAGACGGCTCGGGCGACGCCTTCGAGCAGGACCGGGGCGGGCGTGAGCTGAAAGCGGATGACGGAGCGCACACCCGCGGCGGCTTGGGCGTGGGCGATCGCCTCGAGTGGCGGCGAGGAGAGCTCGTCGCCCGAGGCCACCAACGGGTAGACGAAGCTGCGCTGCTTGGTGAATCGCAGCAGGTGCGGCGGCACGCGGAAGTTCCCGTCACGGGCCTGGGGTGTCTCGCCGAGTCGGTGGCCGAGTCGCACGTCGGGGTAGGCGGCGCTGATGGCCGCGTCGAGCGCGACCGCCACTCGCGGCTCGCAGCGCACGCCCAGCGACCACTCCATCGCGCCCGAGGGCCCGGCGCCGTGCAGCAGCTCGAAGGCGAGGAACGGCTGGCCGGATCGCGCCCGTTCGGCGGGGAAGGCGCGCACGATGTTGGCGATCGCCTCCATCATGTCCTCGAGGTCCTGTGGCTTGGCTTCGTCGTGCGGGGACAGGTGCAGGTCGTAGAGCGCGTACTCGCGCCGCCGTCGGCGGCGCACGCGCTTCGCGGTCATCACACAAGCCAGGGCCGTGAGCGACAGCGCGCCGAGGACGATTTCGCCGGCGATCAGCAGCGGCAACGGGACACCGAGCAGCCGGGGCGTGGCCTCCACAGGCGATCGCCGGACGCCCTGAGCCCGCCGTGCGCGCTCGTGCGCCGCGCGCTCGCTGGCACCTCGCCGCGACGGTCGATGGGCGCCGCGGCTTGCCTGGCCTGCTTCACCGGCCGGCGTGGTCTGCGGCCGGACCGTTCCGGGCACGGAGAGCGTCTGCCCGAGATCGGCAGCCGAGATCGCGCTGAACGCCATCGCGCCGGAGGCGAGCAGCGCCAGCAGGAGGATCCGCCCGCCGGTCACGCGACCGCGAACGTCTCCAACAGCGCGGCAAGCGCCAGCCCACCCAGGCACACAACGCCGACGGCGAGGACGTGGCGCACGGCGAGCGGCCCGCGCCGCGCCTGCAGGTAGGCGGCGAGCGCGAGCGCGTAGGCGGCGAGCTCGAGCGGCCCGTGCGGCAGCATCGCCAGCGCCATCCGATCCCCGTAGGCACCCAGCGCCGCGCCGACCACCGCGACGTTGACCGCGACGGCGAGTGCGAGCACGGTGTCGACCGCGGCCGTCAGCCCGCCCATCACCGGGCCACGGTGTCCGTCACCGCCGGCGAGCCACGGCGACTGCGCGACGAGGATCGCGGCGAGCACGGCGGCGAGCAGGCGCGCGTTGCCGGCGAAGATCGAAAACGCGGTGTCGAGTCGGGCCGGGACGCCGGTGAACGGAAAGCCGAGCAGGCGCCGCGTCTCGTCCGCCCAGCCCACGCGCACGATCGCCGCCACGGTCATGGCCGCGGCGGTCAGCGCGCCGGCCACGACCAGTGCGCTGCGGCGCTCCTCGACCGTGACCGGGGTCATCGCGTCAGCGCCGCGCAGATCGCGTGCAGGGTGACCTCGCTCTCCCGCAGCGCCCGTCCCGGGTGCTCGTGTGGGTCGCTGACGTGGGGCATCAGCACGAGCGGCGCCTGCCGCCATTCAGCGAGCGCCTTGAGCGACTTCAATGCGGCGACGGGCTCGTGCGGCTGGCGGCGGGCGACGATCAGAACACGCCCGGCGGCGTCATTCGGCACAGCGGCGAGCACGGCTTCGGCGCGGCGCACGCCGCTGCGGGTCGCGGGCAACGTCCAGGCGATGTGCGAGGCCGCGCGCAGCGCCAGTCGGTCCGCCGCGCGCTGCAGCGTCCCGCAGTCGACGACCACCAGCGTGTGAGTGCTGCCACGGCGGGCGAGGGCGAGCAGTGCCGGCAGCCCGCACGGGTCGCCTTCGAGATGGAACCGCGGGCCGACCGCAATCACCCGCAACTCATTCCCTCGAGCGCTGCCGGGCTCGTCGACCACGTACAGCCCGCCCGCCACAGGCAGGCCGCGAGCGATCTGGTCGGCGGCGTCGCACAACGAGCGCGGCGACTCGACGCCCGCGTAGCTGGCGAGCCCGCCCGTCGGGCCGCCGCTGTCGCAGAGAGGACGTCCCGCTCGCCGTGGAACTTCGGTGGCGGTCTCCTGAGTGGATTATCTCAGATGGCCGAGGCGGCGACCTCGGGCGCCGGCGTGTCGATGATGGTGTGAACGGTGGTCTGGCGCTCGACGGCGAGCGCGAG
>JBBQLH010000109.1:0-12314 GCA_038327685.1 Solirubrobacterales bacterium
CGAGCACATTTGGTATTAGCCCGAGTTTCCTCGGGTTGTCCCAATCATCGGGGTGGGTTACCCACGTGTTACTCACCCGTTCGCGGCTCTGCCCCGGGGCAAGCCCCGGTTCGTCGCTCCACTTGCATGTGTTAAGCACGCCGCCAGCGTTCGTCCTGAGCCAGGATCAAACTCTCCGTGAAGAACTGCTTGCTCACGTAGAGCTGTCGGTGCGCCACACAAGGGGTTGCTCGTACACATGGAGCGGGCCCGGGCGCGTCGACGGGGTACTGCGGTACTTCTTGATTTCTCAGGCTGCCGGCCTCGAAGCGACGAATCGCTCCAGGGACGGCAGGTCGAACCTGGACGCACACAGACGGTTGGGCGTAAACCCTGCCGTCAGGTGCGCATGCTGTTGAGTTTTCAAAGACCGTGCGCCGTGCGTCGGAGGGGTCTCCTCCTTGAAGCGCTGGCTCGGGCAGCCCTTGGGCTCCCGGAGCGGGCAGCGGAGTATAGCGCGCCAGAGCGGCTCCCGAAAGAGCCGCGAGACCCGCGGTCCTCCCCTGCAACGCGCAACCTAGCAGCCTTCAGGACGCGATCTGGACGTGGACGGAGCGCTCGCGCGGGCGGTCGTCGAAGTCGATCAGGACGACCTGCTGCCAGGTCCCGAGCACGAGGCTCCCGCGCACGAGCGGGATGCTGAGCGAGGGCCCGAGCAGCGAAGCGCGCAGGTGCGCATGCGCGTTGTCGTCGTGGTTGCGCGTGTTGTGGGCGTAGTCCCCGCCCTCGGGCCGGCGCCGCGGCACGAGCCGCTCGACCGCCTCCTGGAGGTCCTGGACGCCGCCGGGCTCGTACTCCATCGTCGTGATCGCCGCCGTCGAGCCGGTCACGAAGACCGTGACCACGCCGTCGGTGACGTCGGCGGACCGCAGGGCGGTCGCCAGCCCGGCGGAGAGGTCGACGGTCTGCCCCTCGCCCTCGGTCTGGAGGCGCAGCAGGGCGGTGTGGACCGCCATCAGGCCGCCTGGAGCCTGAGGAAGCGCCGCTTGCCGACCTGCAGGACACGGCCGACGAGACCGGCGGCGGGCACGTCCAGCTCGGCGACGGGAACACCGTCGAGGCGCACTCCCCCCTGACCGATGATCCGCCGGGCCTCTGACCGAGTCATCCCGAGCTCCTCGCCCAGCAGCTCCGGGAGGTGGATCAGGGAGTCGTCGAGATAGACGGTCGGGATGTCATCAGGGACCTCGCGCGCGATGTGAAGGCGGTCGAACGCGGCCTCGGCCTCCTCCGCGGCTCGCTCGCCGTGGAAGCGGCTCGCGAGCGCCCGCGCGAGCGCGCGCTTGGCGTCGCGCGGCGGCACCCCCTCCGGCGGCGCCGAGCCCAGCAGCAGGTCGTACCAGCTCGCCATCGCGGCGTCGGGGATCGAGAGCGTCTTGCCGTACATCTCGGCCGGCGCGTCGGTGACGCCGATGTGGTTGCCCAGCGACTTCGACATCTTCTCGACGCCGTCGGTGCCGACCAGCAGCGGCACGGTCAGCACGACCTGCTGCGGCTTGCCGTAGGCGGATTGGATCGCCCGCCCCATCAGCAGGTTGAAGGTCTGGTCGGTGCCGCCGAGCTCGACGTCGGCGTCCACGGCGACCGAGTCGTAACCCTGCAGCACGGGATAGTGCAGCTCGAGCAGCGAGATCGGCTGGTGGGCGGCGAAGCGCTTGGAGAAGTCGTCGCGCTCGAGCAGCTGCGCGACGGTCACGTGGCGCACGAGGGCGAAGAGCTCCTCCATCGTCATGTCCAGCCACTCGGCGTTGTGGCGGATCTCGAGGTGCTCGTCGGTGAGCAGGACGCGGCCGGCCTGGTCCACGTAGGTGCGCGCGTTGGCGTCGATCTCCTCGCCGGTCAGCACCGGCCGCGTCGCCGAGCGGCCGCTCGGGTCGCCCACGCGCGCGGTGTAGTCGCCGATGATCAGCACGACGGTGTGACCCGCCTCCTGGAACTCGCGCAGCTTCTGGAGCACGACCGTGTGGCCGAGGTGGACGTCGGCGGCCGTCGGATCGAGGCCCAGCTTGACCCGCAGCGGGCGGCCTTCCGCGAGCCGCGCCTCGAGCGCTCCGGCGGGCAGACAATCGACCGCATTGCGGGCGAGATGGGCGGCCGTGCGGGCGGCGTCCGGGGCGGTTTCTGGCATCCGGCCCAATGCTAGAGTGGCCGCCCGGCCGGAGGTTATGAACGCCGTGAGCGGGGAACTCGCGGCCCCGGACGGCCCTTCTATGGATTCCGACCGATCCACCCACACGGCTGCAGTCGCCGAAGACGACCTGCCGCCGGTGATCCCGCTGCACCCGGAGTACGCGGACGGCGACGAGCCGCCGAAGGTGCCGGTGCGGATCCGCAAGCTGCGCGTGATGGCGCTGCTCGCGGGCCTCGGGCTGCTCGCGATCGTCTCGACCGTGTTCGGGATGATGATGGCGGTCGCGTCCGACCTGCCGGCGCTCGAGGAGCCCGCCTCGCAGAACTCGGTGATCGTCGACCGCCGCGGGGAGCGCCTCGGCCTGCTGACCGGCAACACGAACCGGATCCTGCTCAAGGAGACGCAGATCGCGCCCGTCATGAAGCACGCGATCATCGCGATCGAGGACAAGCGCTTCTACACCAACGACGGCGTCGACCTGCGCGGCATCGGCCGCGCCCTCTACCAGGACCTCGTCGCCAAGAAGGCGGTCCAGGGCGGCTCGACGATCGCCCAGCAGTTCGTGAAGAACTCGCTCGCGGCGCAGGACCGCCGGACGCTGTTCGTGAAGCTGCGCGAGGCCGCGCTGGCCTACCACATCACGCGCCGCTGGACCAAGGGCAAGATCCTGCGCAACTACCTCAACACGATCTACTTCGGCAACGGCGCCTACGGGATCGAGTCCGCCGCGCGCACCTACTTCGGCCGCCAGCACCCGGGCTGCGACAGCGATCGCGTGCGCCCGTGCGCCGCCCAGCTCAAGCCGGAGGAGGCGGCGATGATCGCCGGGGTGGTCGCCTCCCCGAGCGCCTTCGATCCCGTCGCCCACCCGGCCGCGGCCAAGCTGCGGCGCGACCTCGTGCTGCGCCGGATGCTCGAGCAGCGCCTGATCGCGCGGCAGCAGTACGACGCCGGGATCGCCGAGCCCGTGCCCTCGCGGCGCGACATCCAGCCCCCGCGGGAGGACACGAAGTACCCCTACTTCACCTCCTGGATCAAGCAGCAGGTCGTCGACAAGCTCGGTGGCGGCCAGACCGGCGCCCGCCAGGCCTTCGAGGGCGGCCTGACCGTCCAGACGACGATCGACGCGCGCTTCCAGGACGCCGCCGACAACGCGATCAACGCCTGGCTGCCCAACACGGCCGGGCCGCGCGCCTCGCTGGTAGCGATCGACAACCGCACCGGCGAGGTCCGCGCCATGGTCGGCGGGGACGACTACAACTCCACGCCGTTCAACCTCGCCACCCAGGGCCAGCGGCAGCCGGGATCGGCGTTCAAGCCGTTCGTGCTCGCCGAGGCGCTCAAGCGCGGGATCTCGCCGGGCTCCGTGTGGGCCTCGCGCAAGAAGGTCTTCGACGTGCCCGGCAGCAGCGAGAAGTTCACCGTCGAGAACTACAACAACGCCTACGCCGGGGCGACCTCGCTCGCCGCCGCGACCACGACCTCCGACAACTCCGTCTTCGCGGAGGTCGGCATCAAGGTCGGCACGAGGCGGATCTCGCGACTGGCCCGCCGGATGGGCATCCGCACGCCCGTCTCGCACAACTGGGCGATCACGCTCGGCGGCCTCGAGGAGGGCGTCACGCCGCTCGACATGGCGCACGCCTACGAGACCTTCGCGCGCCAGGGCAGGTTCATCTACGGCTCGATGAGCCCGGGCGTGCTGCGCAACGGCCACCCGGTCCCCGGCCCGGTCGGGATCCACTCCATCGGCCGCCGCGAGGACGGGAAGATCAAGTCGATCACGCTGCCCGACGGCAAGCCGGCGCGCAACCGCGTCCGCTCCAAGCGGGTGCTCGACGAGGGCGTCGCGGGCACCGTGACCTCGCTGCTGCAGGGCGTGGTCAAGAACGGCACCGGCACGCGCGCGCAGCTCGGCCGGGTGGCGGTGGCGGGCAAGACCGGCACGACGGAGAACTACGGCGACGCCTGGTTCGTCGGCTGGACGCACGACTACACCGTCGCGGTGTGGGTCGGCTACCCGAACAAGCTCGTGCCGATGAAGACGGAGTTCAACGGCCAGCCGGTCGCCGGCGGCACCTACCCGGCCGGGATCTGGAAGACGTTCATGGAGTCGGTGCTCAAGATCGACCCGCCGGCGGAGCTCAAGCAGGACCCGACCGCGACCGAGGGCGCGACACCGGCCCCCGGGGCGGCGGCCACCGCGGCGCCCGCCGCCCCGGCGCCGAGCGCGACCACCCCGCAGACCGGCGGCGGCACCACGCCCGCTCCCACCAAGAAGCCCGCGCCCCAGCAGCCCACGGACGTCCCGCCCGCCGAGCAGGCGCCCGCGCCGCCCACGACGCCCGACAATGGCACGACGGCGCCCTCCGGCGGTACCCCGCCGTCCGGCGGCACCACCCCACCCCCCGGGCAGGGCTAGCGCGGGGCGACCGTGTCGCGCAGCCCGCGCGGCCACGGGCGCGACACCGAGCGGAAGCCCGCCGCGCAGAAGCGCCAGGGCAGCTCGGCCGCCTTGGTGATCCCGATCCGCGGCCCCTCGATCAGCTCGATCGGCGGCCGGTCGGCCGGTGGCGGCCCGAGCGTGATCGGGCCGTGCACGAGGTCCGAGCCGTTGAGGTCGAGCTCGATCCCGAGCGCCTGCGTCAGCTTGCCCGGGCCCGAACAGAGGTCCTCACGCCGCTCGAGCCCGCGCCGCTCGCGCATGCGATCGAGGCCCTCGAGCGGCTCGAGCGCACGGATCAGCACCGCCGCGCCGACGCCCTCGTCCTCACAGACCGCGTTGAGCAGGGCGTGGATGCCGTAGGAGCGGTAGACGTAGGCGCGCCCCGGCGGCCCGAACAGGATGTGCGTCCGGGCGGTCAGGCCGACGTGAGCGTGGCAGGCGGGCTCCGACTCGTGGTAGGCCTCGGTCTCGACGATGGCTCCGGCGCAGCCGTCGTGGCGAACGACGCAGCCGACGAGGGCGCGTGCGACCTCGACCACGGGCCGCGCGTAGAAGGCGGCCGGGAGCGCGCTCACCCGGGCTGGGCGTCGAGCGAGGCGCGCGCGTGGGCGAGCTGCTCGCGCACGCGCGGCAGCGCCGTGCCGCCCTCGGACACCTTGGACTCGAGCCACGAGCGCTGCTCGAGCAGCGCGTAGAACTCGTCGTCGAGCTCGGGCGAGTGGCGCGCGAGCTCCTCGCGGGTGAGGTCCGACAGCGACCGGCCCGCCTCGAGTGTCTCGCGCACGAGCCCGGCCACGATCCCGTGCGACTGGCGGAACGGCACGCCGCGCCGCACGAGCAGGTCGGCGACGTCGGTGGCGGCGATCATCTCGTCGGCGGCTGCCGCCGCGAGGCGCTCGCGCCGGAACGCGATGCCCGAGAGCATCCCGCGCGCCGCCGCCAGAGTCAGGTCGAGCGTGTCGACGGCGTCGAAGAGGTGCTCCTTGTCCTCCTGCAGGTCCTTGTTGTAGGTCAGCGGGAGGCCGTGCATGACGCCGTGCAGGCCGACGAGGTGCGCCGCGACGCGCGGCGCCTTGGCGCGCAGCAGCTCCGCCGCGTCGGGATTCTTCTTCTGCGGCATGATCGAGGAGCCCGAGGCCCACGCGTCCGAGACCTCGCAGAAGCCGAACTCCTCGCTCGACCACAGCACGATCTCGGCGCCCAGGCGCGAGAGGTGGGTCGCGCAGGTGGCGGCGGCGCTCAGGTAGTCCAGGACGAAGTCGCGGTTGGAGACGGCGTCGATCGAGTTCGGCGCGACCGCCGCGAAGCCGAGCTCGGAGGCCAGCAGCCCGCGGTCCGTGGCGAAGTTGACGCCGGCCAGCGCGCCCGCGCCGAGCGGCAGCTCCTCGGTCGAGCCGAGCACGAACTGGAAGCGCCTGGCGTCGCGGCGGAACATCCAGAAGTAGGCGAGCAGGTGATGGGAGAGGTAGACCGGCTGGGCGCGCTGGAGGTGGGTGTAGCCGGGCATCGCCCAGTCGAGGTGGCGCTCGGCGAGGTCGAGCAGCGTCGCCTGCAGCGCGCGCAGGCCGTCGAGCGCACCGAGCGCGTGCGCGCGGGTGAACAGCGCGAGGTCGGTGGCCACCTGGTCGTTGCGCGAGCGCGCGGTGTGCAGCTTGCCGCCGACGGGCCCGACGATCGCGGTCAGCCGCCGCTCGACCGCCATGTGGATGTCGACGTCGTCGTCCTCGAACGGGAAGCTGCCCTCCTCCAGCTCACGGGCGACCTGTTCGAGCCCTCGCAGCAGCTCGTCGCGCTCCTCCGGAGCGATGATACCGGCGGCGGCGAGCATGGTCGCGTGGGCGCGCGACTGGGCGACGTCGTAGGGCCCGAGCCGCCAGTCGAAGCCGATCGAGGAGTCGAGCGCCTGGAAGGCGGGGTCGGGCGGCTCGGAGAAGCGCGACATGCCCGGGCATGATGGCGGCATGGAGGTGACCGTGCGCCCCGCCGCGCCCGACGACGGCGCCGACGAGCTGCTCTACCTGTCGGCCCGCCGCTACTACGACGCCTACGCCGGGAGCGAGGCGGCCGCGCGGCGGATGCTGCGCCGCGTGCACCAGCGCCCAGGCCACCCGGCGAGCGTCGCGCTGGCCCGCGTCGCGGCGGCCGCCGACGGCCGTATCGTGGGGGCGATCGTGGGCTTCCCGGCCGCTGACGGCGAGGATCTGGCGCGTCGCTTCCTGTGGCTGACCGCGCCGCGGATCCCGCCCTGGCGCTGGCCGCGGCTCGTGCGCCACCTCAACGCGGCCGCCGGGATGTCGCCCATCCCGGCCGCCGGCTCCTGGTACGTCGACGCGCTCGCGGTGGCCGAGGAAGCGCGCCGCCGGGGCGTCGCACGCGCGCTGCTCGCCGACGCCGAGGCGATCGCGCGCGCCGAGGGCGCCACCGGCGTCTCGCTCGACACCGGGCTCGAGAACGCCCCCGCCCGCCGCCTCTACGAGGCCAGCGGCTACGAGCAGCGCAACATCCGCCGCGCACGCGACGAGCGAGCCGCACGCGCGATCGGCGGCGCCGGCTTCGTCGGCTTCTTCAAGGGCGTGTGAGCCGGTGGGCGGGTGTTCGAGCGCCTGCCCTACCTCGGGCCCGTCGACATGACGGCGTTCGACCTCGAGGCCGGTCTCCCCGACTCCTTCGAAGGGGTCTGGCCGCTCACCGTGACGATCATGGTCGGTCGCCGCGGCGACGAGTTCGGGCCCCACCTCGGCGAGGTGATCGCTCGCGGGATCCGCCGCGAGGCTCCCGAGGACGGCGGGGACCTCGGCGGCTGGGAGTCGATCGTGGCCGACCTCGACGGCCGCGCCTTCGACTTCTATCTCGAGGCCAGCCGCCGCCGGCTCGCGACCTACGGCGACGACCCGCGCGCGTGGGAGCGGATCAGGCGCGACTCGCCCGACCCGGAGACGGTCGCGAGGTTCTGGTCCTGGGCCGCCGGCATGTACCCGTTCCGGTGCGTTCAGCCCAGGACGTGCTCGAGCGCCTCGGCCACACGCGCGACCTGGGCCTCTGAGAGCGCGGGGAAGAACGGCAGCGCGACCGAGCGCTCCGCGACGTCCTCGGTGACGGGGAACTCGCCGGGGCGGTGCCCGAAGCGCTCGCGGTAGAACGACATCAGGTGGATGGCGGGCAGGTAGGGCTTGCTCTGGACGCCGAGCTCGCGCAGCGCGCGGATCGTCCCGTCGCGGTCGGTGCCCCGGGGCAGCTGGACGACGAACACGAACCAGCCGCGGCGGTCGCCACCGCCGTCCTCGCACGGCAGCGCCAGGCCGCGCTCGGTCGCGAGGCCCGCGAGCGCCTCGCGGTAGCGGCCCGCGACGCGGGCCCGGTCGGCGAGCATCTCGTCGAGCCGTTCGAGCTGGGCGAGACCGAGAGCGCACGCGATGTCCGAGAGGCGATAGTTGAAGCCGAGCCGGTCGTGGTCGAGCCAGCCCATGTCGGGCGCGCGGCCCTGGTTGCGCTCGGAGTCGATCGTGACCTTGTGCGCCTCGGAGCCGAGCGTGAGCATGCCGCCCTCGCCCGTGGTGAGCTGCTTGTTGGCGTAGAACCCGAACGCCGACGGGTGGCCGCGCCCGCCGACGGCGATGCCGTCGCCGTGGACGGCTCCGAGCGCCTCGCAGGCGTCCTCGACGATCGGGAGGCGGTGGGCCTCCAGCGCGGCCACGTCGGCGGGGTAGCCGAAGATGTGGACCGGCAGCAGCGCGGTCGTGCGGTCCGTGATCGCCGCGGCGACCGCCTGCGGGTCGAGGTTGAGCGTCAACGGGTCGATGTCGGCGAACACCGGGCGCGCGCGCTCGTAGATCGCCGCGTTGGCGGAGGCGACGAACGAGAACGGCGACGTGACGACCTCGTCGCCCTCCCCCACTCCGACCGCCCGCAGCGCGAGGTGGAGGCCCGCGGTGCCGCTCGACACCGCGCTCGCGTACGGCGCGCCGACGCGGGCCGCGAACGCCTGCTCGAAGGCCGGCACGCGCGGACCGAGCGAGAGCTGGCCGGAGCGCAGGACGTCGAGCACGGCCTGCTCCTCGGCCTCGCCGAGGACGGGCTTCGCGAGCGGGATCTCCTCGGTGATCACGCCGGGCGCCGCTCCGCGCTGCCGCGGCGGTGCCCCTCGCGGCCGGGCAGCATCCCCGCCTCGAGCGAGTCGACCAGCGCGTCCCAGCTCGCCTCGATCACGTTCTCGTGGACGCCGATCGCGCCCCAGGTGTCGTGGCCGTCGGAGGCGTCGAGCAGCACGCGGGTGACGGCGCCGGTCGCCTTGGACTCGTCGAGGATGCGGACCTTGTAGTTGACGAGCTTGATGTCGGCGAGATGCGGATAGGTCTCCGAGATCGCCTCGCGCAGCGCCGTGTCGAGCGCGTTGACCGGGCCGTTGCCCTCCGCCGTGCGCACGTAGCGTTCGCCATCCACCCAGATCTTGATCGTCGCCTCGGTCTGCACCTTGCCGTCCTCGCGCTTCTCGGCCATCACCCGCCACGACTCGAGCTGGAACAGCGGCTCGTACTCGCCGGTCTCGCGCCGGATCAGCAGGTCGAAGGAGCCGTCGGCGGCCTCGAACTGGAAGCCGCGGTGCTCGAGCTCCTTGACGCGCTCGACGACGCGCGACGCCGCGGCGTCGTCGAGCTCGACGCCCGTCTGCTCGGCGCGCGAGAGCACCGTGCCACGGCCCGAGAGCTCGGAGATCAGGACGTCGCGCGCGTTGCCGACCGCGCCGGGCTCGATGTGCTCGAACGTCGCGGGATCGGCGTTGACCCCGGCGACGTGGAGGCCGCCCTTGTGCGCGAACGCGTTCTTGCCCACGTAGGGCTGGTCGGGGTCGGGCGGGAAGTTGAGGAGCTCGTCGAGGAAGTGCGCCGCCTCGGTCAGACCGGTCAGCGCCGGCAGGCACTCGTAGCCCATCTTGAGCTGGAGGTTCGGGATCACCGAGACGAGGTTGGCGTTGCCGCAGCGCTCGCCGTATCCGTTCATCGTCCCCTGCACCATCGTCGCGCCCGCGCGGACGCCGGCCAGCGAGTTGGCCACGCCGACGCCCGAGTCGTCGTGGCAGTGGATGCCGACCGCCGTGTCGAGCTCGGCGGCCACAGTCGCCGTGGCGGCCTCGATCTCGTGCGGGAGCTTGGCGCCGTTGGTGTCGCACAGGGCCACGTAGGCGGCGCCCGCCTCCGCGGCGGCCTGCAGGCAGCGCAGGGCGTAGGCCGGGTCGTCGGCCCAGCCGTCGAAGAAGTGCTCGGCGTCGTAGACGACGGTCTTGCCCTCGCCGACGAGGAAGGCGACCGAGTCCTCGATCATGCGGAGGTTCTCGTCGCGGTCGACGCGCACGACCTTCTCGAGGTGCAGCCCCCAGGTCTTGCCGACGAGCGTGCAGACCGGCGCGAAGGAGGTCGCCAGCGCGCGCAGCGCCGGGTCGTCGGCGGCCGGCAGGTCCCGCCGCCGCGTCGTCCCGAAGGCCGCCACCTGGCCGCGCAGCCCCTCGCGCTCGAGCAGCGAGAACAGCTCGGCCTCCTTGGGGTTCGAGGCCGGGAAGCCCGCCTCGATCATGTGCACGCCGAGGTCGTCGAGGACGTGCGCGACGCGCAGCTTCTCCCCCACGGACAGCGACATCCCCTCCCCCTGCATGCCGTCGCGCAGGGTGGTGTCGTAGACGACGATCGAGCTCACGTCACGGCGCGGGCGCGGGCGCGGGCACCACGTCGAGCCACTCGGCGTAGCGCTCGGAGCGCCCGTGGAGCGCGTCCTCGAACTCGCGCTGTACGACGCGCGTGATCTCGCCCGGCTCCCCCGTGCCGACCGGGTGGTCGTCGACCTCGCGGATCGGGGTCAGCTCGGCGGCGGTGCCCGTCATGAAGATCTCGTCGGCCAGGTAGAGCTCGCCGCGGGCGATGTTGCGCTCGACGACCTCGTAGCCGAAGTCCTTGGCGATCTGGATCGCCGAGAGGCGGTTGATCCCGCCGAGGATCGAGGCCTCGTAGCCCGGGGTGGCGATGACGCCGTCGCGGACGACGAAGATGTTCTCGCCGGTGCCCTCGCAGACGTTGCCGTGCGAGTCGAGCAGGATGCCCTCCTCGTAGCCGGCCTTCTCGGACTCGATCTTGGCGAGCACGGAGTTGAGGTACTGGCCGGTCGCCTTGGCGGCCGGGATCTGCGCGTCGTGCGGGATCTTCCGCCAGGAGGAGACCTTCGCGCGGATGCCGTTCTGCTTGCCCTCGTCGCCGAGGTAGGCGCCCCACTCCCAGACCGCGATGCAGACGTCGACCGGGCAGTCGAGCGGGTAGAGGCCCATCGGGCCGGCGCCGCGGAAGACGAGCGGGCGGATGTAGCAGGACTTCAGGCCCGAGCTCGCGATCACCTCGTGTGTCGCGGCGCGGATCTCCTCCTTGGTGAAGGGGATGTCCATGTAGTACATCCGGGCCGAGTCGAAGAGCCGGTCGATGTGGTCGCTGTGGCGGAAGATCGCGGTGCCGCGCGGGGTCTCGTAGGCGCGCACGCCCTCGAACACACCCGTGCCGTAGTGCAGCGCGTGCGTGAGCACGTGCACCTTCGCGTCCTCGTGGGCGACGAGCTCGCCGTTCATCCAGATGAGGCCCGCTTCGGTCACTCAGATCTCCTTCAGGACCGCCGCGGTGGCCTCGGCGGTCGTCGCCTTTCCGCCCAGGTCCGCGGTTCGCAAACCGCCGTCGAGGGCCCGATCGACTGCCGATTCTAGGGCAGACGCGGCCTCCTCCCGGCCGAATCCGTGGCGCAGCATCAGCACCGCCGAGAGGATCATCGCCAGTGGGTTGGCCTTGCCGGTCCCCGCGATGTCGGGCGCCGAGCCGTGCACGGGCTCGAACAGGCCCGGCCCTTCGCCGCCCAGGCTGGCGCTCGGGAGCATCCCGAGCGAGCCGGTGAGCATCGCCGCCTCGTCGCTGAGGATGTCGCCGAACATGTTCTCGGTGAGGATCACGTCGAAGTGGCGCGGGGCCGCGACGAGCCGCATCGCCGCGGAGTCGACGAGCTGGTGCTCGAGCTCGACGTTCGGGAACTCCTCGCGGTGCACGCGCGTGACGACCTCGCGCCACAGGCGGCTCGTCTCGAGCACGTTCATCTTGTCGACGCTCGTCACGCGCGAGCGGGCGGCCTCGAACGCGGTGCGGGTGATGCGCTCGATCTCCTCGGTGGAGTACTCGCAGAGGTCGGAGGCGTGGTCAGCCGTGCGGATCTTCTCGCCGAAGTAGATCCCGCCCGTGAGCTCGCGGACGACCAGCAGGTCGGTGCCGTCGATGATCTCGCGCCGCAGCGGGCTGGCGTCGAGGAGGGCGGCGAACGGGCGGACGGGGCGCAGGTTGGCGTACAGGCCGAGCCCCTGACGGAGGCCGAGCAGGCCCTGCTCCGGCCGCGGCGCGTTGGCGTCGGTCGAGTCCCACTTCGGGCCGCCGACGGCGGCGAGCAGGACGGCGTCGGCGTTCCGGCAGGCGGCGAGCGTCTCGTCGGTCAGCGCGATGCCGTGGGCATCGATGGACGCGCCGCCGAAGACGTGGTCCTCGAAGTGCAGGCGCCCCTCGCCCACCACGCGGTCCAGGACCGTCTTGGTCACCTCGGTGATCTCCGGCCCGATGCCGTCTCCCGGCAAGGTGGCGATGCGCTTGGCGTCGGACATTCAGGAAGGCGGTGGAGTAGGCCGTCTTGCTC
>JBBQLH010000110.1:0-12092 GCA_038327685.1 Solirubrobacterales bacterium
CTCGGCGTACGCCGCGCCGGCGGCCGCCGCCATCTTCCCGAGCAGCGTCGAGGAGGCGATGGTGGTGACGAGCAGCGCCTGCCGCGGGTCCTCGCAGTGCTCGAGCAGGAAGTCGGCGAGCAGCGCGCCGATCTCGTCGCCCTGCAGGCGGCGCCAGCCGTCGGCGACCGGGATCGCGACGGCGAGCCGGTCCGCATCGGGGTCGTTGGCCAGCATCACGTCGGCGTCGTGCGCCGCCGCGTCGGCTAGCGCGAGGTCGAGCGTGCCCGGCTCCTCCGGGTTCGGCCGGGCGACGGTCGGGAAGTCCGGGTCGGGCTCGGCCTGCGCGGCGACCACGTGCGGGTCGGGGAAGCCGGCGCGGCGGAGCGCCTCGAGGCAGAGCGGGGCGCCGACGCCGTGCAGCGGCGTATAGACGATCCGCACGTCGCGGGCGCCGGCGGCCGGGAGCGCGCCGAGGATCGCGGTCAGATAGTCGCCGGCGACGTCGACGGGCTGCCCGCCGTCGCCGAGCGGCAGCGCGTCGGGCGCGCCGACCCGGGCGATCTCGGCGGCGATCCGCTCGTCGGCGGGCGGGGCGATCTGGGCGCCGTCGCCGAGGTAGACCTTGTAGCCGTTGTCCTGGGGCGGATTGTGGCTGGCGGTCACCATCACCCCCGCCGCGCAGCCGAGGTGGCGAACCGCGAACGCCGTGAGCGGCGTCGGCGCGAGCGGCGGCAGGCGATAGGTGGTCAGGCCGCCGCCCGAGAAGACGGCGGCCGCCTCGGCCGCGAAGCGCTGCGAGCCATGCCGCGCGTCGTGCCCGACGACGACACCGGCCTCGCGGGCGCCGTCGGCCGTGTCGAGCAGGTAGGGCACCAGGCCGGCGCTCGCGGCCCGCACGGTGGCGACGTTCATACGCGACGGGCCCGCCCCCAGCCGCCCGCGCAGGCCTGCCGTGCCGAAGGTCAAGCCATGCGCGAAGCGCTCACGCAGCTCGTCCCACGCGCCGCGATCGACGAGCGCCCGCAGCTCCGCCCGGGCCGCGGGATCGGGGTCGGCAGCGATCCAGCGCTCGACGCGCGCGACCAGCGTTTCGATCGTCGCGGCTCCTCCCGCCATTCCTGTGGCAGGGTACCCCGGAATGCGCCCGACCGAGGTGATCGCCGCCAAGCGCGACGGCGAGGAACTGCCGCCCGACACGCTCCGCGAGTTCGTGCTCGCCTACACCCGCGACGACGTGGCCGATTACCAGATGGCGGCCTTCCTGATGGCCGGCTACCTCAACGGCTTCTCGCACGCGGAGGCGGTTGCGCTGACCGCTGCGATGGTGGCCTCGGGCGACGAGCTCGACCTCTCGCGGCTGTCCGGGCCGACCGTCGACAAGCACTCCACCGGAGGAGTCGGGGACGGCACCACGCTCGTGGTCGCCCCGCTCGCCGCGGCGCTCGGCATGCAGGTCGTCAAGCTCTCGGGCCGCGGGCTCGGCCACACGGGCGGGACGCTCGACAAGCTCGACGCGATCCCGGGCATGCGCACCGAGCTCTCCGGCGAGGAGCTGATCGCCCAGGTCGAGCGGATCGGCCTCGCGGTCTGCGCCCAGACGGCCGACCTCGTGCCGGCCGACAAGGCGATCTACGCGCTGCGCGACGTCACCGCCACCGTCGACGACATCGCGCTGATCGCCTCGAGCATCATGAGCAAGAAGCTGGCCGGCGGCGCCGGCGCGATCCTGCTCGACGTCAAGACGGGCTCGGGCGCGTTCATGAAGGACGTCGACGGCGCACGCGAGCTGGCCGAGCTGTGCGTCGCCCTCGGCGAGGAGCAGGGCCGGGCGACCGGCGCGCTCATCACCGACATGAGCCAGCCGCTGGCCGACGCCGTCGGCAACGCGAGCGAGGTGCGCGAGGCGATCGAGGTCCTCCGCGGCGACCGGACCGGCCGCTTCGCCGACGTCTGCCTCGCGCTCGCCGGCCACATGGCGGCGCTGACGGGCCTCGCGGAGGATGGCGAGCACGGCACCGAGCTGGCGCGCGCGGCGCTCGCGAGCGGCGAGGCGCTCGAGCGCTTCCGGCGCTTTGTCGAGGCCCAGGGCGGCGATCCGCGGATCGTCGACGACCCCTCGCTGCTCCCGGGCGCGCCGGTCTGCCACGAGGTCCGCGCCGGTCGTGACGGCTGGCTTCAGACCGTCGACGCCGAGGCCATCGGCCGCGCGGCCGCGGGCGTCGGGGCGGGGCGGCAGCGCAAGGAGGACCGCATCGACCTCGGAGTCGGCATCGACTTCCTCGTCAGGGTCGGCGACGAGGTGGACGGCGACAGCCTCGTCGCGCGCGTCCTCGCCAACGACGAGGCGACCGCAGCGGCGGCCGGGCGCGAGGTGCTCGACGCCCTCACCTGGTCCGAGACGCAGGGCGACCGGCCGCCGCTCGTCCACGCCGTCGTCGGGGCGCGCCTCAGTCGATCGTGACGCGCGCGCGGTTCGTCACCAGCGGATCGCCCGGCGGCAGCGCCGCCGGCACGCTCGCTGCGTCCGCGCGCCGCGGAGGGAGGCGCGGATGCCGCTCGGCCTGGACGTCACGGTCATGGCCCCGCGGTACGTGTAGCGGGCGTCGTGCCATGCGAGTCGACAGGTGACGATGTAGTCGGTCTCGCGGTCGCACACGGAGCGCAGGCCGCGCGGGCGTCGCCCCGTCTCGCGCCGGATCGTCACTCGCCCCGTCTCCCGGGCGGCGCGCAGCGTCAACCGGGCCGCGGCCTTGACGACCGGTGGAGGCGGAGGAGCCGGCGGCAGCACCGCCGGTGGCGGGGCGGGCCGCGGACGCCTCGGAGGATCCGGTGGGTCGGGATCCCGGTGCGGAGTGATCGTGATGCGCTGCAGCGGCGTCGCGTACGGCGCCTCGCCGGGCTCGCGGTAGTACGCCTGCCAGTAGTAGGTGCCGGGACTCGCCAGCCAGCGCGAGGCGACGTTGGTGCGCGCCGAGAAGATGTCGCTGAAGCCCGCGCGCCGCGGCACGGCGTACGCGTCGACCCGCGCGGCGTCCGCGAGCGTGCCGTCCGGGTCGAGCCCCGGGCCCGTGGCGACCTCGACGTCGAACCGATCGTCGGCGCCGGCCGGGAAGTCCGAGTAGATCGTGAACTCGAACATCTCGAAGTTGGTGGCATCCGGCCACGAGGAGGCCGGCCACGAGGCGCCGTCGGCCGGGGTGGCGTAGGAACCCGACGGCAGCGGCTGCGTGTCGCCCGCCGCAGCCGATCCGAGCGCTCCGAGCGCTGCGGCGAGGACGGCTCCGAGGATCGGATGCATGAGCGGGCGCGAGCCTAACGCGCCCGGTCCGGAAGCGCACTTGCATTCGCCGGCCTCGATTGGAGATGATCGTCCGGCATGAAGCTCCTGATGCGATGTGTGCTGGCCGCGGTCCTCGCCGGGCTCCTCGCCGCGCCGTCGGCGCGCGCCAACGCGGTCGTCACGTACAACACCGCGACCCACGGAGCCACCGTCGTGACCGCCATCACGATCCGCGGGGACGTGGTGGAGAACGACGACATCAGAGTCGAGCAGGGGTCCAGCGTGATCATCAGCCGGGCCGGCGGCGGGCTCGACCCGGCGACGCTCCCGTGCACCGGTGGTGATCCCCAGCCCATCAGCTGCCCGTCCGCGCAGAGCATCTCGATCGACCTCGGCGGCGGGAACGACACGCTCAGGACCTCCGGGGTCTCGATCCCGCTGCTCGTCGCGGGCGGCGACGGAGACGACCAACTGCAGGGCGGGAACGCCGACGACGTCCTCGCCGGCGGGGCGAACAACGACACGCTCAACGGTGGCCCCGGCGTCGACTCGTACTTCGGCGAAGGCGGCAACGACGTCATCGACGCGCGCGACGGGAACGCGGAGCGGATCTCGTGCGGTACGGGCAACGACCAGGCCGGCAACGACTTCACGGACATCATCGCCGAGTGCGAGACCGGCTTCGACGGCGACCACGACGGCTTCAGCTCAGCGGTGGACTGCAACGACTCCGCACCGAACATCTTCCCGGGCGCGCCGGACCCGGTCGACAACGGCGTCGACGAGGACTGCGACGGCCATGACGACCAGAACCTCGACCGCGACGGCGACGGCTTCCCGATCCCCGGCGATTGCAACGACGCCGATCCGAAGATCCGGCCCGGGGCGCTCGAGATCCGCGGCAATCAGGTCGACGAGAACTGCGATCAGCGCGCCGAGCCGTTCGCCCTGCTCCCGTCGCTGGTGACGAACAGCTGGCGGCTCGGGCGGACGTTCACGATCCTCCGCAAGCTCGTCGTGCGCAACGCTCCCGCCCGCACCCGCATCGCCGTCCGCTGCAAGGGCCGTGGCTGCAAGTTCCGAGGGACGAAGCGCAAGACGGTGCCACGAAACCTCGCGGCGGTCGGTCTGCACCGCTTCTTCGGCAAGCGCCACCTGCTCCCGGGTACGCGCATCACGGTCACAGTCACGGCGACCGGCCTGATCGGCCGCACCTACACCTACAAGATCGTTCGCAACGCGCTCCCGACGACGACGATCGCATGTCGTGCCCCGGGCGAGAAGAAGAGCCGGAAATGCTGAGGCGCCGGCTGACCTCCGCCGTGCTGCTGGCGCTGGCCCTCGCGCTCGGCGCACCCGCCGGTGCCGATGCCACCGGCGTCTTCACGGAGAACGGGTCGACGCTGGTCTACAGCGCGTCAGCCGGTGACACCGACCAGATCGCCGGCTTCGAGACGTCGACGAGCATCCGCTTCACGCGCTTCGGCGGCAACGCCATCGGCCCCGGCAACAACTGCGTATACGTCGACAACGACAACAACACGGTCGATTGCCTCAAGCAGGGCATCACGACGGTCGTGCTCGACCTCAACGACGGCAACGACGTCGCCTCGATCAGCTCGAACGTGACCGTCCCGGTCATCTTCAACGGCGGTCCCGGCAACGACGGGCTGTTCGGCGGCGGCGGGATCGACAGCTTCGACGGCGGCTCGGGTGACGACAACATCGTGGCCCGCGACGGCCGCGCCGAGCAGGTCATCTGCGGCGCCGGCTCCGACACTGCGATCACCGACGACGGCGACAGCCGCAACTCGTGCGAGGAGGTCGAGGGCGACGCCGACGGCGACGGCGTGCGGCACCCGGCCGACTGCGACGACACGAACCCCGGCATCCATCCGGGCGCCGTCGACGTGGCGGAGAACGGCGTCGACGAGGACTGCTCGGGCACCGACGCGATCAACACCGACCGCGACCGGGACGGCACGCCGCGGCCGCAGGACTGCGACGACACCAACGCCGCGATCCGGCCCGGCGCCCGCGAGGTCATTGGCAACAAGGTCGACGAGAACTGCGACACGCTCGTCGAGTCGTTCCCGCCGCTCACCGGCTCGGTCAGCGGCACGTGGGGCAGGATCGGGCAGCGCACGCGCAACCTCTCGTTGCGCGCCAAGGGGTTCCCGGCCGGAACGCGGATCGAGCTGCGGTGCACGGGTTCCCGGCGCTGCCCGCGCGGCGTCGTCCGCCGCCGTGTGCGCAGCGCCCGCCGCTCGGTCAACCTGCACGCCGCGCTGGGCAGCCGCGCGCTCGCGGCCGGTGCCCGGCTCGAGCTGAGCTTCAATCGCACCGCGCGGATCGGGCGCGTTCTGCGCTACCGGATCGGCACCCCCGGCCTGCCCGACGTGTCGTTCCTGTGCCGGCCGCCGGGCGGCAGCGCCGGACCCTGCTGAGTCAGCCGGCGAGCGCCGTGCCGCGGCTGACGGCCTCCCACGCCTCGAGGTCCGAGCGGCGGCGATCAAGCGCGTCGGCGATGGCGCCTACGGCATCGTCGCCGAGCGCGAGGCGCAGCGGAGTCGCGTCCGAGTCGAGCGCGCCGAGGATCGCGGCCGCGGCCTTGGCGGGATCGCCCGGCTGCGCGCCGTCCATCGGCACCGGGAGCACGGTGCGGGTCAGCGCGACGGCACCGAAGAACATCGTGTCCATCAGGGTGCGCAGCTCGCCGTCGTCGAGCTCCTCGACCGCGCCGACCGAGCCGTACCCAGCGTTGTTGACCAGCACGTCGATGCGCCCGCAGTGCGACCGCGCAGCCGCGACGGCGGCGCCGATCTGCCCCACGTCGGTGACGTCGAGCGGGAGGACGAGCACGCGATCCGGCGCGCTGGCGACGAGATCGTCGAGCGTCTCCGGGCGGCGAGCGGTGGCGACGACGCGGTCGCCGGCGGTGCTGAACCGCAGCAGCCGCGGTGTGTCGCCGACCGCCGTCGGCGTGGTGCTGCTGCGCGAGGCGCGCGCGGTGCTCGCGCAGGCCGAGCGCGCGGCCGACGCCGTCCACCGCGCCGCCCGCGGCGACACCGGCGTGCTGCGGGTCGGCTTCCTCACCACGGTCGCTTCGACGCCGGGCTCAGCCGCCCGCCGGAGGTGGACGAGGTCGTCACCGAGCACGTGTCCGACGAGCCGGTGGCTGCCGTCCTGCCCGCCGGCCACCCGCTGAGCGAGCGCGACGAGCTGACGCTCGCGGACCTCGCCGCCGAGCCGTGGGTGCTCACCCCGCGCAGCTCCTGGCCGCCCTGGCATCGCAAGTACGACGCCGACTTCGCGGCGGCCGGCTCTCGCCCGCGCGTCGTGCAGCGCGGCACCACGCCGCAGGCGCTGCTCGCGCTCGTCGCCGCGGGCGTCGGCGTCACGCGCCTGCCGCTGTCGTCGCGCAACCTGCGCGTGGACGGGGTCGCGTTCGTGCCGCTCGCCGGCGAGCGCGCGGAGGTCGTGCTCGTCACCCGTCCGGGCGCCGGGAACGCGGCGCTGCGGGCCCTGCGCGAGGCCCTGACGGCACTACAGACCTAGGGCCCGGGCGCGTCCTGCATGCTGCGCGCCAGCGCGCGCCGGCCGCTCGGGTCGTGCTCGCCGGCGTTCGGCGTCAGCGTGATCGCGTCGGTGATCGCGGCGTCGAGCGCAGCGCCCCACAGCGGGCGCTCGAGCTGCTGGATCAGGCGGCCGAGCGAGCCGCCGATGCCGCGCCAGGTCAGGCCGACGCTGGCGATGATCCCGCCGAGGCCGGCGACGACGGAGGCCGAGCTGGCCCCGACCACGATCAGCGCGACGCCGCCCAGGAACAGCAGCGCGGAGAAGATCGCGACGACGGGGAAACGGTGCACGAAGCGACCGACGAGCGAGCGCATCTGGTCGAACGCGCGGTCCGCCGCGTCGAGGTAGTTGTCGACCTCGAGCATGTCGACGCCGAGCTTCTCGCCCGACAGCAGCGCCCGCCAGAGGTCGCCCTGGCGGCGCAGCAGCGGCCACACCTCGGCTTCGCCGCCGTGCTCGCCGGGCTCGCTCACCCACCGCTGCCAGCGGCGCAGCGACTCGCGCACGCTGTGGCCGGCGTGCGCGGGGAACGCCGAGCTCAGATCGTCGAGCCAGGCCACGAGCGTCGCGATCCGCGTCTCGCCGAACTCCGCACGCAGCGCGGCCAAGGTCGTCGGGTTGCGGCAGCTGTCGGCGAGGGCGCGCGCGAGCCCGTAGGCCTTGCCGAGGCGGAAGTCGACCGCGCCCAGCGAGGAGGTCAGCTGGACGTGCATCGCGCGGATCAGCCGGTGGCGTGCCGCGGCGTCGCCGGCCTTGCGCAGCTCCGCGCGTACGGCCGGGATGTCCGGAAGCGTCAGCCCCGACTCGGAGACGGGATCATGGAGCTTGGAGATCGCGACCTGGACCTGCGCGAGGCCGAGCTCCATGAACTCCAGCTCGTCGAGCCGGCCGATGCCGGGCAGGTCGTCGTCGTGCGCCGGCATCGCGCGGCGGCGCCGTTCGGGCCGGTAGAGCACGGCGATCTGCCACCCGAGGGCGAAGGCGGCGGCGACCCGCGGGTCCGGCGCCGGCTCCGGGAGCCCGTGCCTCGCCCCGGAGCGCAGCGCGTCGGTGAAGGCCGAGGCCGCGTCGCCCGGCTCGTCGATCGCCGGCGTCACGGTTCGGAACCCTACCCCGTGCTCCAGCCTCCCATCGCCTCGTGCCGGCCCTCCTGGTGCGGCGTCCCGAGAACGGGGTGGAGCCCGATGGCGGGCGAGTAGCGGCTGGCCGGCGTCACGCGCCCGAGCGCCTCGGCCATCGCCCGGACGTGATGCGGGCCCGCGCCGCAGCAGATGCCGATGTAGTCGACGCCGATCTCACGCGCGCGCAGCGCGAAGTCGGCCATCTCGAAGCGCGTGCACTGGTACGGCTCGAGCTGAATCGGGAACAGGTGCAGGCCGTCGGCGGAGGCCAGCGATTCGAAGGCCGGCGTGGCCGCCGAGGTCCGGTACGGCACCGGCTGGGCCGCGACCGGCACGTCGACCGCGCCCCGGATCGCCTCCAGCAGCGGCAGCATCGTCTCGGGGCCGCGGGAGCAGTTGAGCCCCACGATCGCCGCGCCGTGGTCGGCGAGGATGCGGCAGGCCTCGACGTAGTCGTAGCCGTCGTACGTCGTGGCCGGCTGCACGCTCGCGAACGTGACCATCGCCGGCAGCCCGAGCGCCTGGCAGACCTCGAGGGCGATCAGGGCCTCACCGACGAAGTCGTTGGTCTCCGCGATCACGAAGTCGACCCCCTCCTCCGCCGCCCAGCCGAGCTGCTCCTCGTACTGGGCGCGCACCGCCGCGCCCGACGCCACCGGGTCCTTGGGATCGAACGACCAGGTGTTGCAGATGTTGCCGGCCACGAGCGCGCCGCCCTCGGCGGCGATCTCGTTCGCGATCCTGACCGCCTGGCGGTTCATCGCCTCGAGGTCGCCGGCGCGCCCCACGTCGCGCAGCTTGTCGCGGTGCGCGTAGTAGGTGAGCGCGACCATCACGTCCGCCCCGGCGCGGAGGAACTCGCGGTGCAGCTGGCGGACGGCGTCGGGCTCGTCGAGGATCACCTCCGGGACGAACGGCCCCGCCTGGATGTAGCCGCGGCGCTCGAGCTCGAAGACGTAGCCCTCGGCGCCGACGACGACGCCGTCAGCGAGCCGCTGCTGCAGGGTCCTCTGCGAGGGCCGGCTCATCGGGTGCCTCCTTCCTCTCGTCGAAACGGGCTGGGTCGAAGCGCCCGACGTCGTAGACGGTGCCCTCCTGCAGCGCCAGCTCGGCCAGCACGCGCCCGACCCAGGGCGCGAACTTGTAGCCGGTGCCGCGCCAGCCGACGCCGACGAACGCGTTGGCGACGCCCGGGATCGGGCCCAGCACGAAGTCGTCGTCGGCGACGAGGTCGTAGTCGCACCGGTCGACGTCGTCGACGGGGCGGAAGGTCGCGTCGCGCAAGCCGGGCATGCACTGCGCGATGAATGCGTCGATGCCGTCGATGCCGGTGGTGCCGCGCGGCATGTCGGGCGGGTTGTAGAAGCCGATCTTCACGGCGTCGACGATGCCGTCGACGATCGGATGGCAGTAGACCCCGGTGTCGAGGTAGGCGATCACGGGCATCGCGTTCGCGGTGAAGCGCTCGCGCACGTCCGCGGGCGGGGTGAAGTAGCGTGCGTCGCTCGGCCGGTCCTTCGTGAGCGGGACCTGCAGCCGGCAGCCGGGCAGCCGCGACAGGACGTCGTTGGTGCCGTGCCCCGCGGTCACGACGAGCGATCGCGCCGCGAACTCACCCGTGTCGGTGACCGCGCGCAGCGTTGCGCCGTCGCGCACGATCGCGGTCGTCCCGACGCCCTCGACCGTCTCGACCCCGCGCTCGCCGAGCACGCGCGTCAGCGCGCCGGTCGCGGCCGCCACGTCGACGACGCCGGCCTCGACGTCGAGCCGCCCGAGGTCCGCGGAGACGCCGGGGAAGCGATCGCGGAGCGCGTCCCCGTCGAGCGCCTCCGTCCGCAGGCCGAGGCGCGTCAGCATCGCGTGGCTCATCTCCGCGTAGGTGGCCGCGAGGTCGGGCGTGACGGAGCGCTTCGCGATGTTCAGGCACCCGCAGCGGACGAGCACGCTGGTGGCGGTCCGGAGCTCGAACTCGCCCCACAGCCGCAACGCCTCGTGCGCGAGCCGGGTATAGGTCGCGTCCAGATAGTCGTTGCGGAACGACCGCGTGCGGCCGAAGGACGCCGTCTGCGGATCGCCGATCCGGCCGCGCTCGAGCACGACGACGCGCGCGCCGCGCTCCGACGCGTGGTAGGCCGTGAAGAGGCCCATCACGCCTCCCCCGATGACGACGAGGTCGGTGTCCTGCCGGCTACGCACCGGGACCGGCCGGACGCAGCTCTTCCGCGTAGGAGATCGACTCCCGGCGCAGCGTGCCGTCGGCCCCCGTCGTATACGTGCCCATGCGCCACAACGGCGGCGAGTACGCGTGGATCGAGACGGCCGGCGCCGCGCTGTCCTGATGCATGCGATGCACGTGCGAGGCGTCGAAGTCGAACGTCTCACCGGCGGCGTGCGGGAGCAGGCGCGGTGGGCCGCCGAGCACGAGCCGCTCCTCGGTGATCTCCCCCTCCACCACCGCGACGGCGCCGCGCGAGACGTCGTGGTCGTGGAAGCCCGTGTCATTGCCGTTCGTCCACGTGATCACCCAGACGTCGACGTGGTCGTCGCGCCACAGCTGCTCGAAGTGGCGCTCCGGGGTGCCGTGGCAGACGAGCCCTCGCCACGTCGCGGGGTCGGCGGCGATGCGGGTGACCAGGTCGCGCAGCTCGCTGCGGTCGAGGTCGCGATCGGCGGTCGGCTTCGCCGTGATCCTCATGCCGCCGGCTCCAACGCGACGCCGCCCAGCAAGCGCGCCGGGTTGCGCTCGCGCAGCGCGATCTGCACTGCGTCGCCGAACGGGAGGTCGGGGGCCGCGACGACGGGGCGATCGGAGCCGTAGACGAGCTGGTCGACGCCGGTCTCGCGCAGCACGGCGTCGACGGCGCGCACGCCATAGGAGGAGACGTCGAGGAACACCCCGGCGTCGCGGGTGACCTGGCCGCCGCGGGCCAGGAGCCGCTCGCGCTGGAGCGGCGCCAGCCCCGCGAGCATGGCGAAGCACACGCGCAGGCCCGGGTGCGCGGGCCGGCCCCAGAGGGCGAACGCGAACCACGCCACCTGCATCGCCGCCACGTAGTGGGTGAGGGCCGCCCACCAGCGCGGCGCGCCGGCCGGCGCGGCGGCCGGCACCGGGCCCGGGTGCACGAACAACGGAGCGTCGTGGCGCTCCAGCGTCTCGAGTACCGGACCGAGGCGCTCGTAGCCGGCCGAGCCGTCGAGCGCCTCGGCCGACACGCAGGCGCCGGCGAAGCCCTGAGCGAGCAACGCGGAGAGGGTCGCGGGATCGGGCTCGTCCAGGCCGACCGCGGCCCAGGCGCCGAACGGCTCCGGCAGCGCGGCGACACCCTCGTGGTAGGCGGCGAGCAACGGCTCGGCCTCGCCGGCGGGGAGCGCCTCGATGCCGAGTGGCGTCGACGGCGCGACGAGCACGCGCTCGAGGCCGTCGGCGCCCACGAGCGCCGCGCGGCGGTCGGGGTCGTGCTCGGCGAGGTCCAGCGGCGCCTCGGGCTCGCCGAGCAGGCGCAGGCTCCAGCCGCGGGCGCCGTTGACGATCATCGGCGGCTCGCGGCGCTGCGCCAGCGCGCGCAGGAGCGGCTCTGGCCACAGATGCTGGTGGATGTCAACGGGGCTACCCAAGTCGGGGGCGAGGTGATGCGGTTCACTGAACCGGTTCACTCAGTATCACCCCTCTGTCAAAACACGATGTAGTCTCGGTCGATGGAGAGGCGCGGCATGGAGAGGCGCGATCGCACCACGATCCGGGAGCTGGCCGAGTACACGGGCCTCTCGCCCGCCGCGGTGAGCTACGCGCTCCGCGGGATGCAGGTCTCAGCCGAGACCGAGCGGCGCGTCCGCGTGGCGGCGGAGGAGCTCGGCTACGAGGCCGACCCGATCGCCCGTGCGCTGGCCGGCGGTTCGACCGCGGTCGTCGGCCTGCTGGTCGGCAGCCTCAGCGACTTCTGGAACCAGGAGCTCGTCCGCGCGGTGCAGCGCCAGCTCTACGCCGCCGGCCGCAGCACGCTCGTGGCCGACGCGGACGGCGAGCCCGCGCGCGAGCTCGAGCTGGCCCAGCGCCTCGTCGCCCAGCGCGTGGACGGGCTCGTCGTGGTGCCGATCGGGCCCGCCAGCGGCGGCTGGGCAGCGATCGCGCG
>JBBQLH010000111.1:0-11679 GCA_038327685.1 Solirubrobacterales bacterium
GGCGGCCGGGCAGCTCAGCGGGGTCGCGCCCGCCCGTCAAAGGGATGACAAATAACGCCGCCCAAGAAGCACGCACCGCCAGTGGGCCGGAAGGTTAGGCGGTATTGGGGGCGAGGGCGACGCACGCGGCCCCGACGGCCAGCGCGCTGCGCAGGATCGTGCCGACGTTGCCCGGGTCGCCGACGCCCCACAGCGCCACGCAGAACGGGCCGACCGGCTCGGGCGCCCAGCGCTGCGCGTAGATGCCGATCTCGCGCGTGCTCGAGCCGAGCAGTGAGACCTCGGCAAGCAGGTGCGGCGCGACCTCCTCCCCCTCAAGGCCCGAGCCGGCGGCGCAGAGCAGCGCCGAGGGCGCCCAGCCCGCCGCCTTCGCGGCCTCCACGAGATCCTCGCCCTCGGCCACGAACTCGCGCGTCTTGTCGCGCCAGCGGCGGCCGCCGAGCTTGCGGATCTCCTTGAGGGTGTCGTTGTTGGGGCTGGTGATCATCGGGTGGTGACGAAAAAAAAGGCGCCCGTCCTGGTGGAGGGGCGCCCGGGTCGTGGAGTCTTCGTCGCTCAGACCGAAGACGCCTCGCGGGCGCTCTGGGCAAAGCGTCGGAACGTCTCGGCATCGCGCACGGCGATGTCGGCCAGGACCTTGCGGTCCAGTTCGATGCCGGCCAGCTTGAGGCCGTGCATGAAGGTCGAGTAGGTCATGCCCTCCTGGCGGGCGGCCGCGTTGATGCGGGTGACCCAGAGGCGGCGGAAGTCGCGCTTGCGATTGCGACGGTCACGGTAGGCGTAGGAGTCGGCCTTCATGACCGCTTCCTTGGCGCGCTTGTAGTTCGAGTGCGCCTCCCCGCGGTAGCCCTTGGCCCGCTCGAGGGTCGCGCGGCGCTTCTTGCGCGCGTGGACCGAGCGCTTGACGCGGGTCATCGGCCGTTGCCTCCGAGCAGCTTGTTCACGGTCTTCGTGTCGGCCTTCGAGATCTCACGCGGCTTGCGGAAGGAGCGCTTGCGCTTCGGCGACTTCTTCTCGAGGATGTGGCTCGAGTACGCGTGACGGGCGCGGAGCTTTCCGGTCCCCGTCTTGCGGAAGCGCTTCTTGGCGCCAGAGTGCGACTTCATCTTCGGCATGCGGCTCGGCAGTTTAGCTGGCGTGCCCCAGCCTGGCCGTGCAGCGTCGCCCGATGCGGCGAAGCGAGGAGCGGATCGAGGCCCACCCGCGAAGTGCTCAGAGTTCAGCGTGACGCTCGACGGGCTCGGCCCGATCCCGCTACGTGTCGATCGCCTACGACGTGAAGTCGGCGCCCGGACCGGGCTCCGGCCTAGATCTGCTCGGGGTTGATCTCGACCGGCTCGGCCGAGCCCGGTGCGCGCTGCTGCGGGGCCTTGCGCGGCTTCTCGGCCGCCGCGGCGGCTTCCTCGTCCGCGGCCGCTGCCCCGTCCTCGCCGGCCACACGCGAGGGCGCGAGCATCATCACCATGTTGCGCCCGTCCTGCTGGGGGCGCTGCTCGACCACCGCGAGGTCGCCGAGCTCCTCCGCGAGGCGGTTGAGCAGCTGCTCACCGCGTTCGGGATGGGCCATCTCGCGGCCGCGGAACATGATCGTCACCTTGACCTTGTCCTTCCCGTTGAGGAAGCGCAGGACATGGCCCTTCTTGGTGTCGTAGTCGTGCTGCGCGATCTTCGGGCGGAACTTGATCTCGCGGACGTTGATCTGCGTCTGGTGCTTGCGCGCGGCCTTCTGCTTCTGGGCCTGCTCGTACTTGTACTTCGAGTAGTCGAGGATGCGGCAGACGGGCGGCTTGGCGTCCGGAGCGACCTCGACGAGGTCGAGATCGCGCTCCTGGGCGATCTTCAGCGCGTCGGCCGTCTTCATGATCCCGACCTGCTGACCGGTCTCGTCGATGAGCCGGATCTCGGGCACACGGATGCGCTCGTTGATCCGGGTGGGGTCGCGCTCCGGCGGCTGCCGGTCGAACCTGCGAGGGACCGGCACTAGGCGTTTGCGGTGCGGCGCGGCGTCAAGCTGTGCGCGGCGCTGCTGTGTGGGAACGCTTGATCAACGCTGCGAAGTATAGCTTCAACTCGCAGCGGCCTCGCCGGCGAGCCGGGCGACGGCCTCCGCGACGCCGAGCGTGCCCTGGTCGCCGTCCCCGTGGTGGCGTACGGATACGGCCCATTTCTCGGCCTCGCGGTCGCCGACGACCAGCATGTAGGGCACCTTGCGCAGCTCGGCCTCGCGGATCTTGCGACCCATGGACTCCGTGCGCTCGTCGATCTCCGCCCGCAGCTCGCCTCCGCGCAGCGCCATCGCCACCTCACGGGCGTACTTGTTGTGGCGGTCGGCGAGCGGGACCACGAGCGCCTGGGTCGGAGCGAGCCACAGCGGCAGGTCGCCGCCGGTGTGCTCGAGCAGGATCCCGATGAAGCGCTCGAAGGAGCCGACGAGCGCCCGGTGGATCATGGCCGGACGGTGCTCGGCGTTGTCGGCGCCCGTATAGGTGAGCTCGAAGCGCTCGGGGAAGTTGTAGTCGAGCTGGACGGTCCCGAGCTGCCACGAGCGGTTGAGCGAGTCGCGCATGTGGATGTCGATCTTGGGGCCGTAGAACGCGCCGTCGCCCTCGTTGAGGTCGTACTCGTAGCCGCCGCGCTCGAGCGCTTGTGTGAGCGCCGCCTCGGAGCGGTCCCACATCTCATCGGTGCCGATGCGCTGCTCCGGCCGCGTCGACAGCTCGATGCGCATGTCGAAGCCGAACGTGTCGTACCAGGCGAAACCGAACTCCATGCAGGCGAGCACCTCGTCCTCGACCTGCTCGTCGGTGCAGAAGATGTGCGCGTCGTCCTGGATGAAGTGGCGGACGCGCAGCAGGCCGTGCAGCGTCCCGCTCGGCTCGTTGCGGTGCAGCAGGCCGGGCTCGGCGTAGCGCAGCGGCAGCTCGCGGTAGGAGTGCCGGCCCATCGCGTAGAACGCGCAGTGCCCGGGGCAGTTCATCGGCTTGAGCCCCATCGGGCGGTCCTCGGCCTCGGTCACGAACATGTTCTCGCGGTACTTGTCCCAGTGGCCGGAGATCTTCCACAGCTCGGCGTCGTAGAGCAGCGGCGTCTTGATCTCCTCGTAGCCGCGCTCGGCCGACATCTGGCGCGACCGCGCCACGAGCGCGTTGTAGACCGCGGTGCCGCGCGGCCCCCAGAACGCGGTGCCGGGGCTGAGCTCCGAGAAGCTGAACAGCCCGAGCTGCGGGCCGAGCTTGCGATGGTCTCGCGCGCGCGCCTGGTCGAGGCGCTCGAGGTGGTCGGTGAGGTCCTGCTTGGAGTGGAAGGCGGTGCCGTAGATGCGCGTGAGCATCTGGCGGTCGGCGTCGCCGCGCCAGTAGGCGCCCGCCACGCTGAGGAGCTTGAACGCCTTGATGCGATCGGTCGCGGGCGCGTGCGGCCCGCGGCAGAGGTCGGTGAAGGGACCGTTGGTGTAGAGCGAGACGCTGTCGACGCCGGTGTTCGACACGAGGTCGTCGATCAGCTCGACCTTGTACTCCTGTCCCTCGCCGACGAAGCGCTCGCGCGCGGCAGCGGGGGTGACGTCCTCGCGCACGAACTCCTCGCCCGCCTTGACGTGCTCGCGCATCTTCGCCTCGAGCGCTTCGAAGTCGGCGTCCGAGACGGTGACGCCCTCGGGGAACTCGAAGTCGTAGTAGAAGCCGTCCTGGATCGGCGGCCCGATCGAGATCTTCGTGCCCGGAAAGAGGTCGAGCACGGCGGCGGCGAGCACGTGGGCGGTGTCGTGGCGGATGAGGTCGAGGGAGTCGTCGTCGCGGCTCGTGACGATCGCGACCTCGTCGCCGTCGGCGAGCGGCCGCGCGAGATCGCGCACCTCGCCGCCGACCTTGACCGCGAGCGCGGCGCGCGCCAGCCCGGGGCCGATCGCGGCAGCCAGGTCGGCGCCGGTCGCGCCGTCCGGGAGTTCCTTTTGCGAGTCGTCGGGAAGGATCACGTGCATGGACGGCCGGATGCTAGACGCCCGTGAGCTGCGCGCGGCGGTCCGCGCCGGCGAGCACACCGGGCCGACCGCGGGCCTCGCTCCCGGCTACACCCAGGCCAACCTCGTCGCGCTTCCGGAGGCCGACGCCTTCGACTTCCTGCGCTTCTGCGTCCAGAACCCCAAGCCCTGCCCGGTGCTCGACGTCACCGACGCCGGCTCCCCCGAGCCGGCGCAGATGGCCCCGGGGGCCGACCTGCGCACCGACGTCCCGCGCTACCGCGTCTGGCGCGACGGCGAGCTCGTCGACCAGCCGCTGGACGCACGCGAGCACTGGCGCGAGGATCTCGTCGGCTTCCTGATCGGGTGCTCGTTCACGTTCGAGCGTGCGCTACAGGCGGAGGGCCTGCCGATCCGGCACGTCGAGCAGGGCGTCAACGTCCCGATGTACCGCACCGGGATCGACTGCACGCCGGCCGGCCGCTTCTCGGGCCCGCTGGTGGTCTCGATGCGCCCGATGCGCCCGGACCAGGCGATCCGCGCCACCCAGATCACCTCCCGCTACGGCCCGGTCCACGGCGCGCCGGTCCACGTCGGCGAGCCGGGCGCGATCGGCATCGACGATCTCGGCGCGCCCGACTACGGCGACCCGGTCGAGATCCGCGACGGCGAGCTGCCGGTGTTCTGGGCCTGCGGCGTGACGCCGCAGGCCGTGGCGGTGGCGAGCCGGCCCGAGCTGATGATCACCCACGCCCCGGGGCACATGTTCGTGACCGACGCGCGCGACGAGGCGATGGCGATGCTGTAGCGCCGGCGAACGTCAACGGCGGCTGGTGAGGAGGTGGGTCCGAACCGCCCGGCGGCGCGGCCACGAGTGTCGTCTCGACCCCGCCATAGGGGGTGGAGACGACATTCGTCGGCCCTGGGCGGTTCGCACCCGCCCTCACCAGCCGCCGTTGACGTTCGTCAGAGCAGCCGGGCCGCCAAGGCCTCCTCGCCGTCGGCGGAAACCCGGTGGGAAGCCTCCTCGGCGACCAGCCGCCGGTAGAGCGGGCGGCGCTGCTCCTCGCCGTCGTAGTGCGGGCACGCGCTGCCGGCCAGGAAGCCGAGCCCGTCGCTCAGCCTGGCGACCCGCCCCAGGTCGAACGAGTCGGTCGTCGAGGCCTCGAACCAGCAGTTCATCCCCGCGCTCGACCCGCACAGCACGACCCCCTGCTCCCACGCCTCGCGCAGCACGACGTCCAGCCCGTGCGTGCGCCAGACCGCGAGCAGGCTCGCGGTGTTGCCGCCGCCGACGTAGACGACGTCCTGCGCGAGCCCGAACGCGCGCAGGTCGGCGACGGTGCGGTTGAACAGCCCGAGGTCGGACGGCTCGCAGTCGTGGTGGCCGGCGAACGCGCGGTAGAAGTTCGCGACGTACTCCGGCGAGTCGCCGCTCGCGGTGCCGACGAAGCAGACCCGCGGCCGCTCGCGCCGCGCCAACGAGAGCACGAACGCGTCCAGCCGCGGGTCGTAGTCCTCCGGGCGGAGCGTGGCCCCGCCCATCGCGACGATCTGCCGGTTCACGCGCCGGTCAGGACCGCCTCCGGCAGCAGCGCGCTGACGATCCACTCGCCCGCGTCGACGACCTCGGAGATCTTCAGGTCGACGCACAGCGAGCACAGCAGGTAGGCGTCCTCGCGCGACAGCGACGAGATCTCGGTGATGTGGTCGATCATCGCCCGCACCGCGTTCTGCGCGTTGACGAACAGGTCGGGCCCGACGCCGGTGGTCCCGTACCAGGCGCCGTGATCCACCTTCGAGGTGAGCGAGCCGGGCGCGGTGCGGTACTGCGGCGACGGAAGCTCGCGGCCCTTCTCGAGCGTAAAGCGCAGCGACGCGTACATCGGCGCCTCCAGCCCGGTCACGCAGACCTCGCCGTCGCCCTGGCAGCCGTGCGCGTCGCCGGTGGAGAACATCGCGCCGTCGACCTGCACCGGCAGGTACAGCGTCGTGCCGGCGACGAGCTGGCGCGTGTCCATGTTGCCGCCGAAGCGGCCGGGCGGCATGATCGGCACCGCGGAGGCGTCGGCCGGGCAGACGCCCATCGTGCCCATGAACGGCGCCAGCGGGATCGCCGCGTCGTCACCGAAGCGCGCGACGTCGGCGGCCGAGATGTCGAAGATCTTCAGGTAGGCGTCGGGGAAGTCGTCGGCCAGCAGCCCCAGCCCGGGCAGGATCGCCGTCCAGCCCCAGCCGCGCGTGCGCAGGTCGAGGATCTCGACCGCGAGCGTGTCGCCCGGCGCGGCGCCCTCGACGGCGATCGGCCCCGCGAGCGGATACACGCGGTCCCAGTTGAGGCCGTCGATGACGCTCGAGTCGGAGTCGGGCCCGATCTGGTTGTCGCTCACGTCACGGGTCTGGATGACCACGGTGTCGCCGTCGGCGATGGTGATGACCGGCTCGGTGCCGGCGTCCCAGGTGAAGTGCACCCGGTCCTCGGGGAAATAGTGGGTGGCCATGCGGCCGACGCTACACCAGCGCGATGGGCCGCACGGGCGACCCCGTCCCGCCGCGCAGCTTCAGCGGCAGGCAGACGAACGCGAACTCGCGCACGCGGTCGCGCGCGAGCGCCTCGAGGTTGAGGCCCTCGAGGATGTAGATCCCGGCGCGTACGAGCAGCAGCAGGTGCCCCGGCAGCGACCCGAGCTCGGGGTCCTCGGCGCCCGGCACGTCCCACGCGACGTTGTCCGCGCCGACCGCCAGCGGCTCCCGCTCGGCGCACCAGCGCGACCCGCTCGCGTCGATCCCGCCCGCCGCCATGAATGCCTCGCGGTCCTCCCACAGCGCGCCCGTGCCGGTGCGGATGAGGATCACGTCGCCGACGCGGATCTCGACGTCCTCGGCGGCGCGCTCGAGGTCCGCGGCGGTCACCGCATGGCCCGCGCCGGCGACGTCGAGCAGCACCCCGCGCGCGAGCAGCGGCTCGATCGTCTCGGCGCCGAGCTGCGTGAAGCCCTCAGGCGTCTGCACGCTCGCGTCGACCGCGACGCCGCCGTGCATCTCGAGGTTCTCGGCCTGGTGGCAGAGCGCGTCGATGTGCGTGCCCGAGTGCTCCGCCATCACGAGCAGGGCGGAGGCGCTCGTGCGCGCCTCCCCCAGCCCGGCCTCGTGGCGGCGGTGCAGCTTGAGCAGCACGCCCGGCTCGTGCGCCGGCCACACCGGCGCACCGGCGTACCGGGGCTGCTCGAGGTCGTAGGCGCGGGCTCCCGCCAGCGCGTCGCTCAGCGCGGTCACTCGACGGGGACGAGCTCCTTGCCGTGCGTCTCGGGCAGGAAGCGCAGCGCGACGATCGCGAGCACGTAGCCGAAGACGCCGAAGGCGACGGCGCCGCCGAGGCCGACCGCGGCGGCGAGGAAGCCGATGATGCCCGGGAACAGCGCCCCCAGCGCGCGGCCGACGTTGTAGCAGAAGCCCGCGCCGGTCCCGCGCGCCCGCGTCGGATAGAGCTCGGCCAGGTAGGAGCCGAAGCCCGAGAAGCAGCCCGAGGCGAAGAAGCCGAGCGGGAAGCCGATGATCAGCAGCGTCGTGTTCGAGCCCGTCGGGACGAGGAAGTAGGCCACGAGCGCGGCGCCGGCCAAGGCGGCGTAGAGCGTGAAGGTCTTCTTGCGCCCGAGCCGGTCGTGCACGACGCCCGCGCTCAGGTAGCCGAGGAAGGCGCCCACGATCACGACGGCGAGGTAGCCGCTGGTGCCGACGACCGACAGGCTGCGCTCCTCCTTGAGGTAGGTCGGGATCCAGGTGAACATCGCGTAGTAGCCGCCCTGGATGCCGGTGGCGAGGATCGACGCGAAGATGGTGGTCCTGACGAGGTCGCCGCGCAGGATCTGCTTCAGCGGGGACTCCTGAACCACCTCGCGCTCCCCGCGCTCCTCCTTGGCCTTCGTCTCGGAGAAGACCTCGGGGTCGTCGACGTTGCGGCGCACGTAGAGGATCAGCAGCGCCGGCAGGATGCCGAGCCACATGAGCACGCGCCAGCCCTGCGTGTCGGAGGTCAGCGAGAACACGATCGTGTAGGCGATGACCGCGATCGCCCAGCCGATGGCCCACGCGCTCTGGATCACGCCGAGCGCCTTGCCGCGCGCCTCGGGGCGCACGAGCTCGGCCACGAGGATCGCACCGACGGCCCACTCGCCGCCGAAGCCGATGCCCTGGAAGACGCGGAAGACGAGCAGCATGTCGTAGCTCGACGCGAGGCCCGACAGGAACGTGAAGACGGAGTAGACGCCGACGGTGATCATCAGCGTGCGCGCGCCCGATGCGGTCACAGATGATGCCGGCACCGATGCCGCCGAGGGCGGAGGCGGAGAGCGTGACGGTCGCGAGCGCACCCGTGGCGCCCTTGCCGACGCCGAACGTCGTGCCGATCGCGGCCAGCGTCAGCGTGAGGATGATCAGGTCGAAGGCGTCGAGCGAGTAGCCCGCGAACGCGGCCTTGAACGCCTTCTGACCGCGCGGTCCGAGCCCGGCCCACCACCCGCCCGGCTCCGCGGTCCGGTCGACCGGCTTGATCTTGGACGGGGTCCGGGTCTGCGTGTGATCCGGGGACTGAATGCTCATTGCACCCTCCTTCCGCTCAATCGGGGTGGTACCCGAGGGCGCGTGTGCTGAACGTGGCAATCCTCAGTCCGGCAGCATCGGCATCGTGAAGCCCGGGTCGTGGCCGAGCAGCACGGCCCGCGTGATCGCGGTCGAGCCGAAGCGGTCGCGCCCGGCGTCGAGCGCGGTGTCGAGGGCGCTGGCGCGGTAGCCGTCGAACGGGAGCGCGAGCTGGACGGCGCTGGCGTCGCCGAGGTTGCCGAGGGCGACGCCGACGAGGGTGATGCCCTTGCGCTCGATCAGCACCATCGCCGCCGCGAGCAGCTCTCTCGCCTCGGCGAGGATCACCTCCGTCCGCGCGGTCGCCTCGGCGAGCGTGTGCGAGCGCGTCGCGCGCGAGTAGTCGTCGAAGCGGAGCCGCAGCGTGACGGTGCGGCAGACCCGCCGGGCCGCGCGCAGCCGCCGGGACAGGCGGTCGACGAGCCCGAGCAGGGCCGAGTCGAGCTCCCCCGGCGATCGCCGCCTGCGGCCGAGCGCGCGCTGCGCTCCCATCGAGCGCCGCCGGCGGCCCCGCTGCACCCGCCGCGGGTCGCGGTTGTGGGCGAGCGCGTGCAGCTGGCGGCCGGACGCACGCCCCAGCATCGACACGAGTGTCGCCTCGTCGAGGCGCGCGACCTGGCCCACGGTCGTGATCCCGCGGCCGCGGAGCTTCTCGGCGGTGACCGCGCCGACGCCCCACAGCCGCTCGACCGGGAGCGGATGCAGGAAGGCCAGCTCCCCGTCGGGCGGCACCACGAGCAGCCCGTCCGGCTTGGCGACCCCGCTGGCCACCTTGGCGAGGAACTTGGTCCGCGCCACCCCGACCGTGATGCGCAGGCCCACGCGCTCGAGCACCCGCTGGCGCAAACGCACGGCGATCTCGATCGGCGCGCCCGCGATCCGCCGCATCCCGCTCACGTCGAGGAACGCCTCGTCGATCGAGAGCCCCTCGACGAGCGGCGAGGTGTCCTCGAACACCGCGAAGACCGCCCGGCTGGCGTCGGTGTACGCCGACATCCGCGGCCGCACCACAATCGCCTGCGGGCAGAGCCGCCGCGCCTGGCCCCCGCCCATCGCGGTGCGGACGCCGAGCGCCTTGGCCTCGTAGCTCGCCGCGAGCACGACCCCGCCGCCGACGATCACCGGGCGGCCGCGCAGCCGCGGGTCGTCGCGCTGCTCGACCGACGCGTAGAAGGCGTCGAGGTCGGCGTGCAGGATGGTCGCTTCGATTGACACGAACATACGTTCGCATCTGAGGCGATGGAAGGCAACCGATCGTGTGATGCACGTCACGGCCCAATCGCTGGAACGGCGATTTCCCGCTGCTGATGTGGCCGTTTCCGGCGACTTCGTCGTTTCTCGCTTCGCCGGACGACGCTCCGCGCCTCCGGCCGCCTGACCCACGACGCCGCGGCCAAGGATCGCCTGGTCCGCGCGAACCTGCGCCTGGCCCGCCGCGAGGCGCGGCTGAGCGACGACAGGCTGCGCAAGGGCTACGCGCGCCGCGTGCAGGACGACCCGGTGAGCGTGATCCGCGCCCGCAATTAAGCGGCTGCGCAAGCGCATCGCCCGCCTCGAGCGGCGCGCCGGTTCGAGGGCCTCGGCGCCGCTGCAGGCGATCGCCGCCCGCGAGTCCGGCGGCAACCCGTCGACCAACACCGGCAACGGGTTCTACGGGAAATACCAGTTCACGCAGTCCACCTGGCAGAGCGTCGGCGGCACCGGCAACCCCGCCGCCGCGTCAGAGGCCGAGCAGGACCGCCGCGCCGCGCACCCAGAGCGCGGCGGCGACCCCGCCGGCGAAGACGGCGAGGACCGTCAGGAAGAGCCCCCGCTCGCGCATCGTCGCGGACGGTAGCGCCGCGGCGGGACGGTCTCGCCCTATCCTCCGCGGCCGTGACGTCGGCCGCGCTGCGCGCGCAGTTCCCCATCCTCGAGCGCGTGGCGTACCTCAACGCCGGCACGGACGGGCCCGTGCCGCGGGCCGCGCAGGAGGCGGCCGCGCGGGAGCTGGCCTCGGAGCTCGAGGAAGGGCGGGCGAAGGCGCACTTCGAGCGCCGCTTCGAGCTCCAGGACGAGCTGCGCGCGGGCTACGCCGAGCTGCTCGGCGCCACGACCGACGACATCGCGCTGACCACCTCGACGAGCGAGGGTCTCGGCAAGGTGCTGGCGGGCATGGACGTCGGGCCGGGCGATGAGATCGTGACCTCCGACGAGGAGCACCCCGGGCTGATCGGCCCCCTGATCGCCGCGCGCGAGCGGGGCGCCGAGATCCGCGCGGTGCGGTTCGCCGAGCTCGCGGACGCCGTCGGGCCGCGCACGACCGCCGTGGCCTGCTCGCACGTCAACTGGCGCACGGGCGAGCTCGCGCCGGCCGCGCTCGCCGAGCTCGACGTGCCGGTGATCCTCGACGGCGCGCAGGGCGCCGGCGCCGTCCCCGTCGACGTCATGAAGCTGGGCTGCGCCGCCTATGCCGCGGCGGGCCAGAAATGGCTCTGCGGCGCCGACGGCACGGGCCTGCTCTACCTCGCGCCCGCCTTCCGCGACCGCGTGCGGACGATGGCGCCCTCCTACCTCAGCTTCGAAGACGCCTCGCTGGGGTTCGAGTCCTCGCTCAAGCCGGGCGCGCGCCGCCACGACACGCCGTCGCTCGCGCGCGAGGGCATCGCCTTCAGCGTCGCGTCGCTCGGCGTACTGCGCGAGGCCGACCTCGCCGCCGTGCTGGCGCGCGGCCCCGCGCTGGCGGCGACGCTGGCGGAGCGGCTCGCCGCCAATGACCGCACGGTGGCGCCGCGCGCGCATACGACGCTCGTCGCCTTCGAGGACGATGACCCCGAGGGGACGCGCGACCGCTTGTTCGCCGCCGGCGTGCTCGTCCGCAACCTCCCGGGCACCCCGCTCGTGCGCGCCTCCGTCGGCGCGTGGTCGAGCGAGGACGACCTCGAGCGCCTGCTCGCGGAGCTCTAGCTTTCCGGCTGCGAGTCAAGTTGGCGATGGTCGTAGCGGTGCTCGCCGCGGTCGGTGATCGCGGTGTTTGCGTGGATCGGTGCTGCGGGCGCGGCGGTGGGTGCCGGTCAGGTCGGCAGGCTGATGAGGCGCCGTCG
>JBBQLH010000112.1:0-11566 GCA_038327685.1 Solirubrobacterales bacterium
GATGCCCGACGTCCCCGAGGGCACGCCGCTGCGGCGCCTGCGCCCGCAGGACTCGCCGCTGCCGATGGCGCTCGACTGGGACCTGATCGAGGCCGCCAAGGAGGCGATCGACCACCGCAGGCCGGTCACGGGCGAGTTCTCCGTGCGCAACGTCAACCGCTGCGTCGGCGGCATCCTCTCGAGCGCGGTCACCGAGGTCCACGGGGCCGGGGGGCTGGATCCGGAGACGATCCGCTTCACCCTGCGCGGCTCGGCCGGGCAGTCGTTCGGCGGCTGGCTGGCGCCGGGGGTCGAGCTGGCGCTGATCGGCGACGCCAACGACTACACCGGCAAGGGGCTCTCCGGCGGCGTCCTCTCCGTGCGCCCGCCCGACGAAGCCGCCTACGTCGCCGAGGAGAACGTGATCATCGGCAACACCGTGCTCTACGGCGCGACCGCGGGCCGCGCGTTCTTCCGCGGGCTCGCGGGCGAGCGCTTCGCGGTCCGCAACTCGGGCGCGAGCGCTGTGGTCGAGGGCGTCGGCGACCACGGCTGCGAGTACATGACCGGCGGCCGCGTGGTCGTCCTCGGCCCGACCGGCCGCAACTTCGCGGCCGGCATGAGCGGGGGCGTGGCCTATGTGCTCGACGCCGAGGGCACCTTCGAGGAGCGCTGCAACATGGAGCTGGTCGGCTTCGACGCGCTCGACGACGACGACCTGGCCGAGCTGCACGCGCTGGTCGAGGAGCACCACCTGCGCACCCAGTCGGCGGTCGCGGCGCGGATCCTGCGCGAGTGGGACGCGACGCGCCCGCAGTTCGTCAAGGTCATGCCGCACGACTACAAGCGCGCGCTGCGCGAGCTGGCCGAGGAAGAGGCCGCCGACGCGGCCGAGCCGCAGGAGAAGGTGGCGGCGTAGTGGCCCCTCCCGCGCACCCCCCCGCGCCTGTGCGGGCACTCAGGAGGAACCGCTGATGGGCGAGCTCGGCGCCTTCCTGCGCATCGAGCGGGTCGACAACCCGGAGCGCGACCCGCAGGAGCGGACTGCGGACTTCCGCGAGTTCGTGATCACGCCGCCGGTCCAGCAGCTCCAGGAGCAGGGTGCGCGCTGCATGGAGTGCGGCGTGCCGTTCTGCCACAACGGCTGCCCGCTCGGCAACCTGATCCCGGACTGGAACGACCTCGTCTACCGCGACCGCTGGCGCGAGGCGATCGACCAGCTGCACGCGACCAACAACTTCCCCGAGTTCACGGGCAAGCTCTGCCCCGCCCCGTGCGAGGCGGCCTGCGTGCTCGAGATCCGCGAGGGCGACGCGGTGACCATCAAGCAGATCGAGGTCTCGATCATCAACCGCGCCTTCGAGGAGGGCTGGGTCGTGCCGCGCCCGCCGGGCTTCGAGACGGGCCGCAGCGCCGCCGTCATCGGCGCCGGGCCGTCCGGGCTCGCCGCCGCGCAGCAGCTGCGCCGCGCCGGACATGCGGTGACCGTCTACGAGCGCGACGAGGCGGGCGGCGGACTCGTGCGCTTCGGCGTGCCCGACTTCAAGATCGAGAAGTGGGTGGTGCAGCGGCGCCTGGACCAGCTCGAGGCCGAGGGCGTGCGCTTCGAGTACGGCGTGGACGTCGGGGTCGACGTCGGCGCGGACGAGCTGCGCGAGCGTCACGACGCGGTCGTGATCGCCACCGGCTCGCGCGTGCCGCGCGACCTGCCGGTCCCCGGCCGCGAGCTCGACGGCGTGCACTTCGCGATGGACTACCTCTACGGGCGCAACCGCTGGGTGGCGAGCAACGGCGACGGCGTCTCCCCGATCACCGCCGCGGGCAAGCACGTGATCGTGATCGGCGGCGGCGACACCGGCGCCGACTGCGTCGGCAACTCCCACCGCGAGGGCGCCGCCTCGGTGACCCAGATCGAGCTGCTCGGCGAGCCGCCCGCCAAGCGGCCCGACGACCTCACGCCGTGGCCGCGCTGGCCCGTGAAGCTGCGGCGCAGCTACGCGATCAAGGAGGGCGGCGAGCAGGACTTCTCGATCTCGACGACCAAGCTGACCGGCTCGAACGGCCGCGTCGAGGAGATCCACTGGGTGGAGAACTCCGGCAAGCCGCCGTTCGACCCGATCGACGGCACCGAGACGAAGCGCCCCGCCGACCTCGTCCTGCTCGCCATGGGCTTCCTGAGCCCCGAGCCGGCCGTGCTCGAACAGCTCGGCGTCGAGAAGGACCAGCGCGGCAACGCCAAGGCGGGCGCGTATGCGACGTCGGCGGACGGGGTCTTCGCCGCCGGCGACGCCCGCCGCGGCCAGTCGCTGATCGTGTGGGCGATCAATGAGGGCCGCCAGTGCGCGCGCATGGTCGACCGCTACCTGTGCGAGCTTCCGGAGCGCGACCCGCGCGAGGCGCTCAGCGTCGGCGCCTCCGAGCGGGCCGGCAGCGCAGAGCTCGGCGCCGACCCGCCGCAGAAGGCCGGATTCGGCTCGGGGCAAGGCGTGACGGACTGAATTTCGGCGGGAGGCGGCGGAAGGCAGTAGCGTCTCGCAATGCCTCGATCGCGCGCGCCCAAGCTGACCGTTCTCATCATCGCGGCGGTCGGCGGAGCGCTCATGGTCGCCCCCGCCGCCGGCGCGCAGTCGCGCTCGTCGGTCGCCCGGCCCGTGGCGCCCAAGCCGTTCCTCGACGTGCGCGACGCGCAGCGCCGCGCGGTCGAGCGCCGCGGTGATGTGAGCCTGAGGGCGCCGAGCGCCGGCACGCGCGCGGCCCGCGGCCGGCTGCGCTCGGCGGGAGCGGTGCTCGACGTCGACGCGCTCACCGGCACGCCGCGCCTCCTGGCTCGCCGGGGCGCGCCGCTCAGCACGCCCGCGACCGGCGACCGCCGGGACGTCGCCGAGCGCTTCGTTCGCCGGCACCTGGCCGCGCTCGGCCTCTCGCGCACGGACCTCGGCTCGCTCCAGCTCCAGCGCCGCAGCGCGATCCCGGGCGGCGCGGAGCTCCTCGGCTATCGCCAGTACGCCGACGGGATCCCCTCCTTCGACGGCGGGCTCCGCGTCGCGGTGGATGCCGCGGGGCGCGTGCTGAGCGTGACCGGCGCGGCGCAGCCCGGCCTCGCGGTCGCGACCCACGTTCCCGCGCTGACCGCCGCCCAGGCCATGCGCCGGCTGATGGACGACGTCGGCGTCCACCGCGCGGTCGCCGTCGCCCGCGGCCTCGCGGGGACGCGCCAGAGCACGGAGTTCACGGGCGGTGAGGCGGCCGCGCTGGTCGTCTTCGGCGAGGGCACGAGCGCCCGGCTCGGGTGGCAGCTCGACCTCCGCGCGGGACCGGCGGCCCACTACGCCGCGGTCGTGGATGCCGCGAGCGGCCGGCTCCTCTACCGGGCCAACCGCGTGAAGGCGGCGGCCAACGACGCGCTCGTCTGGGAGCAGTATCCGGGCGCCGCGAACGGCGGCAGCGCCCAGACCCGCGATCTCACGCCCTACCTCAACCCGGGCGCGACCGACCTCTCGGGTCCGTACGCCCACGCGTGGTCGGACTTGAACGACAACGACAGCGGCACCGTGTCGGGCGACGGTCACATCGTGCCGCTGGACGCGCCGGACGCGGGCGAGACCGTGGTCCGGAGCGGCGGCAGCTTCGTCTCCGCCTTCAGCGATTTCACGGCGGCCAACACCCTCGGCGCGTGCGACACCGCCCACAAGTGCTCGTGGAGCTCCGCCACCGCGGGCAGCTGGGCGACCAACCGCGCGCAGGACGCCGTCCAGGCCTTCTACTACGTGAATCGCTTCCGCGACCACCTGCGCGCGGCGCCGATCTCGTTCGGGCCGGCCGACGGCAACTTCGACAACGGAGACCGGCTGCTCGTCAATGCCGACGACGGCGCGTCGACCGGCCCCAATTCCACCCACCGGAACAACGCTTACATGGACACGCCGCCCGACGGCACGTCACCGACGATGGCGATGTTCCTGTTCAGGAGGCCCAGCAGCCCCTTCCGCGACGTCAACGGCGGCGACGACGCCGCGGTCGTCTACCACGAGTACACCCACGGCCTCTCCTCGCGCCTCGTGACCGTCGATGGCGCGGGCGGCGAGCAGGCGCTCAACAGCGACCAGTCGGGCGCCATGGGCGAGGCGTGGAGCGACTTCTACGCGAAGGACTTCCTCGTCGGCCAGTTCCCGGCCGACGACACCCCGGCGGCGGGCGAGGTCGACATGGGCAAGTACATCGACGCGGATCCGCACTCGATCCGCACTCAGGCCCTCGACTGCCCCGTCGGCGCCGCCTCGACGCCGTGCCCGGGCGCCGGCCTCGCGGGCTCCGGCGGCTACACCTACGGGGACTTCGGCAAGATCGCCGGCGGGCCCGAAGTGCACGCCGACGGCGAGATCTGGGGCGAGACGCTGTGGGACCTTCGCGGCGCCGTGGGATCGGAAGTGGCGCGCGCGATCGTCACCCAGGGCATGCGCCTGACTCCGCCCGAGCCCACCTTCCTGCAGGCGCGCGACGCGATCCTCACCGCCGACGGCCAGTTGTTCCCGGACGGCGACCACAGCGGGGCGATCTGGCGCGTGTTCGCCATCCGAGGCATGGGCTCGGACGCCATCAGCCCAACCCAGGACACGCCGGTGGAGGGCTCCAAGCAGCCGCCGGCCGCGGCGCTCGGCGCGTCGCCCTCGCCGGCGATCGACGGGCAGCCGGTCAGCTTCGACGCCGCGGGCTCGACGGACGCCGACGGCAGCGTCGTCTCCTACGACTTCGATTTCGAAGGCGACGGCACCCCGGACATCACCGGGACGTCGAACCCGAGGCAAACGTTCACCTATTCGCGGACGGGGACCTTCCACCCGGTCGTGACGGTGCACGACGACGAGGACCAGATCGACACGGCCGCGAGGAAGCTGGTCGTGGGCGCCGCCCCGCCGGCGGCCCCGCCGGGCGCGACGCCGACGACGCCGCCCGCGAGCGCGCCGCCCGCGCCGAGCCGGGCCCCGACGATCTCTCTCGCGCGCACCGGCAGCAAGGGCCGCTCGCGCTTCACGATCCGCTGTGACTCCGCGTGCGCCGGCACCGCGAGGCTGACGATCACGCGCAAGCTCGCGAAGAAGCTGGGCCTCGGCCGGCGCCGGACCGTGGGCAGCCTGCGCGTGCGGCTCATCGCCGCGGGCCAGAAGCGCTTCACGATCAAGCTCACCAAGAGGACGCTGCGGGCGATGAAGCGCGCCGGGGTGCGCCGCCTCACGACCAGCCTCACGGTGACGGTGACCGACGCCGAGCACCAGCGCGCGGCGAAGGGCCGCGGCACGCGCATCCGCCGCTGACGGCGGTGCCCCCGGGCCGCCTAGGATCGGCTCATGCTGCTGGGACGCGCCGCTGAGTGCGCGCGCATCGAGAAGCTGGTGGCGCAGGCCCGCGACGGCACGAGCGGGGTGCTCGTGCTGCGCGGCGAGCCGGGGATCGGCAAGACGGCGCTGCTCGAGCACGCGGCCGCGGTGGCCGGGGCCGCCACGGTGCTGCGCGCCCGCGGCGTCGAATCCGAGGTGCAGGTCGCCTTCGGTGGCCTCCACGAGCTCCTCCGGCCGGTGCTCGGCGAGCTCGGGCGGCTGCCCGGGCCGCAGCGCGCCGCGCTCGAGGCGGCGCTCGGGCTCGCGCCGGCCGGGGCGGCCGAGCCGCATCTCGTGGGCGCGGCGACGCTCGGCCTGCTGGCGGCGCTCGCGGAGGAGCGCCCGATCGTCGTGCTGGCCGACGACGTCCACTGGCTCGACGGGCCGTCGGCCTCGGCGCTGATCTTCGCCGCGCGGCGGCTGCTCGCCGACGCGGTCGTCGTGCTGCTGGCCGCGCGGGCGGGCGAGCCGTCGCCGATCGACGTCGCCGGCCTCGAGGAGCTCGTACTGCCGGGCCTCGCCGCCGAGCCGGCGCGTGCGCTGCTCGCGGTGCACGCTGCCCGGCCGGTCGCGGCCGATACGGCGGGCTGGCTGCACTCCGCCACGGGCGGCAACCCGCTCGCGCTCGTCGAGCTCGCGGCCGAGGCGCCGCGCCTGCGGCCCGGGCCGATCGGCGACCAGGTGCCGATCGGGGCGCGCATCGAGCGGGCGCTCGGGCGGCGGCTCGACCGGCTGCCCGCCGAGGCGCTGCCGGCCCTGCTCGCCGCCGCCGTCGCCGACGGCGAGGAGCTCGAGCCGGTGCTCGGCGCCGCGCGCGACCTCGGCGGCTCGCTGGCCGGTCTCGAGGCGGCCGAGGCGGCCGGGCTCGTCGTCCTCGCGGCGGGGCGCGTCGCGTTCCGCCACCCGCTCGTGCGCTCCGCGGTGCTCGCCCGGGCGACACCCACGGACCGCCGCGCCGCCCACCGCGCCTACGCGGAAGGCCTCGATCCGGCCGCAGGCGCCGAGCGCCGCGCGTGGCACGTGGCCGCCGCGACGCTCGAGGCCGACGAGGCGGTCGCGGCGGCGCTCGCCGCGGCCGCCACGAGCGCGGGCGAGCGCGGTGGGCATGCCGCGGCCGCCGCCGCGTTCGAGCAGGCCGCCCGCCTCAGCCCTGAGCCGCCGATGCGGGCGGAGCGCCTGCGCCGCGCCGCGGACGCGGCGTGGCTGGCCGGCGACGGGCCACGGGCTCTCGCGCTGCTCGACGAGGCTGCGCCCGTCCCGGTCGGTGCCGCCGAGCGCGCCGAGGCCGGGCACCTGCGCGGGCGCGTGCTGGCGCGCCGCGGCCCGGTGCCGCTCGCGATCTCCGTGCTGCAGGAGGCGGCCGACGCGATCGCCGACGAGCAGCCGGCCAAGGCCGCGGAGATGCTCGCGGAGGCGGCCTACGCGGCGCTCCACGGGCCCAGCGCCGGCGAGGACATGGCTAGGATCGCGCGGCGCGCGGTCGAGCTAGCGCCGGCGGACGACCCGCGCGCGCGCTGCCTGGCGGCGATCGCGCTGGGCGCCGCGCTCGTGCTGGGCGGGCGGGCGGAGGCCTCGGACTGGCTGGCGGAGGCGGCCGCGCTCATCGAGGCGACCCCGGAGCTGCAGCAGGACGTCCGGGTGGCGGCGCTGCTCGGCGTGCCGGCGACGTTCCTGCGGGCGGAGCCCGCCGGCTACCGCCCGCTCGTGCGTGCCGTGGCGCTCGCCCGCGAGCGGGGAGCCGTGGGCGTGATCCCCTACGCGCTGTTCTACCTCGGCATGGGTGCGCTGGGGAGTCCCCGCTGGGCGGAGGCCGCCGCCCACTTCGAGGAGGCGCTCCGCCTGGCCGGCGAGACCGGGCTGCGCGTCGATGCGGTCACCTCGCTGGTGGGCCTCGCCCGCCTCGAGGCGCGGCGGGGGGACGCCGCGGCGATCGAGCACGCGCGCATAGCGCTGGGCCTGGCGCGCGAGTTCGGCATGCCCTGGTTCGAGGCGGTCGCGCTGCACGCGCAGGGCGACCTCGCCTGGGGGCGCGGAGACCTCGCGGGCGCGGTCGCGGCGTTCGAGGCGAAGGCCCGCGTCCTCGAGGAGCAGGGGCTGCGGGACCCCGATCTCTCCCCGGCGCCCGAGCTCGTCGAGGCGCTCGTGCGGCTCGGGCGCGCGGACGAGGCGGCGGCGCTCGCGGCGCAGGTCGCGGTGCAGGCCGAGGCCAAGGGGCGGCCGTGGGCGCTCGCGCGGGCGCGGCGCGTGGAGGGGCTCGTGTGCGCGGACGACGCCGAGGCAGTCGGGCACTATGCGGCCGCGCTCACGCTCCACGGCGAGGAGGAGGACGTCTTCGAGCGAGCCCGCACGGAGCTGTGCCTCGGCGAGCGCCTGCGCCGCGGCGGCCGCCGCGCCGACGCCAGGCCGCCGCTGCGCGCTGCGCTCGCCGCGTTCGACGCGCTCGGGGCGGCGCCGTGGGCCGACCGCGCGAGCGCCGAGCTCAAGGCGACCGGCGAGACCGCGCGGCGGCGCGACTCGGTGGCGCTCGACGAGCTCACGCCGCAGGAGCTGCGGATCGCGCTGATGCTCGCCGAGGGGGCGACGACCCGGCAGGCCGCGGCGGCGCTGTACCTCAGCCCGAAGACGGTCGAGTACCACCTTCGCCACGTCTACCTGAAGCTCAGCGTCAACTCCCGGACGGCGCTGGCGGAGGCGCTCCGGGCCGGCGGGGCCGGCCCGGAGCCGAACGTCGCGCCTACGCGCGTGCTTCCAGCACGAGGTTGAACGGCGTCTCGGCGGCGCGCCGGACGCTCGTGAAGCCGGCCGACTCGAGCACCGAGCTCAGCCGCGCCTCGCCCGCCTGGGCGCCGAGCGCGAGCCCGACTTCCTGGGAGAGCGAGCTCGGGGTGCACAGCAGCGTCGAGAACGCGTAGTAGGCGCGCCCGACCGGGTTGAGGTTCTCCGCGACGGTGTCGCCCGCCCGCGGCTCGACGATCATCCACGCGCCGCCGGGCGCGAGCGCGGCGCGCACCTGGCGCGCGACGCCGACCGGGTCGCCCATGTCGTGCAGGCAGTCGAAGGAGGTCACGAGGTCGTACCCCCCGAGCGCCAGCGCGTCGGCCGGCTGGGTCGCGAACGTCACGCGGTCGGCGACGCCCGCCTTCGCGGCCAGGCGGCGCGCCTCCTCGATCGATCCGTCGTGGGCGTCGGTGCCATGGACGGTGCTCGCGGGATAGCCCTCGGCGATCACGATCGACGAGACGCCGTGCCCGCAGCCGACGTCGGCGACGCGGCCGCCCTGGGTGAGCCGCTCGTGGACGCCCTCGAGCGCCGGGATCCACGACTGGACGATGTTGGCGCGGTAGCCGGGCTCGAAGAAGCGCTGGCAGCCCGCGAACACGTCGTGGTCGTGCTCGCCCCAGCCGAAGCCCGTGCCGGTCACGAACGACTCGGCGATGTGCTCGCGCGCGTCGGCGGAGCCGAGCGCGAGCTGGAAGGCGCCCCCGACGAAGGCGGGGCTGGCGGGATTCGCGAACATCAGCGCCTGCTCGGTGGACATCGAGTAGCGGTCGCCGTCGGCGTGGTAGTCGATCCAGCCGCTGGCGGCCTGGGCGCCGAGCCACTCGCGGACGTAGCGCTCCGAGGTGCCTGTCCGCTCGGCGAGCTCGGCCGAGGTCAGCGGCCCGCGGTCGGCGAGCTCGCGGTAGAGGCCGAGGCGGTCGCCGATGACGACCAGCGCGGCGTTGACGGTCGCGCCGAACTCGACGACGGCCTGGCCGAGGAGGGCGTTGAGGCGCTCCTCGTCGATGGGAGGTGAAGCGGTGGTGGTGGACATGGGGCGACCGTAGGCGCGGCCTCGCGCGCTCGCCTCAGGTGCCCCACCTGGTCTTGCTTGACCACCACCTTGGGACCCGAGAAGAATCGACCGCGATGCGAGCGCTCGAGCCGGAGGTCCAGGGCACGGTCGATGTCGACGGGGTCGGCATCGGCTACGAGGTCTTCGGCGAGGTGGGAGGAAGTCGAGGCACGATCCTGCTCGTGCCCCCGTGGGCGATCGTGAGCTCGCGGGTCTACAAGGGACAGGTCCCCTACCTCGCGCGCCACTTCCGCGTGATCACGTTCGACCCGCGGGGCAACGGCCGCTCGGAGCGCCCGCAGGACCCCGCCGCCTACGGCGGCCTCGCCGACGTCGAGATCGCGCTGGCGGTGCTCAACGCCACCGGCACGGAGCGCGCGGTCGTCGCCGGCCTCTCCACGGGCGGCACGACCGCGGTGTTCTTCGCCTCCCGGCACCCGGAGCGCGTCGCCGGCGTGGTGGCGATCGCCCCGTCGGTGCCTGGGCTCACGCCCCCGCCGCCGTGGCAGCGGCATTCCTTCGAGGACGACCTCGGCCTCGACGAGGGCTGGCCGCGCTTCAACCGCCACTCGTGGCGGCGCGACTACCCCGGGTTCCTCGACTTCTTCTTCCGCGAGATGTTCCAGGAGCCCCACTCCGAGAAGCAGATCGAGGACTGCGTCGGCTGGGGCCTCGACATCGGGGAGGCGGCGCTCGAGCACACCATGGACGCTCCGCCGCCCTATAGGACCCGCGAGGAGGCCGAGGCGCTCGTGGCCGGCGTCAGAAGTCCGGTCCTGGTGATCCACGGCGATCTCGACCGGATCACGACGCTGGAGCGCGGCCGGCGCGTCGCCGAGCTGACGGGCGGCGAGCTGATCGTGCTCGAGGGCTCGGGGCACGGCCCCAACGCGCGCGACCCCGTGAAGGTGAACGGGCTCATCCTCGCCTTCGTGACGCGCGTGCTCGGCGCCCCGGCCGTCGCGGAGCGGCGCTGGACGCGGGCGCCGGTGCGCGGCCCGCGCGCCCTCCTCGTGTCCTCGCCGATCGGCCTCGGCCACGCGCGCCGCGACATCGCGATCGCCCGCGAGCTGCGCGAGCTCGTGCCCGGGCTCGAGATCGACTGGCTCGCCCAGCATCCGCTCACGGCGGCGCTGGAGGCGGCGGGGGAGCGGGTGCACCCGGCCAGCCGGGACCTCGCCTCGGAGTCCGGCCACCTCGAGGCCGCGGCCGGCCCCCACACGCTCAACGTCTTCCAGGCGATCCGCGAGATGGACGAGATCCTGCTCGCCAACTACATGATCTTCCGCGACCTGACGCGCGAGCAGCCCTACGACCTCTGGATCGGCGACGAGGCGTGGGACGTCGACCACTTCCTGCACGAGAACCCGGAGGACAAGCGCGCCCCGTTCGTGTTCCTGACCGACTTCGTCGGCTGGCTGCCATTGCCCGAGGGCGGCGAGCGTGAGGCGTTCCTGTGCGCCGACCTCAACGAGCAGATGATCGAGCAGGTCGGGCGCTTCGGGCATGTGCGCGACCGCGCCCTGTTCGTCGGCGACCCGGACGACGTCGTGCCGGGCTCGTTCGGCCCGGGACTGCCGGGGATCCGCGAGTGGGTCGAGGGGCACTTCGAGTTCTGCGGCCAGGTGATCGACCCGCCCGTGGCGGGCGAGCGCAATGGCGACGGCCCGCTGTGCGTCGCCGCGGTCGGCGGCTCCGCGGTCGGCGCCGGACTGCTCGGGCGGCTCGTCGCGGGCTACGAGGCCGCCGCCGCGCGGGTCCCCGGTCTGCGAATGGTCGCGGTGGCCGGCCCCCGCGTGGACCGTGCGCGCCTGCGCGCGCCCGCCGGGGTCGAGGTGCGCGGCTACGTGCCCGACCTCGACCGCGTGCTGGCGGCGTGCGACGTCGCGCTCGTCCAGGGCGGCCTCACCACCGGCATGGAGCTCGTGGCGGCGGGAACGCCGTTCGTCTCCTTCCCGCTCAAGCGCCACTTCGAGCAGCGCATCCACGTCGCGCACCGGCTGGCCCGGCACGGCCACACGCGCGCACTCGAGCTCGAGGACGCGACGCCGGAGGGCGTCGGCGCGGCGATCGCGGGCGCGCTCAGCGCCCCGTCCGACTATCGCCCCGTCGCCCCCGGCGGCGCCGCGCGCGCCGCAGCCCGGATCGCCGAGCTGCTCTGATCAGCGCGCCAGCGGCTGGCCGCCCTCGACGCCCTTGGCGACGGCGACGTCGTAGAACGCGCGGCTGGGGCGGTCGATGACCTTGTCGGCGAACTTGGCCACCTGGGTCTGGTAGAAGCCGCTGCGCTCGTTGGCGCGCATGTGCTCGACCGTGTCGCACAGGTCGACGACCAGCGCGCGACCGTCTTCGCGCGTGAGCAGTAGCGCGCCCATGA
>JBBQLH010000113.1:0-11348 GCA_038327685.1 Solirubrobacterales bacterium
GTTCAAGACCGCGGTCTTCTACGAGATCCACATCCGCGGCTTCTTCGACGCCAACGGCGACGGCTCGGGCGACTTCCGCGGCATGACCGAGAAGCTCGACTACCTGCAGTGGCTGGGGATCGACTGCATCTGGCTGCTGCCCTACTTCAAGTCCCCGCTGCGCGACGGCGGCTACGACATCTCCGACTTCTTCGCCATCAACGCGGACTACGGGGTGGTCGACGACGTCCGTGACTTCATCGAGGCGGCGCACCAGCGCGGCATCCGCGTGATCGCCGACCTCGTCATGAACCACACGTCCTCCGACCACGAGTGGTTCCAGGAGTCGCGCTCGAGGCCCGACAACCCCAAGCGCGAGTGGTACGTGTGGTCCGACACGGTCCACCGCTACGAAGACGCCCGGATCATCTTCACCGACGCCGAGACCTCCAACTGGACCTGGGACGACACGGCCGGCGCCTACTTCTGGCACCGCTTCTTCTCCCACCAGCCCGACCTCAACTTCGACAACCCCGAGGTCCAGGAGGCGATGCTCGAGGTCCTGCGCTTCTGGCTCGACCTCGGGCTCGACGGCTTCCGCCTCGACGCCGTGCCCTACCTGTTCGAGCGCGAGGGCACCAACGGCGAGAATCTCCCGGAGACGCACGAGTACCTGCGCCGCGTCCGCGCCGAGATCGACGCGCACTACCCCGACCGCGTGCTGCTCGCCGAGGCCAACCAGTGGCCGGCCGACGTGGTCGAGTACTTCGGCGACGGCGACGAGTGCCACATGGCCTTCCACTTCCCCGTCATGCCGCGGATGTTCATGGCGGTGCGGCGCGAGGAGGCGACGCCGATCTACGAGATCCTCGAGCAGACGCCCGCGATCCCCGAGAACTGCCAGTGGGGGCTGTTCCTGCGCAACCACGACGAGCTGACGCTCGAGATGGTCACCGACGAGGAGCGCGACTACATGTACGCGGAGTACGCCAAGGACCCGCGCATGAAGATCAACGTCGGGATCCGCAAGCGGCTCGCCCCGCTGCTCGACAACGGCCGCGACGAGATCGAGCTGATGAACGCGATCCTGTTCTCGCTGCCAGGCTCGCCGGTCCTCTACTACGGCGACGAGATCGCGATGGGCGACAACGTCTTCCTCGGCGACCGCGACGGCGTGCGCACGCCGATGCAGTGGACGGGCGACCGCAACGGCGGCTTCTCGCGCGCGGACTTCGCCCAGCTCTACGCGCCGCCGCTGATGGACCCGGTCTACGGCTACCAGGCGGTCAACGTCGAGGCGCAGCTGCGCCACTCGACCTCGCTGCTGCGGTGGATGCGCCGCTTCATCGCGATGCGCAAGGAGCACCCGGTGTTCGGCCTCGGTACCTACGAGCCGCTGACGCCGTCCAACGGCCGCATCTTCGCCCACATCCGCCGCTACGAGGACGACCTCGTCCTGTGCGTGCACAACATGGCGCGCTCGGCGCAGGCGGTCGAGCTCGACCTGTCCGAGTACGAGGGCCGCTACCCGATCGAGCTGTTCGGGCGCTCGCGCTTCCCGCGCATCGGCGAGCTGCCCTACCTGCTCACGCTGGCGCCGCGCGGCTTCTACTGGTTCCAACTCGCCGAGCCGGAGGTCGCCGAGCAGAAGACCGGCGAGTTCACGCGCATCGAGGTGGAGCCCGATGAGTGAGCTGCTCGACAGGCTCGAGGAGGAGGCGCTCCGCACCTGGGTCGTCGAGCAGCGCTGGTTCGGCTCAAAGGCGCAGGAGGTCTCGCATCTCAACGTGCTCGAGGCGTTCACGCTGCGCGAGGAGATGCCGCAGCTCGTGCTGGCCCTGGTCGAGGCGCGCTTCCCGTCCGGGACGCATGAGGTCTATCAGGTGCCGATCGGCGTCCGCTCGGCCGGCGAGAACTGGACGGACCGGGTGATCGCCGCGACCGCCGGCCTGACCTTCTATGACGCGCTGGCCGATCCCGCCCACGCGCGGGAGCTGCTGCACCTGATGCGCTCGGGCGTCGACGTGCAGGCGGGCGAGGGCACGCTCGGGTTCCGCTGGGCCGGCAGCGCGTCGGACGGCGGGACGGTGGAGGTGCGCCCGGTCGGCGTCGAGCAGTCGAACTCCTCGATCGTGTTCGGCGAGGCGCTGATCCTGAAGGCGTTCCGGCGTGTCGAGGCGGGGGTCAACCCCGAGCTCGAGCTGCTGCGCTTCCTGTCCGAGCGCGACTTCCCGCACATCGCCCCGATCGCCGGCTGGTTCCAGTACGAGGGCCGCCTGATGGACGCGACGCTCGGCGTGCTGCAGGAGTTCCTGGCGGGCGCGACCGACGGCTGGGAGTTCGCGCTCGACGCCCTGGCCAGCGACCCCGAGGCGTTCCTCGCTCGCGTGCGCGAGCTCGGCACCGTGACGGGCGAGATGCACACGGCGCTCGGCTCGGAGGCCGGCGACTCCGCCTTCGCGCCCGAGCAGCCGAGCACGGAGGCGCTGGCGATCCTCACCGCCACGATCGACGAGGAGATCGAGCGGATCTTCGTCGAGATGCCCGACCTCGAGGCGCTCGAGCCGATCCGCGGCCGCGGCCAGGACGTCCAGGAGCGCCTCCAGCTGCTCTCGCACGTCGGCGCCGGCGGGCGCGTGATCCGCACGCACGGCGACTACCACCTCGGCCAGACCATGCTCGCCGAGCGCGGCTGGGTGATCCTCGACTTCGAGGGCGAGCCGGGGCGCCCGATCTCCCAGCGCCGGCTCAAGCGCTCGCCGCTGCGCGACGTCGCGGGGATGCTGCGCTCGTTCTCCTACGCCGCCGCGGGCTCGCGGATCCTGCGCGGCACGCCGGCGCCCGAGGGCTGGGAGGACCGCGCGCGCCAGACCTTCCTCGACGGCTACTTCGAGGCGGTCGACTCCGGGCTGCTACCGCCGGGCGAGGACCCCACGCGCAAGATGCTCGCGATCTTCGAGCTCGAGAAGGCGGTCTACGAGCTGCGCTACGAGCTCAACAACCGGCCCGACTGGGTCGCCATCCCGACGGCCGGCATCGTCCGGCTGCTCGAATCGAACGGAGGAACATGACCGCGGACCCGCACGCCTTTCGCGGCGCCCATCCGGCGGACGGCGGCGTCGTGATCCGCACGGTCCGGCCGGCCGCGCGCGAGGTCACCGCGTGCGTCGGCGGCGAGGCCGTCGCGAAGCTCGAGCCCGCCGACACGGACGGCCTGTTCGAGGGCCTCGTGCCGGACGCGGAGCTGCCGCTCGACTACGAGCTCGAGGTCGACTACGGCGACGGCGCGACGTTCCGCATCCACGATCCCTACCGCTTCGCCCCGACGCTCGGCGACATGGACCTGCACCTGGTCGGCGAGGGCCGCCACGAGGAGATCTACGCGCGCCTGGGCGCGCACGTGGTCGAGCACGAGGGCGTCGCGGGCACCGCGTTCGCGGTCTGGGCGCCGGCCGCGCAGGCCGTCTCCGTGGTCGGCGACCTCAACCACTGGGACAGCCGCCTGCACCCGATGCGCTCGCTCGGCTCGAGCGGGATCTGGGAGCTGTTCATTCCCGAGGTCGGCGCCGGCACGCATTACAAGTACGAGATCACAGGGCCCGACGGCGACCGCTTCCACAAGGCCGACCCGTATGCCTTCGAGGCCGAGGTGCCCCCCAAGACCGCCTCGGTCGTGCACAAGCCCGGGCACGTCTGGCGCGACGCGGACTGGATGGAGGCGCGCCACAAGAGCACGCCGCTCGAGGAGCCGATGAGCGTCTATGAGGTCCACCTCGGCTCGTGGCGGCTGAATCCGCTCGAGGACAACCGCTCGCTGACCTACCTCGAGCTCGCGGACGAGCTCGCCGCCTACGCGAAGGACATGGGCTTCACCCACCTCGAGCTGCTGCCGGTGATGCACCACCCGTTCTCGGGCTCATGGGGCTACCAGGTGACCGGCTACTACGCGCCGTCGCCGCACTTCGGGTCGCCCGACGACTTCCGCGAGTTCGTCGACCGCCTGCACGGCCACGGCCTCGGCGTGATCCTCGACTGGGTGCCGGCGCACTTCCCGCGTGACGAGTTCGCGCTCGCGCGCTTCGACGGCACCGCGCTCTACGAGCACGCCGACCCGCGCCGCGGCGCGCACCCCGACTGGGGCACGCTGGTCTTCAACTACGGGCGCCACGAGGTGCGCAACTTCCTCGTCGCCAACGCGCTCTTCTGGATGCGCGAGTACCACGTCGACGGCATCCGGGTCGACGCGGTCGCCTCGATGCTCTACCTCGACTACTCGCGCAAGGAGGGGGAGTGGGTGCCGAACGAGTTCGGCGGCCGCGAGGACCTCGACGCCGTCTCCTTCCTGAAGGAGCTCAACGAGGTGCTGTTCGCGCGCGAGCCCGGGGTCATCTCGGCGGCCGAGGAGTCGACGGCGTGGCCGGGCGTCTCGCGGCCGACCTACCTGGGCGGGCTGGGCTTCGGCTTCAAGTGGAACATGGGCTGGATGCACGACACGCTCGAGTACTTCCAGCAGGACCCGATCTACCGCCGCTACCACCACCACGAGCTGACGTTCTCGCTCGTCTACGCGTTCACGGAGAACTTCGTGCTGCCACTCTCGCACGACGAGGTCGTGCACGGCAAGGGCTCGCTGATCAACAAGATGCCGGGCGACCCGTGGCAGAAGCGCGCGAACCTGCGCGCGCTGTACGCGTTCATGTGGGCGCATCCCGGCAAGAAGCTGCTGTTCATGGGCCAGGAGTTCGGCCAGGAGGCGGAGTGGAGCCACGAGCGCTCGCTCGACTGGCATCTGCTCGAGAGCCCGGAGCACTCGGGCATCCAGGCGCTCGTGCGCGACCTCAACCACACCTACAAGGAGCACGCCGCGCTGTGGGAGCTTGACTTCGACGGGACCGGCTTCTGGTGGCTCGAGCCCAACGACGCCGAGTCCAACGTCGTCGCCTTCGGGCGCGCGTCGCGCGAGGGCTCCGACATCGTGCTGTGCGTCGCCAACCTCTCGCCGATTCCGCGCGGGCCCTACCGGCTCGGGCTGCCGCGCGCGGGACGCTGGGTCGAGCGTCTCAACACCGACTCTTCGTTTTACGGAGGAACGGACACGGGCAACCTCGGAGGGGTCGAAGCAGAACCGCTGCCATGGCACAACCAGGCCTTCTCCGCAGAGATCACCATCCCACCGCTCGGCGTCATCTGGCTGGTGCCGGAGCCGCCCTCGCGCTGATCCACGCCGCGCCGGCGGGCGCGGCGACGTGCCCGAACCAGGGCGCCGTGAAGGTCCCGGGCGCGGAGCGGCAGGTCGCCGACTGCCTCGACGACCTGTCCACGAAGGGCACGTCGACGAACGGGCACACCGACCGCTCGGACTGGCAGACGCTGTCCGCCGCTTCGCCCACCGGGGCCTGCGGCGCGCCGTGGTGAGCAAGCGCGGGAAGCGCACCGCACGTGTGCGCATCCGCGTTCTCCGTCGCAGGTAGAGTCGCCCTCGACATGGCCTCACCTCGCCTCCGGCTCGGAGCGACGGGCGTCCTGTTGCTCGCCGTGCTCGCGGTGGTCCCCGCCGCGACGGCGGCGACCAAGACGACCTTCCGCCTCGGCAGCCACACGATGATCAACCCGACGATGGCCCCGGCCGCGGTCAACGGCTTGTTCAAGGCGTCGCGCGACGCCCATCTGGGGACGGTCCGCCTCGACGTGCTCGTCTCGTCGATCTTCCCGCAGCCGGCGGGCCTGCCCGACTGGACGAGCCTCGACACCGTGCGCGCGGCGGCGCGCTACCACCACCTGCAGGTCATGGCCGTGCTGTCCGGCACCCCGTGGTGGGACGCGAAGTGCCCGCTGGGCGCGCTGCGCTCGGATCGCTGCCCGCCGGGCGACGAGGCCGCCTGGGGGCGCATGGTCGAGCAGATCGCCGCGCGGGCGCCGGAGATCCAGTACTGGGAGATCCTCAACGAGGCCAACATCGTCAACCGGAAGACGAAGATCGGCGAGTACTTCTACGGCGACGCGGTCGCGTACGCGCGCCTGCTCCGCGTGAGCGCCGCGGCCATCCGGCGCGGCAACCCACGGGCGAAGGTCGTGTTCACCGGCGTCATCGAGCCCTACGACCGCTGGCTCGACAAGGTGCTCGCCCAGCCCGGTGTGGTGCGCTCCTTCGACATCGCCAACGCACATCTGCGCGGCGGCATCGGAAAGCTCGACGACATGGTCCGCGTCGTCCGCGCCCGCTACCGCGCGCGCGGCTTCCGCGGACCGCTATGGGTGACGGAGATGGGATATCCGAGCGATCGCTACTTCCAGTGGGACCCGGGCTACATCGGCCGCAGCCAGCGGGGGGCCCAGCACGAGCAGGGGCGCTTCTTGCACAAGGCCGTCCCGGTGCTGTTGAAGGCCGGCGCCGCGCGCGTGTTCATCACGCTCCGCGACTTCGACTTCGGCTGGGGCCTGTTCGCCTCCGAGGGGGTCATGAACTGGCCCGCGCTGACCGTCAAGCAGGCGTACTACACCGTCCAGGGCATGGCCCTGAGGCTCATCCAGCGTGACGCGCGCCGCGCCGCGCGCGGACCCTGAGCTCGCGGCTGCGGCCGGGCACGTGCGCGCCACCGTCGCGCGCCACCACGGCGACGCGATAGATGCCGGCGCGCTTCCCGCGCCGCACCGTGAAGCGGTAGCGCGAGCGGCCGGCGTCCAGCGGCTGCGCGGCCTTGCGGCTCACGACCGCCCAATGCCCGCGCGGCGAGCGCTTCTGCAGCGACACCCGGCCCGCCGGGACCCGCGGCCAGATCGAGCCCTGGATGCGCGAGCGCCGGGCGCCGCTTGACCGCGTGCTCGCCCCGACCCTGACCGCGCTCGAGGCGGTGCGCACCGGGCTCGACACGACGACCCTCGTGCGCGTGACCACGCGCACCTGGGTCGTCACGAACACCGACGGCAGCTCGAAGCGGAACGAGCCGTCCCCGTTCGCGGTTCGCGTGGCGCCGACCTGGCTGAAGCCGGCGTGGAACGGGAAGTCCTGGCGCTCGAGCGCCAGCGGCGTGCCGCCCACCGCCGTGCCGCCGACGCGGCCCAGCACGGTGACCGTGCCGGCCCAGACGACGCGGCTCGGGGTCAGCCTGAGCGAGATGCCGGTCGGCTCGCGCGGCGTCCGGAAGCTGCGGTCGAGGCTGCGCGCGGAGCCCGTCGGGTTCGTCGCCACCGCGCGGAAGTGGTAGCGGGTGTTCGGCCTCAGACCGCCGAGCGCGATCGAGACGGGGACGCCGCGGTCACCGGAGCCCGCGCTCACGGACCCGCTGGACGCGCCGTAGCGGGTCGAGGTCCCGTATTCGAAGCGGACAGAGGTCTCCTGCCCGTTCGGGTCCGCGGTCGTGATCAGCCGCGCGCCGCGCGAGAAGACGTCGCGCGAGGAGGTCGACGCGACGGCGGGCGCCCGTGGGCCCGGAGCGGTGCGGAAGCTGCGGTCGGCGCCGCGCGAGACCCCGGCCGGGTTGGTGCCGACGAGGCGGTAGTGGTAGAGGGTGTCGCGCGTGAGGCTCTGGATCGCCGCCTTGACCGTGACGGGGTCGATGCCCGCGGCGGAGACCGGCGTCTCGGGCGTGTTGAGGCCGTAGGCCGCCGAGGTGCCGTACTCGAAGTGGTAGGTCGTCGGGCCGTCGTTGCGGTCGACGGTGCCGGTGAGGCTCGCCCCGGTCTCGCTGATCGCCTCGGCGGCGCCGGTGGTGGCGACGGGCGGCGTGGTCGCAGGGGTCTGAGCGCTCGCGGCGGCCGGGACGGCGGCGGCGAGCAGGGCGAGGATGAGGATGAGTCGGTACACGGAAAGCGAGAACACGGACCGAGCCGGGAAGTTCCCCCCGCGGGTCTTCGCGTTAGGGTCTCACGCTCGATGCAGCCCCGAGACGTCGAGATCGAGCGGTCCCTCGCCGCCGTACAGGAGCACGTCGAGCAGTGCCGGGCCGCCCTGGCCACCGCCCGCGAGGGCGACGCCTCGGCGATGGAGGCGCTCTCGGCCGAGGTCGACGCCATGGCAGAGGCGGTCGCCGGGCTCAAGGCGGCCAGTTCCGCCCCCGCGCTGTAGATGGTTGATTCCACGACCCCCGCACCCGCCTGCACGGCGGCCGCGGAATCAACCGTCTAGGCATCCCCTCCCGAACCTCGCATCCATGTCCGATCCACCCCTGCCCTTCGAGCGACCGCTCGGCGCCCGTCCGATCGGTGACGGCAATACCGCGTTCCGCGTCTGGGCGCCGCGCCCGGAGCGGGTCGCGCTGCGCGCGGGCGGCCGCGACCACGAGCTGGCCGACGCCGGCCTCGGCGTCCGCGAGGCCGTGGCGCCCATCGCCGCCGGCGAGGACTACGCGTTCGTGATCGAGGGCTACGAGGTCCCGGATCCGTGCTCGCGCTGGCAGCCCGCCGGGTTGCGCGGGCCCTCGCGGGTGCTCGACCCGGACGCGTTCGCATGGACGGACGCCGAGTTCGAGGCGCCCGCCCTCGCCGACTCCGTGATCTACGAGCTCCACGTCGGCACCTTCACCGAGGAGGGGACGTTCGAGGCCGCCATCCCGCACCTGCGGGGCCTGTGCGAGCTCGGGATCACCACGCTCGAGCTGCTGCCGGTCGCCGCGTTCCCGGGCGAGCACGGCTGGGGCTACGACGGCGTCTACCTGTCGGCGGCCCACGCGCCCTACGGCGGCCCGCACGGCCTGCAGCGGCTCGTCGACGCGGCCCACGCCGAGGGTCTCGCCGTCCTGCTCGACGTCGTCTACAACCACGTCGGCGCCTCCGGCGCCCAGGCGCTCGAGGCCTTCGGGCCCTACTTCACCGACAAGTACGAGACGTTCTGGGGCAAGGCGATCAACTTCGACGACGCCGGCGCCGACGGCGTGCGCGAGTGGGTGCTCCAGAGCGCCGAGGGCTGGATCCGCGACTTCCACCTCGACGGCCTGCGCCTCGACGCGATCCACGCGATCGTCGACGGCGGCGCCGTCCATCTCGTCCAGGCGCTCACCGCACGCGTCCACGCGTTCGCGCCGCGCGCGGTCGTGATCGCCGAGAGCGGGATGAACGACCCCAAGGTCGTGCGCTCGCACGAGCGGGGCGGCTGGGGCTGCGACGGCGTGTGGGCCGACGACTTCCACCACGCGCTGCGCGTGCTGCTGACCGGGGACCGCTCCGGCTACTACGCGGACTTCGGCGAGATCGCGCAGCTGGCCAAGGCCTTCCGCCGCCCGCATGTCGACGACGGCAACTACTCGCCCTCCCGCGGCCGCCGCTTCGGGGCGCGCGCGGACGACATCCCGCCCGAGCGCTTCATCGTGTTCGCCCAGGACCACGACCAGGTCGGCAACCGCGCGTTCGGTGACCGGCTGCCGGTCGAGGTCCGCCCGCTCGCCGCGCTGCTCACGCTGCTCTCGCCCTTCACGCCGATGCTGTTCATGGGCGAGGAACACGGCGAGGCCGCGCCCTTCCAGTTCTTCTCCGACCACATCGACGGGGAGATCGCGGTCGCCACGCGCGAGGGTCGCCGGCGCGAGTTCGCCGGCTTTGCCGAGTTCGCGGGCGAGGAGGTCCCGGACCCGCAGGACCCCGAGACGTTCCGCCGCTCCACGCTCACGCGCACGGGGGAGCCCGACGGGCTGCGTGAGCTCTACGCGCGGCTGCTCGCGTTCCGCCGCGAGATCGGCCCGGGCGAGGCCGCCGCCGAGTTCGACGAGCACGCGGGCTGGCTCAAGGTCGCGCGCGGCGGGCATCTCGTGCTCGCCAACCTCGGGCGGCAGCCGGTACACGTGGCGGTCGGCCGCCCGCTCGAGCTGTTGCTCGCCACGCACCATGCCACGGTCGAGCCCGGCCACGTCGTCCTGCCCGCCCTCGCCGGGGCCCTGCTGCGATGACCGTCGACGCCGTCTGGCCCGGCAGCACCTTCCCGCTCGGGGCGACCTGGGACGGCAGGGGCACCAACTTCTCGATCTTCAGCGAGCACGCCGAGCGCGTGGAGCTGTGCCTGTTCGACGGCGACGACTCCGAGCAGCGCGTCGACCTGACCGAGCGCACCGCGCACACGTGGCACGGCTACCTGCCCGGCGTCGGCCCCGGCCAGCGCTACGGCTTCCGCGTGCACGGGCCCTACGACCCCGCGCGGGGCCACCGCTTCAACCCGAGCAAGCTGCTGCTCGATCCCTACGCGAAGTCGATCGACGGCCCGGTGCACTGGGACGCGGCCAACGTGCTGCCCTACAAGGCGCGCGGCACCGACGACGCCGACCTCGAGCCCGACGACGAGGACGACGCCGGCGCCGTCCCGAAGTCCGTGGTGATCGATCCGCGCTTCGACTGGGAGGGCGACCGGCGCCCCGACGTCCCGCTGTACGAGACGGTGATCTACGAGACGCACGTCCGCGGCTTCACGCGCCTGCATCCCGAGGTCCGCGAGGACCTGCGCGGCACCTATGCCGGCCTCGCCTCCGAGCCCGCCATCGCCTACCTGCGCTCGCTCGGCGTGACCGCGGTCGAGCTGCTGCCGGTGCATCACATCGTCGACGAGTCGTTCCTCTTCGAGCGCGGGCTCTCCAACTACTGGGGCTACTCCACGATCGGCTACTTCGCCCCGCACTCCAGCTACGCCGCGACCGGCCAGCGGGGGCAGGAGGTGCGCGAGTTCAAGGGCATGGTCAAGGCGCTGCACCGCGCGGGCATCGAGGTGATCCTCGACGTCGTCTACAACCACACCGCGGAGGGCAACCACCTCGGCCCGATGCTGTCCTTCAAGGGCGTCGACAACAGCTCGTACTACCGGCTCGTGCCCGACGACCCGCACCACTACATGGACTACACCGGCACGGGCAACACGCTCAACGCCCAGCACCCGAGCGTGCTGCGGATGATCATGGACTCGCTGCGCTACTGGGCGGTGGAATGCCACGTCGACGGCTTCCGCTTCGACCTGGCGTCGGCGCTCGCTCGCGGCCTCTACGACGTCGACCGCCTGTCGGCGTTCTTCGACGTCATCCACCAGGATCCGGTGCTCTCCCAGGTCAAGCTGATCGCGGAGCCGTGGGACGTCGGCCCCGGCGGCTACCAGGTCGGCAACTTCCCGGTGCTGTGGTCGGAGTGGAACGGCATCTACCGCGACGTCATGCGCGACTTCTGGCGCGGCGAGGCGTCGGTTGGCGAGTTCGCCTCGCGCCTGACCGGCTCGAGCGACCTCTATGAGGACGACGGGCGCCACCCGTTCGCCTCGATCAACTTCATCACCGCGCACGACGGCTTCCCGCTGCGCGACCTCGTCTCCTACACCGGCAAGCACAACGAGGCGATCCTCGAGGGCAACCGCGACGGCACCGACGACAACCGCTCGTGGAACCACGGCGTCGAGGGCGAGACCG
>JBBQLH010000114.1:0-11167 GCA_038327685.1 Solirubrobacterales bacterium
ACGACCCGGTCAACCGAAAGCTCTCTCATCAACCCAGCCACGAGACACCCCACTCACCAGAGATAGACAAAGAGAAAGACCCTCCCGGCTCAACACCGAAGAAGGCCTCCTCAAGCCCTACCTCGCAGAGCTATCAGCGGCGGCGCACCAACAGCCTACGCATCGACGGCCGCGTGAGGCGGCCGGAGTCGGCCGCGCGCGAAGCCGACGATCGCGTTCGAGCCGGTCGCGCCGGCGCCCGTCGAGGCGACATAGACCTGCTTGTCATCCGGGGCGACCACGACGGCATGCGCGTGCGAGAAGCTCGGCGAGGAGCCCTGCGCGAAGGCCGAACCGGGCGCCGCGAGCCCGAGCGGCACCAGAGACGTGAGCAGCCGGCGCATGCTTCCTCCTCGCGCTAGGACACCGACGACGGATCGGTGATCGCGCGGACCTCGAGATCGCCGCGGCACGGTGCGGCGCTGAAGCGCACCCGGACCGAAGACGACGATTGCGGCGGAGTGACCCGCACCCAGCGGGCCGCCCTGCACGGGTTGGCGCCGCTGGGGACGTTGCTCCAGCGCAGCTCGAACGCCGCGGCGGCGCCGCGCCTGAGGACCACCCGCTTGACCGGACTGCTGTGGTCGCGGGTCACGTGGGTGGGTAGCGCCTGGTTGTGCTTGTCGCGCAGCCGCGCGCTCGCGAACCCCTTCATGTGACACGTCCGCGACGAGGTGTTGATCAGGATCACTCGGCCGAACTCCGAACCGGCGGCGCCCTGGACGTCGATGATCGCGCCGGCGAGGTCGCCGCCGCGACACCGCGGCCCCGCCCCCGCGCCCTGCGCCGCGGCTGCCAGTGCGCTCCACGCGACGAGCGCCGCCAGGCACGCCGCCACGGTGATGTTCCGCCGCCGCCCACTCACGGTCACCTCCGGTTCGACCACTGATGCGACGCTAACGCCCCACGCGACCTCCTTGCAACCCCGCATCCGGGGTTCTGAGACGATGGCTCCGAGATGCGGCTCGAGCCGATCTTCGACATGGAGCTGGACTACGCGGACGGGTTCTTCGTGATCGCGCCGTATGGCGGAGCGGAGGGCGCGGGCTACGGAAGCGGCGGAGGCCGGGTGAGCGGCGAGCGCGTCGCCGGTGCGGTGCGCTGGTCCAATCACCCGCGACGGCGCGAGGACGGGGTGCTGGTGCCCGACGCGCACGGCGTCATCGAGACTGACGACGGGGCCCGCATCGTGTTCCACCTCGGCGGCTACAGCACGGCGCTGGACGGCTCGCCGGCCAGGCGGGGAATCGTGTCGCCGGCGACCTTCGCCACCGACGACGAGCGTTACCGCTGGCTCAACGACGTGATCGCCATCGGGGAGGGAACCATCGACTTCGAGACGCTGCGCCTGCACATGAGCTACTTCGCGGCCGTCAACGAAGCGACCTGACGCGGGGTGTCACGTCGGCTGCAGGCGGCCGACGTGGTCGACGCCGACGTCATACATCTCCCGGAGGAACCGCGAGATGACGGCCAGCTCGTCGGCGCTGTAGCGCTCGAGCCTGGCGCGCGTGTCGTGCTCGAGGTCGCGGTATAGATCGGCGACGGGGGCTGCACCCGCGGAGACCGCGACCAGGACGCGACGGCGATCGGCGGCGTCTCGGCGCCGCTCGGCGACGCCTGCGCCCTCGAGACGGTCGATGAGGCCGGTGACCGCGGCAGGGCTGAGGCCGGTGGCCTCGCCGAGCCGGCCGGCGGTCAGCGGCCCGTGTTGCTCGATGACGCCAAGCACTTCGAGGTCGGCCGGCCGCAACCCGGCATGGCGCGCGATCGCCTCGGTGAGCAGGAGATTTTGCCCGCTCATCTCGCGCAGGAGATCGAGCACGTCGCCGGAGCTTGACAGTGACATTCCGAGTCCCTACGCTCCACCGAAATATTCGGTGATATGAACTATACGGCACACGAAAACGTGATGATGGCAGCTCGTCAGGACAGGACGTACCAGCTCCGGTGGATGATCCTGGCGATCGTCCTGGTCGCGGAGGTGATGGATCTTCTCGACGCCACGATCGTCAACGTTGCCGCTCCGTCGATCCGCGCCGACCTCGGCGGCAGCGCCACGACGCTGCAGTGGCTGGGCGCGGCGTACACGCTCACGTTCGCGGTCCTGCTGATCACCGGCGGCCGGCTCGGAGACCGCTACGGCCGCCGGCGGCTGTTCATGGTCGGCATCGTCGGGTTCACGACGGCGTCGGCGCTCTGCGCGGCCGCGCCGTCGGCCGGCGTGCTGATCGCCACGCGCGCGCTGCAGGGCGCGTTCGGCGCCCTTCTGATCCCGCAGGGCTTCGGGATGATCAAGGAGGCCTTCCCCGAGGACCAGGTTGCGAAGGCGTTCGCCGCGTTCGGCCCGGTCATCGGCCTCTCGGCGGTCGCCTCGCCGATCGTCGGCGGCGCGCTCGTCGACGCCGACATCGCCGGCAGCGGCTGGCGCGCGATCTTCCTCGTCAACCTGCCGCTCGGCATCATCGGGCTGGTCGGCGCGCTGCGCGTGATGCCCCGCACGAGCGGCGACCGCGGCACGCGCCTGGATCCCGGCGGAGCCCTTCTCGTCTCGCTCGCGTCGGTCGCGCTGATCTACCCGCTCGTGCAGGGCCGGGAGCTCGGGTGGCCGCTCTGGTGCTTCGCCCTGCTGGCCGCGGGTGCCGCGTTGTTCGCCGGCTTCGTCAGCTACGAGCGCGGCCACCGCGACCGCGCGCTGATCGCGCCGAGCCTCCTGCGCAACCGCGCGTTCACGAGCGGCCTGCTCGTCGCCGTCTGCTTCTTCGCGTCGATGATCGGCCTCAACCTCGTACTGTCGCTGTTCTGCCAGCTCGGCGAGCACTTCTCGCCGCTGCGCACCGGGCTCACGCTCGCGCCGTTCGCGATCGGCGTCGCGCTGACCGCGGGGGCGTCCTACCCGCTGGCCGCGCGCTTCGGGCGCAGCTCGCTGCAAGCCGGGTTCGCCGTCATGGGCACCGGCCTCGTGCTGCTCGCCGCGATGGTGCACAACAGCGGCGAGGGCGTCTCGAGCTGGACGCTCGTGCCCGGCGAGCTGCTGGCCGGCATGGGCATGGGCATCGCGCTGCCGCCTCTGTTCGACTTCATCCTCGCCGAGGTCCAAGGCGACGAGGTGGGCTCGGCGTCCGGCGTGCTGAACGCCGTCCAGCAGCTCGGCGCCGCACTCGGCATCGCCGTGCTGGCGACCATCTTCTTCGCCTACCTCGACCACCACCGCCTCCCGGCGCGGGCGATGACGAGCACGACGCTGCTCAGCCTCGTCCCGCTCGGCCTCGCGCTTCTGGCCTCCTGCCGGCTGCCCCAGCGCGCGCGCGAGCTGGGCCTCCACTGACCTCCACGACCCACAACACATCCAAAGGAGCATTCCCGATGGGCAAGATCGTCTCGAACTTCTTCATGTCCCTCGACGGCGTCGTCGAGGCCCCCGACCAGTGGCACATGCCCTACTTCAACGAGGAGATGGGCGCCGCGATCGGTCGGGGCATGGAGACCAACCGCGGGTTCCTCATGGGCCGCGTGCTCTACGAGGAGTGGGCCGGCTTCTGGCCGGACAAGGGCGATGAAGACCCGTTCGCGGGGTTCATCAACAACGCCCCCAAGTACGTGGTCTCCAACTCGCTCACGACCGCGACCTGGAACAACACCACGATCGTCTCCGGCGACGTCCCCCAGCAGCTCCGGGAGATCAAGGACCGGACGGACGGTGACATCGTGATCACGGGCAGCGCCACGCTCGTGCGCTCGCTCCTTGGCGACGGACTCGTCGACGAGCTGCACCTGCTCGTCCACCCGATCGCGGTCGGGAACGGCGGCCGGCTGTTCGAGAACACCACGACCCACGCCCTCGAGCTCGTCGCCCACGAGGTGTTCAGCACCGGGGTGCTGAACCTGACCTACGCGCCGACCGACACCTGAAATCGACGCCGAGCGCTCACGGGGTCGGCAGCGTTCGAGGCAGCCCGAAGTGTCGGAACACGCCGGTGTCGGCGAACCAGGTGATCGCCGCGATCGTGTCCCGGGAGAGCGTGAGCACGATCAGTCCGTGGGGTCGGGCGATCGCCGCCTGCGCGTCCGGGAGGTAGCACCCGAACGCCGGCTGGGTGTTGGCGCGGGTAGGCACGACACGCAGCGGGGCGCCGCGCAGCTCCGCTCGCTGGCTCAGGAAGGCGGCGATCGCGGGTGGCCGTGGTACTCGAGCGGCTGGGGCGGCATCGGACGAGGTCCGGGATTGGGCGGTTCCGTACGACGACGACGGAGCGGCCAGGTATCACACCGACCTGCTGATGAACAGCGATGGTCTGCTCCTGGGCCGCAAGACGTACGAGCTTTTCCGCCATGTGGCCATCGCGATCAGGAGAGCTCCCCTACGTCGACAAGCTCAACAGCATGGCCAAGGACGTCGCGTCGACCACGCTCGAGGACCTGGAGTGGGAGAACTCCCATCTGATCGAAGGCGATGTCGCGGAGGGCATCGCCAGGCTCAAGCAACGGCCCGGTCAGGACCTGGTCATGTATGGCTGCCACGACCTCATGCACAGCCTGGTGGAGCACGACCTCATTGACGAGTATCGGATCTTGATCCAACCAGTCCTGCTCGGGAGGGGGAGGAGTTTCCTCAAGGACGGCGCGAAACGAGTGAACCTCGATCTCGTCGACACCACCGAGATGCCATCGGGGGTCGCCATTCTCACGTACCAGCCGGCGCGGTAGAGAGGTCTCGTGCGCTGCCCCAAAGGCGGTGAGCGGCGAGCGCCGGCCTGCCGGTCAACCGAGGTCAACGACCGCCGACCCGGACGGGGCCCTACCCTCGACGGCCATGTCCCGGCGCGCCGCATACGGCCTGTACGCCCTGCTGGTGATCATCTGGTCCAGCACCTGGGTCGCCATCAAGATCGGCCTCGAGGACGCCCCGGCGCTGCTCGGCGCCGGTATCCGCTTCACCGCCGCCGGCGTCCTCCTTCTCGGCTTCGCGGCCGCGCGGCGCAGATCGCTGAAGACCGACAGGACCCTCGCGCTCACGCTCGGCCTGCTCCCGTTCGCGTTCTGTTACGGCCTCGTCTACTGGGGCGAGCAGTACATCCCGTCCGGGCTGACCGCGGTGCTGTTCGGGGTGATGCCGCTCTACACGGCCATCCTCGCGGCCTTCCTGCTCCAGGACGAGCCGCTGCGGGCCCGGCTGCTGGCCGGGGTCGCGCTCGCGCTCGCCGGCCTCTCGCTCGCGTTCGTGGAGAGCCTGAAGCTGGGCAGCGAGGACCGTGCCGCGATCGGCGCGATCGCCGTGGTGCTCTCCCCCCTCGGCGCGGCGCTCGGCAACGTCGCGATCAAGCGGCGAGCAGCGACGCTTGACGCGATCGTGCTCAACGGCTGGGGGATGCTGGTCGGTGGCGCGCTGCTGCTGGCGGGCTCGGCGGGCACCGAGGACTGGGGCGCGGCGGTCTGGAGCGCCAAGGCGCTCGGCTCGATCCTCTACCTCGCCGTCGTCGGCTCCGCCGTCGCGTTCGTCACGCTGACGATCCTGCTGCGCGCGATGTCCGCGCAGGCGAGCTCGTTCATCGCGCTGATGATCCCGTTCGGCGCGTTGATCTTCGGCGCGCTGCTCTACAGCGAGCCGGTCACCGGACGCGCGGTGGCGGGCGCCGCGCTCGTCGTCGCCGGGCTGCTGGCCGCGCGCGGGCGACCGCCCGCCGGAGTGCGCCGGCGGGCCGCGGCGCGCCGGGAGCAGCGAGAGGCGCCGGAGCAGATCCCGGCGTGAGCGCGCTCGACGGGCAGCTCGACTACCTCGAGGCCGCCTCGCCGTTCTACCGCGAGCGCATCCGCGGCCGGCGCGCGCTCGAAGACCTCCCGTTCACCACCAAGCAGGAGCTGCGGGAGAGCCAGCAGCGCAGCCCGCCGTTCGGCGAGCACCTGTGCGCGTCGCGCGAGGAGCTCGTGCGGCTCCACGTGACCTCGGGGACGACGGGCGAGCCCGTGGCGATCGGACTCACGCAAGCCGACCACGAGGCGAACTCGAGCGTCGGCGGCGAGGCGTTCCGGATCGCGGGCCTGCGCCCCGACGACACCGTCGCGCACTGCCTCAACTACGCCCTCTACGCCGGCGGCATCGCCGACCACATGGCGATCGAGGCGTCCGGGGCGACGGTCGTCCCGGTCGGCGTCGGCCAGACGCGGCGGCTGCTCGAGCTGATCCCGCGGCTCGGGATCAGCGCGCTCTTCGGCACGCTCTCGTTCCCGGCCTACCTCGGCGCGCGCGCCCGCGAGGCGGGGCTCGACCCTGCCCAGCTCGGCCTGCGCCACATCGTCACCGCCGGTGAGCCCGGCGCCGGGCTCGCCGCTGTGCGCGCCGAGATCGAGGCGGCGTGGGGCGCGAGCGTCACCGACACGTTCGGGATGAGCGACGTCTGGTCGACCATGGCGGGCGAGTGCGGGCAGGGCGAGGGCCTGCACCTGACGACCGACGGCTACGCGGTCCTCGAGGTCATCGACCCGGAGACCGAGACGCCGCTGCCGCTCGAGGACGGCGTCGCGGGCGAGCTCGTCTGGACCCATCTGCAACGCCGGGCCTCGCCGCTCCTGCGCTACCGCTCGAGCGACCTCGCCACCGTGTACACGGCGCCGTGCGCGTGCGGCCGCACGAGCCCGCGCATCCGCATCGGCGGCCGCCGCGACGACATGCTGCGCGTGCAGGCCGTCAACGTCTATCCGCAGGCGATCGGCGAGGTGCTCGACCGCCTCGGCGTGAGCGGCGGCTACGCGGTCGTGGCCGACGGCGACCCGATCGCGAGCCCGCTGCAGATCTACGTCGAGAGTCCTGAGGACCTCGACCGCCTCCAGACCGAGCTCCGCGCCGCCCTGCGCACCGACGTGACGCTCGTCGCGCTCGCCCCCGGCGACCTGCCCGTCGCCGAGCACAAGACTGCGCGCGTCTTCCGCACCGCCCGCGGCGACGCGCTGCCCGACGCCATCAGACGACACAGGGAGGCACCATGACCGTGACCACCGAGGCGCTCGGGAGCGCGCGCGTGATCCGCTGGGACAACCAGCGCCACCGCAACGCCTGGGGCGGCGCGACGATCGCGGCGATCGCGGATGCGATCGAGCAGGCCACGCAGGACCCCGCCGTCCGCTGCCTCGTCGCGCGCGGCGCCGGCGAGGACTTCTCCGCCGGCGACGACCTGTTCGAGGCCGCCTCCGCCGACGCCGCGAGCTTCGCCGCCACGATCGACGAGTTCCAGCGCCTCACCCGCGTCGTGCTCGGCTCCCCCGTGCCCGTGATCGCCGCCATCGACGGCGTCTGCATCGGCGGCGCGCTCGAGTTCGCCGCCTCCTGCGACCTGCGCGTCGGCACGGAGCGCGCGCGCTTCGCGACGCCCGAGGTGCGGATCGGCCTGGGCGCGAGCAACGCCGGCACGCTGCTGCTCCCCGAGGTGCTGGGCGAGAGCGCGGCGCGCGAGCTGCTGCTCACGGGACAGCTCAAGGACGCCGCCTGGATGGATCGCCACGGCTTCTTCAACGCGCTCGTGCCCGCGGACGGCCTCGACGCCGCCGTCGCCGAGCTCGCCGCCGCCTTCGACGCCACCACCGCGCCCGCGGTCGCGCGGACGAAGCGGATGCTCAACGCGCGCTTCGGCGACCTGCTGCCGGCGGCGATGGAGCGCGAGACGCTGACCTGCGTCGAGCTGTTCGACACGCCCGAGGCGCAGGAGGCCGTGCAGCGGTTCGCGCGCAGGGACTAGGGATCTCCCTGATGCGCTCCGGGGGCGTGGCGCGGAGCATGGCCACATGCTCATCACCGATCCCCCCGGAATTGACCCCAGTGCCCTCCGCGACCGCATGGCCGGCCGCGTCTCGGCCCCCGGCGACCTCGACTGGGACGAGGCCCGGCAGGCCTGGAACATCGCCGTCGACCAGCGCCCCACCGCCGTCGCCATCCCGCACTCGACCGATGACGTCATCGCGATCGTCGACTTCGCCAACGAGCGCGGCCTGCGCGTGACCGCGCAGGGCACGGGCCACAACGCCGGCGCCTTCGACACCCTCGCGGACACGATCCTCGTCAAGACGCAGGAGATGCGCGGCGTCGAGATCGACGCCGAGGCCCGCGTCGCCCGCGTCGCCGCCGGCACGCTGTGGATCGAGGTCACCGAGCCGGCGTCCGCGCTCGGCCTCGCTCCGCTCGCCGGCTCGTCGCCCGACGTCGGAGTCGTCGGCTACAGCCTCGGCGGCGGCTCGTCGTGGCTGGCGCGCAAGTACGGCCTCTCCTCCAACAGCGTCGTCGCGATCGAGCTCGTGACCGCCGACGGCGAGCTGGTCCGCGCCGACGCCGACAACGAGCCCGACCTGTTCTGGGCCCTGCGCGGCGGCGGCGGCAACTACGGCGTCGTCACGCACATGGAGATCCGCCTCTACCCGCTGACCGAGGTCTACGCCGGGATGATGTTCTGGCCGTGGGAGCGCAGCGCCGACGTCCTCAAGGCCTGGGCCGCGTGGACGCGCACGGCGCCCGACGAGATCACCACGAGCGCGCGCCTGATGCGGATACCGCCGCTCCCGGACATCCCGGAGTACCTGCGGGGCCGGCAGCTGATCGTGATCGACGGCGCCTTCGTCGGCGACGAGACCGCCGGCGCGGCGCTGCTGCAGCCGCTCCGCGATCTCGGGCCCGAGATGGACACCTTCGCGATGATCCCGCCCGTCGCACTCTCGCGCATCCACATGGATCCCGAGGGTCCGACGCCCGCCATCGCCGGCGGTGGCCGCATGCTCGGCGTCCTCACGGACGAGGCGATCGACGCCTTCGTGGCCGCGGTCGGCCCCGGCTCCGGCACGGCTCTGCTGATGAGCGAGCTCCGCCATCTCGGCGGCGCCCTGCGCCGCGAGCCCGAGGGGCACGGCGCGCTCGCCCGGTTCGCCGGCGAGTACATGATGTTCGGCGTCGGCATCCCCGTCACGCCCGACGTCGCCGCGGCGATCCACGTCGGCCTCGCGACGCTGGCCGACGCGCTGGCGCCGCGGGACACCGGGTCGGCCTACCTCAACTTCACCGAGGAGCCGGTCGACCCCGCGCAGTTCTACTCCGCCGAGGCCTACGCGCGGCTGCGCCGCATCAAGGCCGAGGTCGACCCGGAGGGACGCTTCCGGGGCAACCACGCGATCGCGGCCGACTGACGCACGTCAGATCCGAACGGGCCTCTCTGCGGACCTACTTCTGTAGGGTCCGAAGCGCGGCCCGTTCGGGGTCGCTTCCGCACACAGGGAGCAGTCCACGTGCAGGTGGAGGAGCCGGTCCTCAGGATCATGGAGCGCACGACGAACGCGGGGACCGTCGTGCTGACCCTTCAAGGCGAGATCGACATGGCGACGGTCGGCACCCTCCAGTCGCGCCTGGCCGAAATCTGCGATGCCACGGGCGACGTCACCGTCGACCTGCGCCGCGTCGGCTTCCTCGATTGCCTCGGCCTGCGGGTGCTGCTCGAGCAGCACGAGCGCAGCGCGCAGCGCGGGTTCCGCATCGACTTCGTGCAGGGGCCGGCGGCCGTGCGCAGGGTCTTCGAGCTCACCGGGACGCTCGACCGGCTGTACTTCGTGGAGGTCGCCGCGAGGCCGATCTCCGCCACCGCCTGACAGCGGGTGGGGGGCGGGAGGCCGTACCTGAGGACGCCTGCCTGCTCCATGTCACGTTCGCCACGTGAGGAGGAAGGTACCTCCCATGAACCCTTCCCTGATGCAGCACGCGGTCTCCACCGCCGTCCACACCGACCGTCTCCGCCGTGCCCGCAAGGGCGCGCGCCGCTAGCAGGGACACCATGCCCGTCCGTCCCCGCATCTTCGCCCAGCCCGCTTACTGCGTGCCCGTCGTCCGCGAGACACCCCGCCCCACCGGCACGGTCTCGGGCAGCTCGGCCTGGTGAGGCCGGGGCGGGTACGAGCCTCGCTCATGAGCCTCCTCCAGATCGCCCTCGTGTCCAGCATCCAGCGCGACCGGGCGAAGCGCGTCCGCTGAACTCGTAGCCGATATGGGTGAGCGGTTGCGGCTGCGGCGCGACTTCGACGTCTCGAGGCTCCCGCGCCAGGCGCGCATCGTCGCGCGCGCGCTCAAGGAGTACGGATGCTCGTCGCCGACAACGGCTCGGACTGGTACATCGGCGGCGCGCCGAATTCCGGCTGGAGCAACGACGCGCTGCATCAGCTCGCGGCATCCGCGGCGCAGACTTCGAGGTCGTCAGAGCCGGGTAGCGCCGGGATCGGGAGAGACCTGAACGCGCTCTGAACGATCTCGTAATTCCTCTGTAAAGAGCCTTGGAGCCAGGCTCTTGCGGGGGTAGGCTCAGTGCTGAGGACGGGACGCGGGACCGCGAGGGACTGCGGACGGGAACCACCGATTAGGAGAGGCAATGCCCCCTGAGCGGCTGTCGGCCCTCGACGCGTCGTTTCTGGCCGTCGAGAGCCCCAGCGCACACATGCACGTCGGCTGGGCCGCGACCTTCGCGCCCCCCGCGGACGGCCCGCGCCCGGACTTCGACACCCTGTTCGCGCACATCGCCGGCCGGCTCGGCCGCGCGCCGCGCTTCCGCCAGCGGATCGCCCCGGACGCGCTGGGACTGAGCCCGCCGCTGTGGATCGACGCCGCGGACTTCGATCCCGCCGACCACATCCACCGCTCCGCGGCCGAGGATCTTCCGCAGCTCGCCGACGCCGTGCTGTCCGAGCCGCTGCGCCGCGACCGCCCGCTGTGGGAATTCTGGATCGCCGACCGCCTGCGCGATGGGCGGATCGGGCTCGTCGGCAAGGCGCACCACTGCATGGTCGACGGCCTCGCCGCGGTCGAGCTCGGCACGCTGCTGCTCGACCCCGAGCCGGAGACGCCGCCACCGGCCGAGGACGCGCACCACTGGTTGCCGGCCCCCACGCCCCGTGCCGTCGAGCTGCTGGCCCGCGGCGCCTGGGACCGCACCCGCGAGCAGGCCGCGCTGCTGCGCTACCCGCTCGCGCTCGCGCGCTCCCCGTTCCTGCTCCCGAGCCTCGGGCTGCGCACCGCCCGCGCACTCGCGGGCGCGGTGCTGCCGGTCGCGCCGTCGAGCCCGCTCAACGAGCCCGGCTCGCCGGAGCGCCACCTCGCCACCGCCCGGCGGCC
>JBBQLH010000115.1:0-11153 GCA_038327685.1 Solirubrobacterales bacterium
TCGAGGGCCCCTACGAGGCCAACTGCCTGGTCAACGCGATGGCATTGGGCATCGGCGAAACCGACCGGCTCGTGCGCTCCGCGGCCGCCGGGGTCGGCAACGTCGTGATCCTGTTCGGCGCCTCGACCGGCCGCGACGGCATCGGCGGGGCCTCGGTGCTCGCGTCCGCCGAGCTCGGCGAGGCCGACGCCGACAAGCGACCGACCGTCCAGGTCGGCGACCCGTTCGCCGGCAGCAAGCTGATCGAGTGCTCGCTCGAGCTGCTCGAGCGCGGGCTGCTTGTCTCGCTGCAGGACCTCGGCGCAGCCGGACTGACGTCGAGCGCCGCCGAGATGGCCTCCAAGGGCGAGGTCGGGATCGATCTCGACGTCGCCCGAGTGCCGCTGCGCGAGGCTGACATGGAGCCCTTCGAGATCATGGTGTCCGAGTCGCAGGAGCGGATGCTGTGCGTCGCCGAGCCCGCGGGCGTCGACGCCGTGCTCGCCGTCTGCGCGAAGTGGGAGCTGCACGGGACGCCGATCGGCGAGGTAACCGCCGCGCGGCAGATGCGCATCTTCCGCGCGGACGAGCTGGTCGGCGAGATCCCGGTCGCGGCGCTCGTCGACGACTGCCCGCTGTACGACCTGGCCCCCGAGCGCCCGACGACGCCGCTGTACCCGGCGCCGCGCCCGACGCTGGCGCCCGGCGCCGACCTGCACGCGGTCCTCCCGGCGCTGCTTTCCTCGCCCAACATCGCCTCGCGCCGCCCGCTGTTCGAGCAGTACGACTGCCTGGTGCAGTCGCGCACCGCGCGCCGCCCCGAGCAGGCCGACGCCGCGGTGCTGTCGCTGCCCGAGGGTGCGATCGGGGTCTCGATCGACGGCAACGGGCGCCGGGTCGCCGCCGACCCCTACACCGGAGCCGTCGAGGCGGTGCTCGAGTGCGCCGCCAATCTCGCCTGCGTGGGGGCGGCGCCGCTGGGGTTGACCAACTGCCTGAACTTCGGCAATCCCGAGAAGCCGCAGATCGCCTGGCAGCTCACGGAGGCCGTGCGCGGCCTCGGCGACGCATGCCGCGCGCTCGAGATCCCCGTCGTCGGCGGGAATGTGTCGCTCTACAACGAGGGCGGCGAGGGCCCGATCTACCCCACGCCCGTCGTCGGCATGGTCGGCGAGCTGCCCGACGCCTCGCGGGCCGGGCGGCTGGGCTTCGCAGCCGCCGGCGACACGATCGCCCTCGTCGGCCACTTCCGCCCCTCGCTTCACACCAGCGAGCTGTCAAAGCTGCGCGGCGAGCCGCTCTCGGACGGCCTGCCGGCCGTCGACGTCGAGAAGGTCCGCGCCGCGCAGGCGGTCGTGCGCGAGGCCGTGCGCGCCGGCGCCGTACGCTCCTGTCACGACGTCGCCGAGGGCGGCTATGCCGTGGCGCTCGCGGAGTGCTGCCTGGCCGGCGCGATCGGGGCGACGCTCGCCGAGAACGCCTCCGAGGAGCAGCTCTTCGGCGAGGCCTTCGGCGGCGGCTTCATCGTCACCGGAGACCGCGAGGCGCTCGAGGCGCTGGACACCGAGGTCCATGTCGCCGGCGCGGTCGGCGGGGACGCGCTGCGCATCGGCGCGCTGAGCTGGCCGCTGCACGAGCTGCGCGCCGCGCACGAGGCGCTGGCGCTGCTGTTCGAGTAGTGGCTCGTCGCGGCTGCAGCCGGCGATGAGCAACGTCGAGGTCCTGATCGGGCTGCTCGCGTCCGTGGTCGCCGTCGTCCTGGTCGCCCGGCAGGTAGGCGTGCCCTACCCGATCCTGCTCGTGCTCGCCGGGGTGCTGATCTCGCTGATCCCCGGCCTGCCGGCGGTGCGCCTGGCCCCCGATGTCGTGCTGTTCGTCTTCCTGCCGCCGTTGCTCTATGCGGCCGGTTTCAGCTCCTCGCCGCGCGAGCTGCGCGCGCAGGCGCGCTCGATCGGCGTGCTCGCGATCGGGCTGGTGCTCGTCAGCACCGCGGGGGTGGCGGTCGCGCTGCACCTGATCGTCCCGGGGTTCGGCTGGCCGCAGGCCTTCGTGCTGGGCGCGATCCTGTCGCCGACCGACCCGGTCGTCGCCGTTTCGGTGCTCGAGCGATTGGGGGTCCCGCCGCGCCTACGGGCGCTGATCGAAGGCGAGAGCCTCGTCAACGACGGCACCGGCCTGACCGCGTACAAGGTCGCGCTCGCCGCCGCGACGACGGGCACGTTCAGCCTGCTCAAGGCGACCGGCCAGCTCGCGGGGGTGGTCGTCGGCGGCGTGGCGATCGGCCTGGCGATCGGCTGGGCCGCCGCGCGCCTGCGCCGGCGCCTCGACGATCCGCCGGTGGAGATCGCGGTCTCGCTGCTGGTGCCCTATGTGGCCTTCGTCGCGGCGGATGCGGCGACGGTCTCGGGGGTGCTGGCGGCAGTCACCGCCGGCCTCTACTCCGGCCGCTCCGAGACGAGCCTGTTCAAGGCCGGGACGCGGCTGCAGGCCCACGCCTTCTGGGGCGTGCTCGCGTTCCTGCTCGAGTCGACCCTGTTCCTGTTGGTCGGGCTGCAGCTGCGGCGTGTCGCATCGGGCATCCAGGGGCTCGACGCGGGCCGGGTCGCGCTGGCCGTCGCCGTTTCGCTCGTCGTCGTCCTCGGACTGCGCATCGCCTGGATGTACACCGTCGGCCCGCTGCTGCGCCGCGTGATCCCCGGCACCCCCGAGGGAGAGCCCCCGCCGCTGCGCCCGATGGAGCGCCTGCTCGTGGGCTGGAGCGGGATGCGCGGCGCCATCTCGCTGGCGGCCGCGCTGGCGATCCCGGTCACGATCGACAGCGGCGACCGCTTCCCGCAGCGCAACCTGATCGTGTTCGTCGTCTTCGCGGTCATCGTGCTCGGCCTGACCCTGCAGGGCCTGACGCTGCCGCTGCTGGCCCGGCGGCTGGACGCCGAGAGCCCGCAGGACGCGCGCGACCGGGGGCGCGAGCGCGCCGCGAGGGCGGCGCTCGACGAGCTCGAGAACCTGGAGCCCGACGCCGACGACGACACCGTCGCGCGGATGCGCAGCTTCTACGGGCGGCGCCTGGACCGCATCGGCACGCGGGACGGCGAGCCCGCCATGCGCCTGCGCCTCACCCTGATCGACGCCGAGCGCGCCGCGCTGGAGGGCATGCACGACGAGGGCGAGCTCGACCAGGGCGCCCTGCAGGAGCTGTTGCGCGAGCTCGACCTCGACGACGAGCGGCTGCGCTAGTGGAAAGGCCCACCACGGCCGCTCGCCCGTGCCGGAGGAGACCGCCGGCGCTGCTACGCTCACGCGGCAGGCTCGCCCATGCCTCTGGATCTCTCGCAACGCGACGGACCGCGTGACGAATGTGGCGTCTTCGGCATCTATGCGCCGGAACTCGACGTCTCGCGCCACGCGTACTTCGCCCTCTACGCCCTGCAGCACCGCGGGCAGGAATCGGCCGGGATCGCCGCCGCCGATGCGGGCGGCTACATCATCACCCAGCGCGCGCTGGGGCTGGTCAACCAGGTCTTCAAGGAGCACGACCTGCGCGCGCTGGGCGGCGACCTGGCGATCGGTCACGTGCGCTACTCGACGACGGGCTCCAACGAGTGGGAGAACTCCCAGCCCGTGCACCGCAGCGCGGGCAGCGGCGGCAATCGCCGCGAGCTCGCGCTCGCCCACAACGGCAACCTGATCAACGCCGTCGAGCTGCACGCCGAGCTGCGTGCGCAGGGCGTCCAGCTCCAGGGCACGTCGGACTCGGAGATCATCGCCGCGCTGCTGGCCTCGCATCCGGCCGAGCGCCTCGAGGATGCGATCGCCGACGTGCTGCCGCGCCTGAAGGGGGCCTTCTCGACGGTCGTGATGACCAAGGACCGGATCGTCGCGTTCCGCGATCCCGCCGGCCTGCGCCCGCTCGTGCTCGGCCAGATCGGCGAGCGCTTCTGCGTGGCCAGCGAGTCGTGCGCCTTCGACATCATCGGCGCCAAGCTGATGCGCGACGTCCAGCCCGGCGAGATGGTCTCGATCGGCGACAAGGGGCTGGCGGTCCGTGCCGTCGTGACGGGTCAGCGCGAGGCGTTCTGCGTCTTCGAGTACATCTACTTCGCGCGCCCCGACTCGCGCATGAACGGTGACGTGCTGCAGGCCGCGCGTGGGCGGATGGGCGAGGTGCTCGCGCGCGAGGCCCCCGCCGAGGCCGATCTCGTGATCGCCGTACCCGACTCCGGCAACGCGGCGGCTCGTGGCTACGCGCGGGCGAGCGGGCTCGCACAGGACGACGGCTTCGTCAAGAACCGCTACGTCGCGCGGACGTTCATCCAACCCGGGCAGGACCTGCGCAAGCACGGTCTGCGGCTGAAGTTCAATCCGCTGCCGGAGATCGTGCGCGGCCAGCGGCTGGTCGTCGTCGACGACTCGATCGTGCGTGGTAACACCACGCGTCAGATCGTGCAGATGCTGCGCGACGTGGGCGCGCGCGAGGTGCACCTGCGCATCAGTGCGCCGCCGATCCGGCACCCGTGCCACTACGGCATCGACATGTCCACGCGCGAGGAGATGATCGCCCACGAGCGCACGGAGGCGGAGATCGCCGCCGAGCTGGGCGCCGACTCGCTCGCCTACCTCTCGCTCGCGGCCGTCTACACCGCGATCGAGGGCGACCGCGCGACCCACTGCGACGCCTGCTTCTCGGGCGAGTACCCGCTCGAGAACACCGGGTCGGGCCAGCTCAAGGACGCGTTCGAGAACGCGCTCCCGCTCGTCCCGACGTAGTCGTCGCTCAGCGGCCCTGGTGACGGATCGGCCGGCGGGTCTGGCCGCCGCCCTTCGGCGGCGTCGCGGCCGCGCGCTGCTGTTCCTTCTTCTCGCTGCGCGCCGCGAGCTTGTTGGCGAGCGCCTGCGGGATCGCAGGGTTGCCGCCCTTGGTCTTGGGAGCTGGATTTCGTTTGGCCATTCGGCCTGAAGCTACGCCTGCCCCATCGCATCGTCAAGGCGCGTTTCCGCACCGTCGAGGAATCGCACGACCGCCTCGGCGTCGAGCGCGTCGCCGGCGAGCGCCGCACGCACGGCCGGCTCGCCGGCGGCCCATGCGCCCGCCTCGCGCTTGGACGACCACGTCCCGTCGGCCGCGAAGCGGAGCGCGCGGCAGGTGTTGAGGACGACGTCCGAGCCGAGCGGGATCTCGCTGTCGCGGTGCCAGCGGACCGACTCGGCGAGCAGGCCGAGCACCGTCGGCCGCGGGATCGGCGAGAACAGCTCCGCGGGCGGCGGCCCGGCCACGGCGCGGCCGTGCTCGCGCAGGATCGAGCGGTCGAGCGCGAACCAGAAGGCCTCGACCCCGCCGGGGTGCTCGTCGACCCGGAACGCCATCTCTGCGCCCGTGTTGAGGTTGAGCTCGAAGCCCGGCTCGCCGCCGCCCGAGCGCGCGGTGGCCAGCGGGTACACGACGAGCTCGAGGCCGCGCGCGGGGCACGGCAGCGCCTCGTGGCGGACGCGGTCGACGATCGTCCGCTTCGCCGCGCGCGCCAGCGAGCCTGCGGCCACGACCGTGACGTCGACGTCGCTGCGGCCCGGCTCGTAGGCGCCCATGCCGACTGAGCCGCCCGCGTAGACCCCGAGCAGCTCGTCGCCGAGCACGTCGCGCAGCCGCCGGGTCAGCTCCGTGAGGTAGTCGTCGAGCTCCACTGTGTGGCAACTCTGTCACGGGTCTGCGCAACGACCGCTCGAATCCCCGGAGTCCTCCGGGAGTGGGGGTAATGTCCGGCGGCCCATGGAAGCCGCCTCGACGCTCGCTCTGCCCGGCCTCGGCCCGCCGCCGCCGGAGCCCGTCGCGCGCGCGACGGACCCCGAGGGCGCGCTGCGCGAGCTGTTCGGCTTCCCCGCCTTCCGTCGTGGCCAGGCCGAGGCCGTCGGCGCCGCGCTCGCCGATCGCGACGTGCTCGTGGTGATGCCGACCGGCTCGGGCAAGTCGCTGTGCTACCAGCTGCCGGCGCTCATGCGCACCGATCTGACGCTCGTGGTCTCGCCGCTGGTATCGCTGATGCAGGACCAGGTCGAGGCGCTCGAGCGTGTGGCGCCGGGCCGCGTCGCGCTCGTCAACGCGCAACGTGACGCCGCGACCAACCGGCGCGCGGTCGAGCAGGCGGTGGCGGGCCACGTGCGGCTGCTCTACGTCGCGCCCGAGCGCTTCTCCTCGCCCGGCTTCCTCGAGCGCCTGCGCGGGGCCGACATCGGCCTCTTCGTCGTCGACGAGGCGCACTGCGTCTCCCAATGGGGGCACGACTTCCGGCCCGACTACTTCCGCCTCGCCGACGCCGCGCGCTGGCTGGGGGCAAAGTCGATCGTCGCCTCAACCGCCACGGCGACCCCCCAGGTGGCGTCCGACATCGTCACGCGGCTGCGGCTGCGCGAGCCGGTGCGGGTCGCGACCGGCTTCGATCGGCCGAACCTCTCCTTCGCGGTCGTCCCGTGCGCGACCAAGGAGGCCGGCCACCGCGGGATCGCGGCCGTGCTGGCCGAGCCCGATGCGCTGCCGGCGATCGTCTACGCGGGCACGCGCGCGGAGTGCGACAAGCTCTCGACCCGGCTGGGGCGCGAGCTCGGCGTCGAGGTCGCCGCCTACCACGCCGGCCTGCCGCGCGAGGCGCGGGCGGAAGCGCAGCGGCGCTTCATGGCGGGCGACGCACGGGTCGTGGTGGCGACCAACGCGTTCGGCATGGGCGTCGACAAGGCCGACGTGCGGACGGTCTGCCACGAGAGCGTGCCGGGCTCGGTCGAGGCCTACTACCAGGAGGCCGGGCGCGCCGGGCGCGACGGCAAGCCCGCGCGCTGCCTGCTGTTCGCCTCGAATCGCGACAAGGGCCTGCACGTCTTCTTCATCGAGCGCTCGACGGTCGAGGAGGGCGCGATCGCGACGGTCGCCAAGCGCCTGCTGGGCCGCGCGGTCGACGGCCGCTTCGCGGTCGGCCTCGACGAGCTGCGCGCGGTCGCGGGCGCCGACGACGACGGTGTGCGCGCGATCGTCGGCCACCTCGCCCGGGCGGGTGTGATCCAGCCGGCGCCCTCGCCCCCCGATCTCGTCACGGGTCGCGTCGCCGGCCCGTGGGACGGGCGCGCGCTCGCCGCCGCCCGCACCTCGGCGCGCGAGGGGACGAAGGCGCGCTGGCGCCAGTACCGCTCGGTGTGGGCCTGGGTCGAGGGTTCCGCCTGCCGCCGCACCGGCATCCTGCGCCACTTCGGCGACCCGTCCGAGCCGCAGGCCGAGGGCCCGTGCTGCGACGTCTGCGATCCGTCGCTCCTGCCCGCACCGCCGCGGGCGCCCGCTGGCACCCGCAGCGACCGCCCGGCCCAGCTCGCGCACCGCCCGGCCGCGGGCTCGCTCGAGGGGCTCGACGACGCGATCATCGACGTCGTCGCGGCCGCACAGCCGGAGGTCGGACGCACGCGCGCCGTCGAGGTGCTGCGCGGAGGGCGCTCCAAGGTGATCCAGAAGTACGCGTACGACGGGCTGCCCGGCTACGGCACGTTCGGGCACCTGAGCGCGCCGACCGTTCTCGAGCGCGTGGACGCGCTGCTCAACGCAGGCACCCTGCGCTCGACGGGCGGGCGGTTCCCGAAGCTCGAGGTGTCGTGAGCTTGGCGGTCGGCGTCCTCGCCTCGGGGGCGGGCACCAACCTCCAGGCGATCCTCGACCGGGTGCATGGGCGCGACGGCGTCGAGGTCGTCGCCGTCGGCTCGGACAAGCCCAGCGCGCAGGCGCTGAGCCGGGCGCACGCCGCCGGCGTCGCCACGGAGGTGTTCGAGCGCGACGCGCACCGCGACCGCGCCGCCCGCGACGACGCGATGGCGGGCTGGCTCGCGGCGCGCGGGGTCCAGCTCGTGGTGCTGGCCGGCTACATGCAGCTGCTCAGCCCGGGCTTCCTCGCCCGCTTCCCGCAGCGGGTGATCAACGTGCACCCGGCGCTGCTCCCCGCCTTCACCGGGATCGGGGCGGTCGAGCAGGCGCTCGCGTACGGCGTGAAGGTCTTCGGGGTGACCGTCCACTTCGTCGACGAGGGCGTCGACACCGGCGCGATCATCCTGCAGCGCGCGCTCGACCTGCCGGAGGCGACCGAGGCCGAGACGGTGCGCGACGCGCTGCGCCCCATAGAGCACGAGCTGCTCTGCGAAGCGGTGCGGCTGATCGCCCGCGACGCGGTCAAGATCGACCCGGACAACCCGCGCCGCGTGCTGATCGCGTCGTGACTATCGTCCGGCCGCGATGACGCCGCCAGGCGAGGTCCGCATCCGCCGCGCCCTGCTGTCCGTGTCGGACAAGACGGGCATCGTCGAGTTCGCGAAGGGCCTCGCCGCACTCGACATCGAGCTCGTCTCGACCGGTGGGACGGCGCAGGCGCTCGAGGCCGCGGGACTGACGGTCCGCGCGATCGACGACTTCACCGGCTTCCCCGAGATGATGGACGGCCGGGTCAAGACGCTGCACCCGAAGCTCTACGCCGGGCTGCTCGCGCGCCGTGACGAGCCGGCCCACATGGTCGCCGCCGAGGAGCAGGGGATCGAGTTCGTCGACCTCGTGTGCGTGAACCTGTACCCGTTCGAGGAGACCGCGGCGCGGCGCGGGGTCTCGGACGCCGACGTGATCGAGAACATCGACGTCGGCGGCCCGACGATGATCCGGGCGGCGGCGAAGAACTTCCAGTTCGCGGCTCCCGTCGTCAAGCCGGAGAGCTACGACGCGATCCTCCAGGAGCTCGCCGACCTCGACGGCCACCTCTCGCTCGGCACGCGCGAGAGCCTCGCCGCCGAGGCGTTCTCGTACACGGCGCGCTACGACTCGGCGATCGCGCGCTGGTTCGCCGAGAAGGTCGACGACTTCCCGCCCGTGATCATGGGCGCCTACGAGAAGGTGACCGACCTCGCGTACGGCGAGAACCCGCACCAGCGCGCGGCCTACTACCAGCAGGTCGGCGCGCGCATGCACGTGCTCTCGCAGGTGCGCCAGCTCGGCGGTCGCGAGCTGTCCTTCAACAACGTCCTCGACCTCAACTCCGCGCGCCTGCTCGTGCACGAGTTCGAGGTGCCGTTCTGCGCGATCATCAAGCACAACAACCCGTGCGGATGCGCTGCCGCCGGCACGCTGCTCGAGGCCTACGAGCGCGCCTTCGCGTGCGACCCGCTGTCGGCCTTCGGCGGTGTCGTCACCGTCAACCGGGCGGTCGACAGGGCGTTCGCCGAGGCGCTCGTCAAGCAGTTCTGCGAGGTCATCTTCGCCCCGCACTTCACGCCCGAGGCGCTCGAGGTCCTCTCATCGAAGCCGAACCTGCGCATCCTCGAGGACAACGAGCGCCGCCACGTCAACGTCGCCGAGCGCGACCTCAAGCGCGTGATGGGCGGCCTGCTGGTGCAGGACCTCGACATGGACCTCGAGGACCGCTCCGCGATGGAGGTCGTCACCGAGCGCAAGCCGTCCGAGCGCGAGTGGGGCGAGATGCTGTTCGGCTGGAAGGTCTGCAAGCACGTGCGCTCGAACGCGATCGTGCTGTCCAAGCACCTCGCCACCGTCGGGATCGGCGCCGGGCAGATGAGCCGCGTGGACTCGGTCCGGCTCGCGATCGAGAAGGCCCGCACGGCCGGCACCGACCTCGCGGGCTCAGCCCTCGCCTCGGACGCCTTCTTCCCGTTCTCCGACGGTCCTCAGCTGGCGGTCGACGCGGGCGCGACGTGCATCATCCAGCCAGGCGGCTCCCGGCGCGACCCCGAGGTCGTCGAGGCGGCGGATGTCGCCGGCATCTCGATGGTCTTCACCCACCGGCGCCACTTCAAGCACTAGGCGGCTGTCGTCTCCGCGTGGGAGGCGATGAACTCGAGCACCGCGGCGTTGAACTCCTGCGGGAACTCGAGCTGCAGGGCGTGCGGACCGCGCTCGACGACCGTGAGCTGGGAGCCGGGGATCTCCGCCGCGAGCTCCTCCTGCTTCCAGCGCGGGAGCAGCGTGTCGTGCGCCCCGGAGATGATGTGGACGGGCATCGAGAGGCCGCCGAGCCTGCCACGCAGGTCGAATGTGCTCGAGGCGAGCGACTGGCGCTCGAACCCGTCGGGCTCCTGCGGGTGCTCGTTGGAGCGCATGACCTGCTTGACGAAGTCGACCATCGCCTGGTTCTCGTAGAACTCCTCCGAGACGGTGGTGAGCAGCAGCGAGTCGAGCCATTCCTCGCGCGTGCGCAGCCGCCGCTCGGACGCCCACAGCCGGGTCTTCTCGCGCGCGTAGGCGCCGCTGCCCGCCCACGTGACGGCGAGCTGGAGCGTCCGCACGCGCTCGGGCGCCGCCAGCGCGACGTGCTGCGCGACCGCGCCGCCGAGCGACGCGCCGAGCAGGTGGAAGCTGTCGAGGCCGAGCGCGTCGGCGAGGCCGAGCGTATCGGCGGCCATGTCGGCGATCTCGTACTGGGCGTCGGCATAGGAGCTCTGGCCGCAGTCGCGGTTGTCGAAGACGATCGCGCGGTGGCGCGAGCCGAACGCCTCGACCTGGAGCGCCCAGGCGAGGTGGTCGGCCGCGAGGCCCATGACGCACAGGAGCGGCTCGCCGGCTCCGTGCTCTTCGTAGTAGAGGGACAGCCCGTTGGCGTCGGCGAATGGCATGGGCGGGCACCGTAGCGGGTGCTTGGTAGCGTCCGCGGCCAGTGGACGCCCGGACGCTCGCCCGCCAGCAGGCCCTCGGCCGCGTCGTCGTCGGCGCCGGCCTCACCTTCGCTCCGCGGCTCGCCGGGTCCGGCTGGATGGGCCGGGACTCGAGGCGCCCTGCCACCCAGGTGGCGATCCGCGCGCTCGGCGCGCGCGACCTCGCGATCGGGCTCGGCACCGCGTACACGGCGGGCCAGGGCTACGGCACCCGGCCGTGGGTGTGGGCGGGCATCCTGGCCGACGCGACGGACTTCGCCGCCACGCTCCGCGCCCGCGACGCCCTGCCGCCGCTCAACGTCGGCGTGGTCGGGCTGGTCGCCGGCGGCTCGGTGCTGGTCGGGCTCGGGCTGCGCTCGCAGCTCGACTGATGTGGAGGTCGGTTTGTCAAGGGGGCGTGCGGTGTCGTCGTCCTGGGTTGGGCGTTGTGGGTCGGCTTGTGGCGGGTGGTGTTCCCGGGGCGGCGCGAGCGGGCTCAGCGGTTCGGCGGCGATGCCAGGCTG
>JBBQLH010000116.1:0-11048 GCA_038327685.1 Solirubrobacterales bacterium
GGTCAGGTTGAGCATCAGCTTGATCTCCTCCTGATAGCCGTGGCCGGAGGCGTGGATGTTCTCCTCGCGCGGCGTGATGACCTCGCAGCCGATCTGGTAGAGGCGGTCGATCGTCTCGTTGACCGCCCGCTCGTTGCCGGGGATGGGCGTGGCGGAGAAGACGACCGTGTCGCCCTCGCGCAGCTCGATCTGATTGTGGTCGCGGTAGGCCATGCGGCGCAGCGCGGACAGCGGCTCGCCCTGGGACCCGGTGGAGATGATCACGATGCGATCGTCTTTCCACTGGTCGAGCTCGCGCGGCGGGACCAAAGTCCCCTCGGGCACCACGATGTGTCCCAGCGTGCGGCCGATGTTGACGTTCTTGCGCATCGAGCGCCCGACCAGGCAGATCTTGCGGTTGAGGCCGACGCCGGCGTCGATGACCTGCTGCACGCGGTGGATGTTCGACGCGAAGCTCGTCACCACGATCCGGCCCTTGCAGCGGGCGAAGACCCGCTCGAGGTTGGGGCCGATGGTCGACTCCGAGACGGCGATGCCGGGGCGGTCGGCGTTGGTGGAGTCGCCGCACAGCAACAACACGCCGTCGCGGCCGAGCTCGGCGAGCCGGGAGACGTCCGCGGGCGCGCCGCCGACGGGCGTCTGGTCGAACTTGTAGTCGCCGGTGAAGAGGACGGTGCCGAGCTCGCAGCGCAGGATCACCCCGGCCATGTCAGGGATCGAGTGGGTGAGGTGCACGAGCTCGATCTCGAACGGCCCCGCCTTGACCACCTGACCGGTCGGGAGCACCTCGAGCTTGGCTTCGCGCAGCCGGTGCTCGTCGAGCTTGGAGCGGCCCATCGCGACGGTCAGCTGGCCGCCGTAGATAACTGGGATGCTCGTCTCCCCCAGCTCCCGCAGCACCCACGGCAGGGCACCGATGTGGTCCTCGTGGCCGTGGGTGATCACGATCGCCTCGATCGCGTCGACGTGCTCGCGCAGGTAGGTGAAGTCGGGCAGGACGAGGTCGATGCCCATCATCTCCGCGGTCGGGAACCGCAGCCCGCAGTCCACGACGACGATGCGGCCGCCGTACTCGACGACGCACATGTTCTTGCCGATCTCGCCGAGCCCCCCGAGCGGGAGGACGCGCAGGGTGCCGCTCACGCGGTGGCGGCCCGTTCGAGCAGCCCGTGGTGCGCCAGCATCCGCTTCACCTCGTCGAGCTCATGTCCGTCGGCCTCGACCATCGGCAGGCGGCAGCCTCCGACGTCGTGGCCGAGCAGGTTGAGCGCAGCCTTGGTGCAGGTCGGGCTCGAGGTGAGGAACAGCGTCGCGTAGACGTCGCGCAGGCTCGCGTCGATCTCCGTGCGCGACTCGGGCTCGTCGAACAGCCGCCGCATCTCGTTGCCCACGATGTGTGAGGCGACGCAGATGCCGCCCGCGCCGCCCTGCTCGAGGTTGGCGGCGAGGATGTCGTCGTTGCCGGCGAGCACGGCCAGTCCGTCGATCGGCTGCAGCTCGTCGGAGTTGGCCTGCTTGACCGCCTCGATGCCGTCGATCTGCGCGAGCTCAGCGAGCAGGTCGGGCCCCATGTTGACCACGCAGCGGCCGGGGATGTTGTAGAGGATCACCGGCGTGTCACCCGCGGCCCGCGCGACCTCCTCGAAGTGGCGGCGGAGGCCCCGGCGGTTGGGCTTGTTGTAGTACGGGGTCACCGAGAGCACGGCGTGGGCGCCCGCCCCGGCCACGCGCTCGGTGAGCTCGACGGCGTGGTGGGTGCTGTTCGAGCCCGCGCCGGCCACGATCGTGCCCTCGTCGCCGAGCTCGCCGACCATGAGCGCGACGAGCGACGCGAGCTCGTCGTCGGTGAGCGTCGCCGACTCGCCGGTCGTGCCGCCGACCACGAGGCCGTTGGAGCCGTTGGCGAGCAGGTGGCGGCCGAGCGCCACGGACGCCTCTTCGTTGACGGCGCCGTCCCCATGGAACGGCGTGACCATTGCGGTCAGAAGGCCTTCATACGGACGCATGGCCATAGTCTCGCAGGCGGGGCGGCCGCTCCGTCAGCCCGCGAGCGGGTCCCCGCTCGACAGCTTCGGCGCCTCGGTGCTGGGGCGGTTGCGGTCCTCGGGCGGGGGCGGACCGCCCGGCGCGGCGGCGGCCGCCGGGGGCGCGGGAGGCTTCGGCGCGGGCGGAGCCGCGGGGGCGCTCGGATCGGGCGTCGGCCCGGCGGACCCGGGAGGCCCGACCGACTCGGGCGGTGCCGGCGGAGTGGTGGGCGGGACGCCCGGCGTCGCCGCGGGCGGAACCGGCGGGGCGCCGGCGTCCGGCGTCACGCCCGCGGGCTGGATCGGGCGGCCGTGCTTGTCGTACTCGACGACGGGGCCGCCGCCGGCCGGCTGCTGGCTCTGGCCGGAATTGATCTTGCTCTGCGCCTCGTCGAGCTTGACCTGGGCCTGCTCGGCCATCTTCTTGGCCTTGTCCATGAATCCCATGGGTTTCCCTTTCATCGCCTCCGAAGCCGACAGTCAACCCGACCGGCGCCGCACCTTCAAGGCGTCCGTGAAGCGCCGCGGGACCTGCGGGTCCTCGCCCGCCTCCCACAGCGTCACCACGAGCAGCTCGCCGCGCGGCCGGTCCCACAGGCACACGAACGTCACGTCGCCGTCGCGGACGTAGACCGAGCCGCGCTGCGCCGCCGCACCGGCGGGCGGCTGGTCGGAGACCTCCCCCGCCGCCCACGCCCGCGACACCCGCCCGGCGATCTCCGGCCGCCCCTCCAGCGTCCCGCGTACGCGCTGGCGGTAGCGCTCGACGGCGTGGTCGGTGACGGCGACCAGCGGGGCGGTCACGCGCCCGGCCAGAGCAGGCGCTCGAGGCCGACGGTGAGCGAGTCGGGCAGCTCGGCGACGCGGCGCACCGCGAGCAGCACGCCCGGCATGAAGCTGGTGCGGTCGGTGGTCACGTGGCGGATCGTCAGCGTCTGGGCCGCCCCGCCGAGGATCACGTCCTGGTCGGCGACGATGCCCGGCAGGCGGACGGAGTGGATGGGCACGTCGCCCTCCATCAGCTCCGCCGTCCGCGCCGCCGTGCCCGACGGCGCGTCGAGCTTGGCCGCGTGGTGGTACTCGATGATCTCGGCGGCGTCCATGTGGCGCGACGCCTCGGTGGCGAAGCGCATCATCAGCACGGCGCCGATCGCGAAGTTGGGCGCGACGAACGCGTTGGCGCGGGCGCTCTCGGCAGCCGAGCGCAGCGCGTCGAGGTCGAAGCCGGTGGTCCCGATCACGACGTGGACGCCGGCCTCCAGGCACGCGCGCGCGTTGTCGAGCGCCTGGTCGGGCTGGGTGAAGTCGACGACGACGTCGGCGCCGTCGAGCACGGCCGCCAGCGGCGTGTCGAGCGCGGGGTCCGCGCGCCCGCTCAGCTCGAGGTCCTCGGCACCCTCCACGGCGGCGCACACCGCCTGGCCCATCCGCCCCGCAGCGCCGGCGACGGCGACCCGCGTCACGCCGCGAGGGGCTCCGCAGCGGGGCAGACGCCGGCGACGGCGTCGGCGAAGGTGGACTCGTCGGGCCCGATGCCGGCGGCCGAGAGCGACCCGGGCGCCCACAGCTCCTCGACGAGCGCGGTCAGGTCGGGCAGGCTGACCGCGTCGATGCGGGCCATGATCTCGTCGATCTCGAGCAGCGGCAGCCCGTACAGCGTCGACGCGCCGAGCCGGCTCATGCGCGCGCCGGCGGACTCGAGGCCGAGCACGATGCGCGCCTTGACGTTCTCACGCGCGCGCACCAGCTCCTCCTCGGTGACGCCGTCGCTGCGCAGCCGGTCGAGCTCCTGCGAGACGACCTGCATCGCCTCAGCGAGGTTGTCGGGCCGCGTGCCGACGTAGAGGCCGATCTCGCCCGTGTCGGTGAACTGCGCCGAGAACGAGTAGACCGAGTAGGCGAGCCCGCGCTCCTCGCGCACAGCCTGGAACAGGCGCGACGAGGACAGGCCGCCGAAGATGGCGTCAAGCACGCGCAGGGCGAAACGGCGGTCGTCGTGGCGCGGCAGCCCGAGGCCGCCGAGGCAGACGTGGACCTGCTCGGTCTCCTTGCGCTGGAAGCGCAGGGAGGCGCGCGGGCTGTTCGGCGCCGGCACCAGCGGCGGCGTGGCCGCGAGCGCGCCGTTGCCGGCGAGCGTGCGCTCCGCGAGCTCGACGATCGCGTCGTGGTCGACCGATCCGGCCGCCGCGATCACGACCGAGCCCGGAACGTAGCGGCGGGCGTGGAACGCCGAGATCTCCTCGACCGGAGTGTCGCGGATCACCGGCGCACGGCCGATGATCGGGCGGCCCAGCGGGTGCTCGCCGTAGACGGCCTTGCCCAACACGTCGAAGACGATGTCCTGCGGATCGTCCTCGTACATCGCGATCTCCTCGAGCACGACCTGGCGCTCGGGGTCGACGTCGCGGAAGGCCGGCCGCCACACCATGTCTGCGATCACGTCGAAGGCCATCGGCAGGTGCTGGTCGAGCATCCGCGCGTAGACCGTGGTGCCCTCCTTGTCCGTGCCCGCGTTGAGCTCGGCCCCCATGCCGTCGAAGAGCTGGTCGATCTCGGTCGACCCGTAGCGCTCCGTGCCGCGGAAGAGCATGTGCTCGAGGAAGTGCGAGAGGCCCGCTTCGGCCTCCGTCTCCCCCCGCGACCCGGCGCCCACGAAGAACCCGAGGGCCGCGGATCGAATGGAGGGCATGACCTCCGTGACGATCCGCAGCCCCGAGTCGAGCTCGGTCAGGCGATGTTCGGACAAAACGCCGAGGCGTCGTTGCTACGAGCGGTCCGGATCGCGATCGGCGCGCGGCGGGCGGCGCTCGCCGCCGCCTCGGCCGCCGCGGTCGCGGTCGCGCCCGCCGCCGCCGCCACGGCCGTCACGGCGCGGCCCGCGGTCGCCGCCGTTGCGGGCGCCCCCGCCGCCGCCGCCGCCGGAGCCGACGCCGGCCAGCTCCTCGACGGACATGCCGGCGATCTCCGGGTCCTCCGCGAGGCGCAGGCCGATGCGGCCCCGCTCGCGGTCGACCTCGACCACGCGCACGGCGATGTCGTCGCCCTTGTTGAGGACCTCCTCGACCGTCGCCACCCGCTGACCGGGCGAGACGTTGGAGATGTGCAGCAGGCCGTCGGTGCCCTTGGCGAGCTCGACGAACGCCCCGAAGGTGGTCGTCTTGACGACCTTGCCCTGGAACTCGTCGCCGACCTCGACCTCCTTGGTCATCGAGCGGATCCGGTCCACCAGGGCGTCGCCCTGGGTGCCGGTCTGCGCGTAGACCAGGACCTGGCCCTCGTCGTTGACGTCGATCTGGGCCTCGAACTCCTCCGACAGGCCGCGGATCGTCTCGCCGCCCTTGCCGATCAGCAGGCCGATCTTGTCCGGGTCGATCTGGATCGTCGAGATGCGCGGCGCGTACTTCGAGAGCTCCGAGCGCGGCGTGTCGATGACCTCGGCCATCTTGCCGAGGATGAACGTGCGTCCCTCCTTGGCCTGCGTGAGCGCGTCGCGCAGGATGTCGAAGGTCACCCCGGTGATCTTGATGTCCATCTGCAGGGCGGTGATGCCGTTCTCGGTGCCGGCGACCTTGAAGTCCATGTCGCCGAGGTGGTCTTCCACGCCCGCGATGTCGGACAGCACGACGTAGTCGTCGCCCTCCTTGATCAGGCCCATCGCGATGCCCGCCACCGGCCGCTTGAGCGGCACGCCGGCGTCCATCAGCGACAGCGAGGAGCCGCACACCGAGGCCATCGAGGACGACCCGTTGGACTCGAGGATGTCGGACACGACGCGGATCGTGTAGGGGAACTCCTCCTGCGAGGGGACCATCGGGACGAGCGCCCGCTCGGCGAGCGCGCCGTGGCCGATGTCACGCCGCTTGGGGCCGCGCATGAAGCCCGCCTCCCCGACCGAGAAGGGCGGGAAGTTGTAGTGGTGGAAGTAGCGCTTGGAGGTCTCGAGCCCGAGCGTGTCGAGTCGCATCTCCTCGCGCGTGGTGCCGAGCGCCGCCACCGAGAGCGCCTGCGTCTGGCCGCGCGTGAACAGCGCGGAGCCGTGGGTGCGGGGCAGCAGGCCGGCCTCGATCGTGATCGCGCGGATCTCGTCGGTGCCGCGGCCGTCCGGGCGCTTCTTCTGGATCGCGATGCGCTCGCGGATGATCGACTTCTCGAGCTTGTCGAAGGCGAGCTGCGCCTTGCCGCGGTTCTCGGCGACGTCGGGGCCCTCGGGGTCGCCGGCGTACTGGGTGAGGATCTCCTCCTCGACGGCCTTGGTGGCGTCCTGGCGGGCGAGCTTGTCCTCGACCGAGGTCGCCTCGTCGAGCTTCTGCCCGTGCGAGGCCTTGATCTGCTCCAGCAGGTCGGCGTCGACCTGCGGCGTCTCGACCTCGATCTTCGGGGTCTTGCCGGCCTTCTCGCCGAGCTCGCGCATGGCGGCGACCAGCTTCTTGATCTCCGAGTGCGCGATGTCCAGGGCGTCGAGGATCTCGGCCTCGGGGATCTCGTTGGCGCCCGCCTCGACCATCAGGATGGCCTCGTCGGTGCCGGAGACCACGAGATCGAGGTCGGCGGTGAGGAGGTCCTCCTCGTTCGGGTTGACGACGAAGTTGCCGTCGATCTTGCCGATCCGGACCGCGCCGACGGGCTCCGGGAAGGGGATGTTGGACACCATCAGCGCCGCGGAGGCGCCGTTCATGGCCAAGATGTCGTAGGGCACGACATGGTCGATCGACAGCGGGATCGAGACGAGCTGCGTCTCGCGGTGCCAGCCCTTGGGGAAGAGCGGGCGCAGCGGGCGGTCGATCATGCGGGCGACGAGGGTGCCCTTCTCGCCTGAGCGGCCCTCGCGCTTGAAGAAGGATCCGGGGATCTTGCCCGCGGAGTACATGCGCTCTTCGACATCCACCGTCAGCGGGAGGAAGTCGACGTCACGCGGGTTGCCGGCGGTGGCGGTGCCCAGCACCATCGTCTCGCCGGCGCTCACGACCACGGATCCGGAAGCCTGCTTGGCGAGGCGCCCCGTCTCGAACGTGATCTCGGTTCCGCCAACCTCGACGGAGACCCGATGCACTTCAGACATATGTTCCTTTCACTCCCGTGCTTCGGTGCACGGGTCCTCTGCATCTCGTTGACGCTTCGGTATCGCTTCTGGCCATGGTAGTAGCAACCGTTACGCTCGCGTCCTGATGGCTGGTCGCATCGTCGTCTTCGGGGCCACGGGCTACACGGGCCGGCTCGTCGCCGAGCGCCTCGCGGGCGCCGGCGAGCGCCCGCTGCTGGCCGGTCGCTCGCTCGAGCGCCTGGGTGTGCTGGCCGAGCGCCTCGGCGGCCTCGATACCGCGCAGGCCGACGTCATGCGCTCGAACTCGGTCGCCGCGCTCGTGCGCGACGGCGACGTGCTGGTCTCCACCGTCGGCCCGTTCGTCAAGTTCGGCGAGCCAGCGCTGCGCGCGGCGATCTCCGGCCGCGCCACCTACCTCGACTCGACCGGCGAGCCGCCCTTCATCCGACGCGTCTTCGAGCACCACGGGCCGCGCGCCGAGCGCGCCGGCGTGGCGCTGATGCCCGCGATGGGCTACGACTGGGCGCCGGGCGCGCTGGCGGGCGGGCTCGCGCTCGAGGACGGCGGCCCGGAGGCGGTGCGCGTCGACATCGGCTACTACGCGCTGGGGGCCGGCGCCACCGCCGCGAGCCCGGGCACGCGGCGCTCGCTCGTCGGCGCCACGCTCGGCGACTCCTACGCCTTCCGCGACGGCGCGCTGCGGCGGGCGCGCGTCGCCGAGCGCGTGCGCTCGTTCACGGTCGGCGAGCGGGAGCGCCAGGCGGTCTCGGTCGGCGGCGCCGAGCACTTCGGGCTGCCCGCCGCGTTCCCGCGCCTCCAGGAGGTCAACGTCTACCTCGGCTGGTTCGGCGCGCTCGCGCGCCCACTGCAGGCGGGGACGCTGGTGGGCTCCGTCGCCACGAGGCTGCCAGGGGTGCGCGGCGTGCTCGAGTTCGCGGGCGGGCGGCTGGCCGAGCTGGGCGGCGACGGGCCGGAGCCGGGCACGACCCCGGGCGGGCAGTCGTGGATCGCGGCGGAGGCGTACGACGCCGCCGGCGAGCAGGTGTCAGAGGTCCACCTCTCCGGCCCCGACGGCTACGAGTTCACCGCCGAGTTCCTCGCCTGGGCGGCGCGCGCCGCGGCCGCGAAACGCGTCAACGGCAGCGGCGCGATCGGCCCTGTCGAGGCGTTCGGCCTCGAAGAGCTCGAGCGCGGTTGCGCGACGGCCGGGCTCACCCGGACAGACGCCTGACCAGCGGTCCCAGCCGCACGAGCCCGGCCGCGAGCGGACCGGTGGGCTCGAGCCCACCGTCGGCCGTGACCCGCAGCGGGGGCTTGGCGGGCCGCTTGAAGAGCTTCCAGCGGATGCGGTCGAGCGCGCGGGCGGGACCGAACACGGCGGGTTCGCGCAGCGGCCAGAGCGCGCAGCGCGGCGCGCTCGAGCCGGTGGCGTCGAGGATGCCGTTGACGGCGCGCCGCGCGGCCTCGTTGGCCCCCTCCATCGTCGCCAGGTCGGTGTGGGTGCGGACGTAGTCCGAGGCGAGGAACAGGTTGGGGATGCGCGTGACCGCGTCAGGACGGTCCTTCCACGAGTCCGCCGTGTTGACCAGCAGCGGCTCGAGGTTGGCGGCCTCGGTGGGGTTCGGGAACTCGATCGCCGGGTCGAGGAAGGCGCGCACGACGTTCGACTCGTCGAGGTCCTCGAGGTGGTCGGAGAGCTGCGCCCAGACCTCCGCGACCACCTCGTCGTGCGTGCAGCGCATCGCGATCTTGCCGAGCCGGCGGCTGCGCTGCGCCCAGTCGGAGACGTCAACGGAGAGGATCCCCTCGACGCGGCCGTCGCCGGTCTGCTCGAGGTCGTAGCCGCGCCAGAACTGGCGCTGGGAGATCGAGGTCAGCGCCCAGTCGGAGTCGATGTAGATGGCGTGGCCCTTGACGACCGGGACGTCCTCGTCGAGGTAGAACATGATCCCGTTCATCCAGCGCGTGACGAGGCGGTCGAGCCCGTTGAGCCGCGGCTCGGCGGCGCGCAGGTCCGGGCCGGCGAGCGTGCGCATGATCTCGACCGGCACGGCGGCGACGTAGTGGTCCGCGGTCACCGTCGCGCCGGCGACGGTGGCGCCGGTGATCCGCCCGCCGCCGAACTGGATCCCCTCGACCGGCGCCGCCCGGCGGATCTCGACGCCGAGGCCTTCGAGGTGCGCCACCCACGGGTCGATCCAGACGTCCGACGTCGGGCCGTCGAGCACGCGATCCGCGCGCCCGCCGGCGCGGGTGAGGTCGAACAGCAGCTGCAGCAGGATCGTGCCGCCGGTACGGGCGCTCATCTCGCGCGCCCGCGCCGCGACGAGCGTGCGCGTGAGTCCGTCGGCGAGGACTTCTGGAACGCGGCCGAGCGCTGCTCCGCGCCGACGTAGGACCACCAGCTCTGGAGCTCCCACTGGCCGAGGCGGCGCTCGTCGCAGCTGGTGAGCAGGGTCAGCAGCCGCTCGAGGAACCACGCGGTCTCCTGCGGCGGGATGCCGAGGCTCGTCGCGGCCTCGAGCACGAAGCGGGTGACGAGCGCGAAGTCCTCGAGCGACTCCGGCAGGTGGGCGGGCGTGAGCAGCTCCGGCCCGCCCTCGGCCTGGGCGAGCAGCACCCGCTCGGCCCCGACGAGATGGCCGTCGACGCCGATCCGCCGCATCGTGTCCGGCACGTGGCGGTAGAAGCCGGGGAAGAAGCGGAAGCCGTGCTCGGCCGGCAGGTCGCGCCTGCCGTCGGTTCCCGAGCCCGGCACGGGCAGGCTGCGCGCCTTGCCGCCGAGGCGGTCGCGCGCCTCGTAGACCGTGACCGCGAAGCCTCGCTCGGCCAGTTCGTGCGCGGCCGTGAGACCCGCCACACCACCTCCGAGGACCGCGACCCGTTGCGTCATCGCCGGGCCAGCCTAACCGCGCCGCGCGCGGCCCGGCGCACCGTCGTGGTGCGCCGGGGCGCCCGGTCGTCAGTTCACGGTGAGCTTGCCCTCCATGCCGGCGGCCCGGTGGCCGTCGACCGGGCAGTAGAAGTCGTACGTGCCGGCCTTCAGGGTGACGCTGACCTTGGAGGTGCCGCCCTTCTGCACGGTATTGCCGTCCTTGTCGACGCCGTTGCCCTCGACGGCGACCGCGTGCGGGATGCCCGACGGGTTGGCCATCGACAGTGTCACCTTGCCGGCCTTCGCCGTCAGCTTGGTCTTGTCGAACTTGAGGGCGCTCGGGTCGGCCGAGAGCTTGATGGTCTGGCCGCCGCCGCCGGAGCTCGCAGCCGTGCTCGTCGGATCCGCGGTCGCCGCCGGAGTGCTCGTGCTCTTCGCCGTGCTCTCCTTGTTGTCACCGCCGCAGCCCGCCAGCACGAGCACCGCCACCGCTGCGATCAGAGTCATCCGTCTCATGGGCTCTCCTTTGGTCATTTAGAACAGGCGCCCGGTGAGGACGTCCTTCATGGCTCCACGCTCATCTCGATAGACGACGCGAAGGCTGTCGTATTCCCCGACCCGCGCGGCGGTCGTCAGCCGCGCCTCGACGTGCCCGCGGGCGTCGGCGCGGAACGTCCCGGCGCTCGCGCTCCAGCCGCGCTTCTCGCACAGCATCTCGTAGACGCGCCCAGGCCCGGCGGGCAGCCCGCTCGCCCATAGGTGGACGCCGGTGCCGCCGTCCACGCGGTACAGCGCGACGTGGGCGCGCAGCTTGCCCGCGGCCGGCACGGACGCGGCGGCGCGCAGCGGGATGACGTAGGAGCGCGAGGCGGCCGGCCGGGACGGGTCGTGGTTGATCACGGCGGTCGTGGCGAACGTGAGCGCGGCGGCGGCCAGTGCGCTGGCGACCGCGACGCGCGGGGTCGTCCAGGCAACGCGCGGCAGCCGGCGCCGCCGCTTCGGCGCGGTCGCGGCGGTCTCGCGGTCGCGCGCGTAGCGATCGAGCAGTGCCTCCTCGAAGGCCGGCGAGAGCGGCTCGTCGGGAGCGTCGAGCGGCGCGGCGAGGTCG
>JBBQLH010000117.1:0-11017 GCA_038327685.1 Solirubrobacterales bacterium
GGCGGCTGGGCGGCGCTGCTTGTCGCGGGCGGGGTCGCGTATGGCTGGCTGATGCTCTCGCCGCTGGCGTGGCGAGCGAACCTCTCGATCGCGGTGATCGCCCTCGGCGCCCCGGTGGCGCTGCTGTTGCTGCGTGAGCAGTCCACGATCAGCCCGGGCCGACTGCTCGTCGCGGTGGTGCGCTGGCGCGCGCGACCGGCACGGATCGTCACGGCACCCAATGGGCGGCAAGCGCGTCGCGGTGGCGTCCGTCTCGACCTGCCGCCGCGAGAGCTCGTAGCCGAGCCGGTCGCCGAGGTCGAGCTGCCATGGCTCGGCAGCACGATGGATGAGGCAGCGGAGTGAGCCGGGCGCCGCGGACACTCGAGGCGGTGCTGCCGGTCGCGGCAGCTGAGCCCGACGGGCTGCTGGTCACCACGAGCGGCGACTACGTCCGCCTGCTCGGCTGCGGGAGCTTGCTCCAGCCCCAAGCTGGCGGCCGTGCGCATCGGGAACAGATCCGCGAACGACTCGGCGTGCTGGCGGCGCGGATCCCCGCCGGCCAGGGCCTGCAGATCCTGGTCGAGGCAGAGCCACTTGATCCCGACGAGACGCTCGCACCGGACTGGCGCGAGATCGACGCCGCGGCACGCGCCGCCGAGGCCCGCGGTGAGGGTGAGCTCGGCGGCGCGATGCGCCGTCTCGGCTACGGGCTCGAGCAGACCATCCGACGCAGCGCACCCGCGATCGACGCCACCCGGCTCCAGTGGACCGTCGCCACCCGCTGGCGCCCCTCCGCTCACGGCTCGAGCCTTGGCGCCGCCGCGCTTCCCGTTGCGCGGGCGCTGACGCGCCCGGCGGTCCGTGCGCTCTCCCGCAGCGAGCACGAGCGCGCAGCAGCAGACTCGCTGCACTACAGCGACATGATCGCCGTCGAGCTCGCCGCCGCGGGCTGTGACATCGACGCGTTGGACGGCGCGCACGCGCTCGCCGTGATCGCACGTGCCGTGCGCACAGACACGGCGGTGGACGCCAGCGAGCTCGCAGGGCTGCCGCGGGTGCTCGACACAACCGATCCGCGTGAGGCGCTCGCGCACCGCGGCGAGCTGCTGGCAGCCCTCGGCGCTGGCAGCGAGCTGCGCGTCGGACGTGACTGGCTCACCCACGGTCCCGCAGACGGCGCGCGGGAGCTTGAGGCGGTGCTGCATCTGTCGGCGCCGCCGGCGGACACGAGCGTGTGGTGGCTGCTGTATCTGATGCAGGTCCCGCCGCCATGGCGGCTCGTCGTGCACGTGACCGCGACTGACCGGGCGCGCCAACGGCGCGTGTACCGGCTGCGGCACAAGCGGCTGTGGGCCGATCTGCGTCGGCGCGAGCGTGACGGCAAGCTGATCGCCCAGGAGTCTTACGAGTCAGAGCGCGAGGCCGCCGAGCTCGACACCGAGCTTCGCCTGACCGGCGCCAGCGGCATCTACGAGGTTTCGCTTTACCTCGCGATCCGTCGCCCCGCCGGCGAGGAGGAACAGCTCGCTGCGCTCACGCGCGCGCTCGCGAAGGACTTTGAGAGCTCCACCGACGCGCGTCTGTACGGCGGCCGCTTCGTGGTCGAGGACTCGTGGGTCTCGACGCTGCCGCTCGCAACTGACCGACTGGGCGCGACGCGCCGCTTCGCGCAGCGCAACATCGCCGACTGCCTGCCGCTGTTGTCGATGAGCGCGTCCAGCCGCGCCGGCGTCCCGCTCGGGCATGCCACCCCCGGCCAGACGCTCGAGCGCGTCGATCTGTTCGACGAGCGCTACCGCACCCACGTCGCGCTCATCACCGGCGCGTCGGGGTCGGGCAAGACGGTCGCGATCAACGCGCTGCTGGCACGCAACCTCGCCCGGGGCGCAACCGGCTACATCATCGACCGTTCCTCCAGCGAGGACGAAGGCGGCACCAGCCGCCACGCCGGCCACTACGAACAGCTCGCCGCACTCATCCCCGGCGCGAAAACGATCCACTTCGGTGCCGGCGCGCACGACGCGATCCTCAACCCCTGGGACCTCAACGACCCCGCGCACGTCCCCGCTGGCAAAGTCGAGTTCCTCGTCGCACTGCACACACTGCTGATCGGCGACACCACGACGGGCGAGCACCCCGCCCTCGGTGGACTGGAACGCACGCTGCTCGCCCGCGGCATCCATGCCGTCTACGCCCACTGTGCCCAGACGGGGGAGCTGCCGCGCGAGCGGGTGCTCTACGAGCAGCTGCGGCGGCTCGCGCGCGATCAAGCCGCTGACACCACGGACGGCGACGCGAGCGTGACCTCGGAACTGCGGCGCCTCGCCGAGCGCCTGCACCCCTACGTCGGCGACGGTCCCGCTGCGTGGCTCGCGGATCGCCCGAGCACGATCCCGTCGGGCGCGCCGCTGGTGCTGTGCGATCTGGCCGGGTTGCCGGACGCGCTCGCAGGGCCGGTGATGCTCTGCCTCGTCGATCACATCGACCGTGACGTCGCCCAGCGTCGCGCGCGATACGTCGCGAACCCACGTCGCGCGGCGGGGCCATGGGCGGGTCGCGCGTTCGTGGCGATCGACGAGGCGTGGAAGCCGCTGATGACCCCCGCGGCCGGGGCGTGGCTGAACGAATGGGCGCGCCGTACCCGGCACCTCTCGTGCGCGCTGCTGGTCATCACCCAGCACCTCGCCGACTTCGCCAACGCCCAAGGCGCCGCGCTGCTGCGCAACTCGGTGCTGCGGCTGTTCTTCCGCGCCGCCCACGACGAGCTCGCCTACGTCCACGACGCGCTCGGCCTGCACCCCGAGGACCTCGACCTCATCGAACGCCTCGAGACCCGCAAAGGGGAGTACTCCACCGCGTTTCTTGACTCAGAAGCGCACGGCCGCGCGCAGGTCCGGCTCTATCTCGGCGACATGGAGTACTGGACCTGCTCGGCCGACCCGCACCGCGACCAACCGATCCGCCAGCTCGCCCTCCACGAAGCCAACGGTGACGCGTGGGAAGCGCTGCGGCTGCTCGTCGACCCCGCCTGGCACCGCGACCTCGCCGACCAACTCGCCGCTGCACCCGTCGACGACGACGAGGTCGACCTGCAGGCCTCGGCCTCGGCCGCGGGCGGGGAGGGCGGCGGCTGATGCCGGCGCCCGCCGTCTCGGCGGCGCCCCGGGCGCTCGCGCCGCGAGCGCGCGGCGCGCCGGCGCACACGCCCATGCCACCCGCTCCCGGGCGCGGCGGCGGGCGGTGGTGGTGGTTGCTGGCCGCGGCGCCGGTCTCGCTGCTCGGTCTGGTCGTGCTCGTGGTGGTGCTGCTCGCTGGCGCCGCGCAGCAACAATGCGGCACCGGCGCTGCGGTGCCGGGCGACTTCACCGGCCCCGGGTCGCTCGGCAACGTCGCCGGCACCGGCCTCACCGCCGGCCAGGTCCGGGCCGTCCGCGACGGAAGCCCCTACGCCGGCACCCGCATCACACCCGGGAGCTACCTCAGCACCGCCTATGGGCCGCCGTGGGGCGGCATTCAAGGCGCCGGCCTGGTTACCAGCGGTGGGCTGGTCATCGGTGGCGGCGCGCCGCGCTGGTACATGGTCGCCGTCGATCCGCTCCAGGTCGCGCACGGCACCCTCGTCTATCTGTGGCCCAACCCGTTCGGCTGGCCGGGGCCGTTCCTCGCGGCCGACACCGGCGGCGCGATCCGGGCGCGCCGGATCGACTTCTATGACTGGCGCGGCCGCGCCGCCCAGTACCGCTGGGGATACCGCCAAACCCAAGCCAGCGCCCAACCGCTCGCCGCCGGCGGCCCGCCCCCCAGGGACCAACTCACCGCGGGCTCCGGTGTCGCCTGCTCGACCAGCGGCGCAGGCGCGGAAGCCCTGGCCTTGCCGGGCGCGCGCGGCCGGGTGACGGTCACGACGCTCGCAAATGCGCCCGGCCAGCCCGTGCGGCGGGAGCTGATCGCCTTCCTCGAGGGCGTCTCGGGGATCGCCGGCCGCGAGCTGATCCTCACGACCGGCACACGGCACGCCGAGCGCACCGTGAGCGGGAACATCTCCGACCACGTCCTCGGACTCGCCGGCGACTTCGGCTCAGCCGCCAACCACTTCCCGATCGGCGGCGGCTTCGGCACCACCCTCGCCGCCGCAGCCCTCAGGGCCGCAGGGGTCCCCGAACCCGAGGCGCGGACGCTCGCAGCGGGCGGGGGCGGTCACGACGTCTGCCACGAGGGCTGGCGGGTGCAGGTCATCTGGCGCACGGGCGGGCACTACGACCACGTCCACATCGGCCTGCGACACGGCTGCGCGTTCCCCGGCGTGCGGACCTTCCAGCTATGACCGCGCGTCCGAGCAGGACCGCGCGTCCGAGCATGCTTGCGTTGGCGGCCGTGATCGTTGTTGGTGTGGCTACGGTCGCTGGCGGCGCGGACCAGGCAAGCGCGCCCACGCCGAGCGCGAGCGTGCCCGCGGCCGCCACGCCGCCCGTAGGGGAGGTCGCGCGACCCGCGACCGCGGACCCCGTCCTGGCGACCGCGCGGGCCTACGCGCTTGCCGCACGCAACTGGACGGCGGCGACCTACCGGCGCGCGTGGCGACGGGAGCTCGCGCTCACCGCCGGCAGGTACCGCCGCCAGCTGCGCGCGGCCAACCCGACCGATGCGCAGCTCGGCGCGCTTACGACCGACGCCGCGGCGAGCAGCGCGACCGTCACTCGGATCCAGCGCGACGCCCACGTGCCGACGCCGAGGGCGCGCGTGCTCATCTGGCTGGCCGAGCGCACGAACGTGGCGGGCCAGACGATCACCGGCACGACCCGCAACGAGGTCCGCCTACGCCGCGCGGGCCGCGACTGGAAGGTGACGGCCTGGACCGCCCTACCCGGCGCCGAGGCGAGCCCGTGACCCCGGAGGTGCGCTGCTCCTATCTCACGCTGTGGGCGGCGACTGCGGCCGGCGCCACCCTCGCCACCGTCGGCGTGAACCTGTTCGCCGCGCCCGTGCCGCACGACGCGCTGCCCGCGACACCCGCCACCGTCGCGCGGCTGCTCGTCCACAACGCACCCGTCGTCATGTGGCCGCTCGCGCTGATCGCGCTCGGCTGGCCGCGGCGGCCCGGCGCTCGACGCGCCGGTCACGCGCTCGTGGCCGGCCAGCTCCTCGCGCACGGCCTGCTGGTCGGCAACGCGCTCGGCCAGCAACCAGTCCTCTGGCGCTACCTCCCGCACCTCCCGATCGAATGGCTCGCTCTCGCCACACCAGCCGGCGCATGGCTCGCAGCGCGGCACGACACCACCACCTCACTGCAGTCGCTTCGCCACACCCTCGCGCTCGCCATTGCTGTGCTGGCGCTCGCGGCGATCGTCGAGACCTACCTCGTCCCTCTGCCATGAACCACCGCGCTCACGACCGGACAAGCCAGCGACCGCGCGGAGCTCGTGACGCGTCAGGCCAGCACCTGGCGGTCAGCGCGGCAGCGGCGCGCTGGTCCGTTCCGGTTCACCTCAAGCATCGCCGCCCGGCCGGAGTCGGCTGCAACCCCGCTACGCGGGGCTCCCCGCCGCGCCCCAAGAAGGGCGCTTGGCGGTTCCGCCGCCCGGCACGGCCGGCCCACCTCGGCTCCCCAACAACGGGCCAGCACCCCGCAGGCCCACAACCACCAGGAGGCATCACATGTCGCAGGTCAACATCAACCGCGTCGTCCTGACCGGCAACCTCACCCGAGACCCGGAGCTCCGCAACACGCCAGCAGGGGTGTCGGTCTGCTCGCTGCGGATCGCGTCCAACACGCGCCGCAAGACCAGCGACGGAGAGTACGTCGACAAGCCCAACTACTTCTCAGTCACCGTCTGGGGCGCGCACGGCGAGAACTGCGCCCGCTACCTCACCAAGGGCCGCCCCGTCGCGATCGACGGCCGCCTCGAATGGCGCGAATGGACGCACGAAGACACCAAGCGCGAAGCGATCGAGATCGTCGCCGACACCGTCCAGTTCCTCGCCAGCCGCGACGAGACCACGACGAGCGACACGCCCCCGGACGAGCCGGTTCCGGTCGGCGTCGTCGACGGGGACGACATCCCCTTCTAGAAGCGACAGGCGGGCCGCCACCGGCGGCCCGCCCACGTCACCAGACCTGCACTCGAACCCTCCAGGCGATGACCACACCAACCCGCCCCGCACCCACCGCAGACACCGGCGCGCGGACGCTGACCCCCTCACACGCGGCGCTCCTCTACGCCACCCGCGGCTGGCCCGTGCTGCCCATCCATACCCCTGGCTCGAGCGGCTGCTCCTGCCAGCGTGCCAGCTGCCCGAAACCCGGCAAGCACCCCCGCACCCTCCGAGGCGTCGCCGACGCCACCACCGACCTGACCCGCGTCGAGATGTGGTGGACGCGCTGGCCCGACGCCAACGTCGCGATCGCCACCGGCCGCCTGGTCGTACTCGACATCGACGGACCCGCCGGCCGCGGCGCGCTCGCCGCGCTCGAGCGCACCCACGGACCGCTGCCCGCGACCCTGCTCGCCCACACCGCGCAAGGCGAACACCACTACTTCACTGCCGACAAGCACACGGTCGGGTGCTCAGCAGCGCAGCTCGGGCCCGGTCTCGACGTCCGCGGCCGCGGCGGCTACGCGATCGCGCCACCCAGCCGCCACGCGAGCGGCCACACCTACCGCTGGACTTCCCAGCACGCCGTCGCCGGGCTACCCGGCTGGCTCGCCGAACTCCTGAACGCCCGCAGCTCCCAGCCACGCGCCCCGCTGCCGGTCGTCACCGCGCGACACGGCGAACGCGCCCGGCGCTACGCCCAAGCCGCACTCGCTGGCGAACTCGACGCCGTCCGCACCGCTGCCGTCGGCACGCGCAACCACACGCTCAACCGCGCTGCGTTCCGGCTCGGGCAACTCGCCGGCGCCGACCTCATCCCCGCCGACCAGCTCATCGAACCGCTCCTCGACGCCGCCCGACACGCCGGTCTACCCGAAACCGAAGCGCTCACCACGATCGACAGCGGCCTCCACGCCGGCCAACGCCACCCCCGGCCCAACACCGCCAACCGCTGACCACCCGAGCCGGAGCCGTGCCCGCATAAGCGCAAGCAGCACGGCATCGACACCCACACCTGGCAGAAGCGGCAGGACCAACGACGACCCGCGTGACATCGGCGTCGAACGGAGCTAGTGCCGAAGGCTTCGCTTGCTGGCGGACCCTCCCCGGAAGACGGTTCAGCGTGCCAGGCGTGCTCGCTTCCTCAAGGGCACCGCTGCGCGGCGGCCTGCGGCCGGCCCTGACGGGCTGTCCCTGAGTCGCTGCGCGCGCCCGGCAGATCTCGCTCTCACCTTCCGGGGAGAGGGCGCCACCACAAGAGCCTCAGCGCCGCCCCGGCCTCCACGAATAAACGGGAGCCGCCGTGCCGACCTCCACCAGCGTCCGCGCCGAGCAGATCGCCGCCTTCTACGCCTACCATGCCGTCCGGCTGCAGCGCATCGTCGCCGGGCAAGTCAACGCACCCGAGCAAACGATCGAGGACGCCTGCCAGAACGCCTGGACGATCCTCCTGCGGCGAAGCGACATCACCCTCGACGACCGCGGCGCGGCATGGCTCACGACGGTCGCCATCCGGGAGGGCTGGCGACTGGCCAGCACCGCCCGCGAAGTCCCGATGGGCTCCATTCGCGCCGAGCTCCCAGAGCGAGGCGAACTGCCCGAGCCCGCATCCGCGGAGCCGCCACTCAGTGAGCAGGCCCTCGCCCGCGCCGAGCACGCCGGGCGCGTCGGCGACCTCCGCACGCTCAAGGCACGCGAGCGCCGCGACCTCTACCTGCACGCACTCGGCTACCGGTACCACGAGATCGCCAAGGCCACGGGATCCAGCTACACCGCGGTCGACCGACGCCTCAAGGAAGGCCGCGCGCAACTGCGCCGCCTCGCCCGCGAACGCGCAGAGTCCGACGACCAGGGCTAGAAAGGACGCGGGGCGAACGTCGCGTGACACGGCCTACACGACGCATGACCATTCAGCCGATCACCTACCGCGGGCGGACCGTAGCCGCCGCGACCCGCTCCCGGTTCTTCCTCGCCGAAGCGCTCGACCAGCGTCCCACCAGCGACCCTGAGCGCACGTTCGTCGTCTTCATGTGCGCCTACGCCGGCGACATCCTCTCAGGCGTGCTGCCCGGCCCCTACACCGACGACGACGCCCGCCGCTACGCGCGCGCCTGCCTCGTGCCGCTCGAGCTGCTGGAGCGCGCTGAAATAGATATCGACCATACGGCCCGGGCGCTGCAGATCCCCGCTCACGAGCTCCAAGCTGCGAGCGCCGAGCTCGGCCTGCGCTGCGACGATCAGCCGGCCGGCCTGCCGGTCCGCTAGAGCAACTGCCTTCCGACGCATTCCGGGACGGGGTGATGAGGTACCGCTACGGAGATCCGAACCGATCCTGGCGACCGCCCGGGATCGCCGCCACACGGCCGTTTCGGCGGCCTGCCGTGTTAGGTCGGCTACCACCTGCCGATCTTCCGCCAGGCCGGCGGCTTCGGCGTAGCGGGCGACGATCCTCGCGATATCGCGAGTCGTCCGCGGTCGCGGCGGCTGGCCGGTGCGAAGGCGACGTAGACGACCAGCACGGACGAGGCCCGGGCGTGTGGACTTGCGGACGGTCAGCGCCCGCATTGCGAGACCGAAGCGGGTGTGCCCGACTGGCGACTCGGGCGCCTCCTGTTCGTCCCTAGCGGGCACGCGGCGGTCCGCAATCGGGCGCCCGCATCCGGGCGAAGGGAGGCGTTCGCCGACGCGGGCGCCGGGTCGGAGGAGCATGCTGGACGGCTGGCTCCTTGCGTTGGACGACGCGCGGTTGGCACCCTTGCTTTCACGGAATGCGACACGTCACCGCGGCTCGGCGCAGAGCAGGTTGGGCGGAGCGCGCGAGGCCGTAGTTGTCACGCGGTGGATCGCTCCTGGACGTGAGGCTCAGCGCGCGTACATGATGACCGCGACGCCTGCGAGGCAGATGAGCGCGCCGAGGATGTCGGCGCGGTCGGGGTGGAAGCCGTCGAAGGCGACTCCCCATAGCAGCGAGCCGACGATGAAGACGCCGCCGTAGGCGGCGAGCACGCGCCCGAATTCGTGGCTGGGCTGAAAGGCCGCTACGACGCCGTAGGCGGTCAGGGCCATCGCGCCGAGTGCGACGAACGCGACGCCCTTGTGGTCTTTGATGCCGATCCACACGAGGTAGGCGCCGCCGATCTCGGCGATGGCGGCGGCGATGAACAGCGCGATCGAGCGGGCGGTCACGCAGCCATCGTGCCAGCCGGCCCGGCTGCCGGCGCGGCAGAGTCTCGACCGCGCGAGGCCATGGCGGCCGCCACGGCAGCGGCGGTCAGATGCAACGCCGCGACCGCGCCCGCGAGCACCGCCAAAGCGCTCTCGTTGAGGTCGGCTTGGTGGAAGACCTCGCGGACGTCGAGCACGGCGAAGGCGAGCATCGCGACGGCAACGAGCGCCAGCAGGGCCGTGAGCCTCGGACGCAGCCACGCGCCGGCCGCGAGCGCCAGCGACGCGAGCGCGGCGGCGATGACAAACGGCCACGCTTCGACGTCGACGCCGAGCGGCCGCAGTTCGGCATGTGGCTCGGCTGTGTTCGATGCTCCTCCCGCGGACTCGCCCTCCGCGTGCCGCGCCTCACCCTCCCCGCCACCGGCCTCTTGAGTCTCGTTTTCGGGTGCAGCCGCTTCGCTTGCAGCGTGTTGCGCTGTTTCGTTGCCGCGCTCAATGCTCACGCCGACGCCGAAAGCCGCGGTCGCGACGATGACGAGCGCGAGGAGCAGTGCGCGCAGGCGCATCAGCAGTCTCCGCGGCTGCGGGTGCGGTGGTGCAGGATGAGCCCGACGGCGGCCGCGAGGATGACGGCGCACGCGATGCCGAGCCCGCCGCCGATGGCGCTGCCGGCGGCGGCGCCGATGACGGCGGGGCCGACCGCGCAGCACAGGACCATCAGCAGGCCGCCGCCGAAGAGCGCGTAGTTGGAGCCCCGGCGGGGTTTGGCGTTCGCGCTCATCACGCCGCCTGGGGCTCGCCGCGGAACGCGTCGACGAGTTCGTGCAGCACCAGCTCGGCGTCCTCGGGGGCGGTGATGTCGAGCACTACCCCATCGGGCTCGTCGCTTACTTGCATTGCGAGGAACGCGCAGCAGGCAGACTCGACGGCAACGACGCTCGTCACGCGCTCGCGTGCGCCGGCGGCGAAGCGCAGCGTGGCGTGGGTTCCGCTGAGCTCGACGTCGACGAGCGCGTCGCGGCCGAGTTCGGCCATCTGTGCGAGTCGCGCGGGCAGTTCGGCTGCGCTCAACGAGCAAGCGATGGGCAGTTCGGTCGGCATCAGGTCCTCCAGCAGCGTGGGCGAGACAGCTACTGTTCACCTTCAACCCACGTTGAAGTCAAGGGCTGGATTTCATGAACGAGACGCTCACCATCGGCCAACTCGCACAGCGGTTCGGTCTGAACACGTCCGCCATCCGCTACTACGAGGCCAATCGCGTGCTGCCCGAGCCCAGACGCGTCAGCGGCCAGCGCCGCTACGGCCCTGATGCCGTCCGGCGCCTGGAGGTCCTCGACGTCGCCAAGCGCGCCGGCTTCTCGCTCGACGAAGCGCGCGTCCTGCTGCAAAGCGCAGACGCGGGCACGCCCGCCTTTGAGGCGTTGCGCGAGCTCGCCGCCCACAAGCTGCCAGACGTCGAAGCGCTCATCGAACGCGCGCAGGCGATGCGCGCCTGGCTGCTGACCGCCACCGACTGCTCGTGCACAAGCCTGGACGTCTGCGCGCTGTTTGACCGCGACGAGGAGCCCGCGAACGGGTCCGACGGCGCGGAGCGGTTGCGCATCACGCACGTCGGGGGCGTGGCCGCCGGCGCCTAGTACTCCCGGTCGCAAGTTCGGTCTGACGGAGCGGGGAGGAGTTATGTCCCCTGCGCCGAAGCATGTGGTTGATGGCGAGGAGCGCCGCCTACGAGATCGAGTTGAGCGCGGAGGAGCGCTGTGAGCTCGAACATCGC
>JBBQLH010000118.1:0-10867 GCA_038327685.1 Solirubrobacterales bacterium
ATCCTCGGCTCCTACTACCTGACCTACGGGAAGGAAGAGGCGGAGCTGCAGGCGATGGATCGCACGGCGATCAAGCCGCACGTCTACCGCACCGCGCAGGAGGCCGAGCTGTCCGTCGAGCACGGGCACGCGAAGCTCCACGACCTGGCCGAGTACCGGCAGTACGGCCAAGGCGCGGGCCACATCCTCCCCACCGTCGGGCGCATCATCTTCAACGAGAAGATCGAGCGCGCGCTCGAGGAGGCGATGGGCGACGAGTTCGACAAGAGCGAGTACCGCTTCATCAACCTGTCGCTCAAGAAGCGCGACACGACGCAGTTCGTCGACGAGCTCGTGCAGCAGTTCGGCGCCTCGGCGATCGCCCAGGTCCTCGACGCGTTCAAGGACCTCGGCTTCCGCTACGCCACGCAGGCCGGCGTGACCATCTCCAAGAACGACGTGGTGGTCCCGCCGTCCAAGCCGGCGATCCTCGCCAAGTACGAGAAGCTGGTGCAGGACCTCCAGGACCAGTACGACGAGGGCCTGATCACGCAGGAGGAGCGCCACCTGGCGGTCACCGACCAGTGGAACCTCGCCACGGACGAGGTCGCGGAGGCGATGGTCGCCAACCTCGACACGCTCAACCCGATCTACATGATGGCCAACTCTGGGGCCCGCGGCTCCTTCAAGCAGATCCGCCAGCTGGCGGGCATGCGAGGCCTCATGGCCAATCCGAAGGGCGAGATCATCGAGCGCCCCGTGAAGGCGAACTTCATGGAGGGGCTCGACGTGCTCGAGTACTTCACCTCGACGCACGGCGCCCGCAAGGGACTGGCCGACACGGCACTGCGCACCGCCGACTCGGGCTACCTCACCCGGCGCCTGGTCGACGTCGCGCAGGACGTGATCATCCGGATCGAGGACTGCGGCACCGACGAGTACATCGAGACGCCGCTGCGCAATGCCGCGGGCGAGACGAGCAGCATGCTCGTCGGGCGCGTCGCGGCCGCGGAGTTCAAGACCAAGCGCGGGCGCGTGCTGCTCGAGCGCAACCAGGTGATCGGCCGCGAGCAGCTGGCCGAGATCCTCGAGGCGTTCGACGGCGACTCCGAGGTCGGCGTCCCGGTCCGCTCGGTGCTCAAGTGCCGCGCGAGCTCGGGTGTGTGCCAGCGCTGCTACGGACGCTCGCTGGCGTCGGGCATCCTCGCCCAGATCGGTGACGCGGTCGGCATCATCGCCGCGCAGTCGATCGGCGAGCCCGGCACCCAGCTGACCATGCGGACGTTCCACACCGGCGGCGTCGCCGGCGCGGACATCACGCACGGCCTGCCGCGCATCGTGGAGCTGTTCGAGGCACGCAAGCCCAAGGGCCTGGCGAAGATCGCCACCGTCGCGGGCACGATCTCGATCGAGGACACCGACCGTGCCCGCACGGTCGTCATCACCGACGACGCCGGGGAGGAGCACCGCGAGACGTTCCCGCGGCGCACCCGCGTGCTCGTCGAGGAGGGCACGAAGGTCGACATCGGCGAGCAGCTCAACGAGGGGAACCTGTACCCCCACGAGTTGCTGTCGCACGGCGGCCAGACCGCGCCGGAGCGGCGGACCCGCGTCGAGGTGTACCTCGTCGACCAGGTCCAGGAGGTCTACAAGTCCCAGGGCGTGGACATCAACGACAAGCACATCGAGCTGATCGTGCGCCAGATGCTCAAGAAGGTGCGGGTCGACCAGAAGGGCGACACGAACCTCCTGCCCGGGCAGTTCGTCGACCGCCACGAGTACAAGAAGATCAACGACTCGGTGATCGCCGAGGGCAAGGAAGGCGCCCAGGCCGAGGAGATCATCCTCGGCATCACCAAGGCGTCGCTGGCGACGGACTCGTTCCTGTCGGCGGCCTCCTTCCAGGAGACCACCAAGGTCCTCACGGACGCGGCGCTCGAGGGCAAGATCGACCGCCTCACGGGCCTGAAGGAGAACGTGATCATCGGGAAGCTGATCCCGGCGGCCACGGGCCTCAAGCGCTACCGCACGATCGAGATCGAGCCGGCCGAGCCGCTCCCCCGCGGGATCGACGACGTCGGCCTACTCGAGGGCGACGATCTCGCCGCCGAGCTCGGCCTCGACGACGGTGAGGGCCTGCAGGGCTTCGGCCCCGCCTTCGACGCCGCCGAGCTGGAGGAGATCGGCTCGGGCTTCGGCACGACCGGCGGCGGCTTCGACGACCTCGGCGACCTCGGCGACGTCGGGCGCGGCGGAACTGACGAGGACAAGCGCGGCAAGTAGAGCCTGGGTGACGGGGGCGGCCGCCGCTGCGGCCGCCCTCGGCGCCTGGTCGCTGTGGTGGGAGCCGCGCCGCCTCGTGGTGCGGCGGGAGGAGCTCGAGCTGCCGGCGTGGCCGGCGGCGCTCGACGGGCTGCGCGTCGGCCTGCTCTCAGACCTCCACTCCGGCATGCCGCACGCCGGGCTCGACGCCGTGTCGCGGGCGGCCGGCGCGCTGACCGCCGAGCGGCCCGACCTGATCTGCCTGCTCGGCGACTTCATCGATCGCAGCGCGGCGTTCGCGCGGCCGGTTGACGCGGACGCGCTGGCGGCGCGACTGGCGGCCCTGGAAGCGCCGCGCGGCGTCGTCGCCGTGCTCGGCAACCACGATTGGTACGCCGGCGCACGGCGGATCGCCGACGCGCTGACCGCGGTCGGGATCCCGATCCTCGAGGACGAGGCGGCGCCGGCCGGCGCCGGACTCTGGACCGCCGGGGTGGGCGACAACCGCGTCCGCGGAGCCAACGTGAACCGCGCGCTCGCCGGCGTGCCGGAGGGCGACCCGGTGCTGCTGCTCTCGCACGACCCCGACGTCTTCCCGCACGTGCCCGCCCGGGTCGCGCTGACGCTGTCGGGCCACACCCACGGCGGCCAGGTCGGCATCCCGTACGTGCGGCGGCCGTTCGTCCCCTCGAGCTACGGCGAGCGCTACGTCCAGGGGCACGTGGTCGAGGACGGGCGGCACCTCTACGTGACGTCGGGCCTCGGGACGAGCGGGATTCCGGTGCGCCTGCTGCGGCCGCCCGAGGTGGTCATCCTGACGCTGCGCTCGCCCACCGCTCGAGTGTCCTCACCTGCTCCTCGGTGAGGCCGACCGCCGGGTCGGTCGACACGAGCAGCGTCGGGCCGGGGCGCGCCGCGGCCCATCGCTCGCAGGACGCGTCGTGGGCATCGTCGACCCAGGCCACGGCGCGGTCCGGGCCGGCATGGGCCTCGATCGCCTCGAGCTTCCAGTGCAGACCGTCGGCGGGCGCGGCGGCGAAGCTCAGGTGCGCCCAGCCGCGCGGCAGCCCCAGCAGCCCGGGCAGGTGCTCATCCGCACGATCCTCCCAGCCCGTGCACCAGATGCACTCGAAGGTCGCCGCGAGGCGGGCGAGGCGCTCCCCGGCGCGGGCCGAGATGAGGTGGGGGATCCCGTCGATGGCCACATAGCGCCCGTCAGGAGGTTCGGTTTGATCGAAGCCGAAAAGGGAGATCACACCATCTACGTCGATCAAGAGGAGCGGCGCAGCAGGCTTCATCAGTAGGAGCTGGACGTTAGTCTGATCCTTCTCAAGGCGGGGGTCTTGAGGACCGATGAGGAGAGAGACCGGCTTGGCCAGGGGGCCACGCACCACAGGCCGGTCCGAACGTCCGCGTGCTTCGCGGCATCCCGATCTTCCGGAATCTCATGATCAACCTTGGCATATTCCTAGCGCTGGCCTGTGCTGTCGTCACGCAGCTCGGCTTCCTTTACAAGCACCGCGGCGCCAACGAGGCGCCGGCCGTCGACATGCGCCATCCGCTGCGCTCCGGCCGGCTCCTCTTCAAGTCCAAGTGGTTCGCGATCGGCATGGCCGTCGCGACCAGCGCCTGGTTCTTCCACGTGGCCGCCCTCGCCTTCGCGCCGATGTCGGTCGTGCAGGCCGTGCTCTCCACCGGCGTCGTCATGCTCGCCGTGATGGCCGAGCGGATGTTCGGCTTCAAGGTCGGCATCCGCCAGTGGATCGGCGTCGGCATGACCGCCGGCGGCCTCTTCCTCCTCGTCATCACGCTCCCGGCCTCGACCGGCGCGCACTCCTCTTACTCGCTCGCGGGCATGATCGGCTTCGAGTCCGCGATGCTCATCATCGGCGCTCTGCTGATCAGCGGCCCGCGCATGGGCGCCCCCGATCATCACCACGGCGTCATGCTCGGCGCCGCGGCGGGCGTCCTGTTCGGCGTCTCCGACGTCGCGATCAAGGCCCTCACGGGCGTCGCCGGCGACGGCTTCCTGGCGATCGTCCTCTCGCCCTGGATCTTCATCGCCATCCTCGGCTCGATCGTCGGCTTCTACGCCTCGGCCCGCGGCCTGCAGGGCGGCGAGGCCGTCCCGGTCATCGCCGCGACCTCGACCGCCGCCAACGTCTCCTGCATCGCCGGCGGCATCCTCGTCTTCGGCGACCCGTTCCCCGCCGACGTGCTCGGCATCCTCGTTCAGCTCCTCGCCTTCACGATGGTCGTCGCCGCGGCGCTCGTCACCCCCGCGCCGGTTCGCGCCGCCGCAGCGAACGCGTAGCCGCTCCGAACGTCAACTACGTCTGGGGAGGAGTCGGGTCCGAGCCGCGCGGCTCGCGACGAATGTCATCTCGACCACGCTAAGGGGGTCAAGGTGACACTCGTCACGCCGGGAGCCGACGAATGTCACCTCAACCACGCTATGGGGGGTCGAGGTGACACTCGTGGTCGGACCGGGCTCGAACCCACGCCCTCACCAGCCGCCGTTGACGTTCGCGGGTCGACCGCGGACGCCGGCGGAGACCCCTACACCGCACTCCCCTCCAGCAGCACCCGCGCCACCTGCTCCGGGTCGTCCCAGGTCGGGACGTGGCCGCAGCCGTCCAGCGTCACGTGGCGCGCGTCCGGCAGCAGGCGGCGGGCGCGCGCGCTCTGGCGCGAGTAGATCAGCAGCCGGTCCTTCTCTCCCCACGCGACCGTGACCGGGCAGTCGAGCGTGTGGCCGCCGAAGCGGTGGTCGGCGAGCGCCTGGAGCGTCGCCTCGAAGCCGGGCGAGCGCGCGAGGTTGCGCAGCGCGCCGGCGGCCTCGTCGGGCGGGATCCGCCAGGGCCGGGCGGCGAGGTGGCCGAACGCCAGCGTGCGGCGCGCGGGCCCGGCCACGGCGAGGTCGGCGTGCGCGGCGACTCGCTGCGCCGCGCGGCGCGAGCTCACGAGCAGCGCCCTCGCGTAGTGCCCCTCGCGCATGTTCCCGAAGCCCGCGGGGGAGAGCACGCACGCCGAGCGCGCGGCTCCCGACCGTGCCATCGCGAGCGCGACGCTGCCGCCGAACGAGTTGCCGGCGCAATGCGCGTCCCGGATTCCGATCCCGTCGAGGAACTCGGCGACCGTGTCCCCGAGCGCCTCGACCGTCGGCCGGCCGGCCGACGGCGGCGAGTCGCCGAAGCCGGGCAGGTCGACCGCGACGACCTCGCGCTCGCGGCCGACGCGGTCGAGCACGGGCCGCCACATCTGCCACTGCGAGCCGATGCCGTGGATCAGCACCAGCGGCGGGCCGCTGCCGCGCCTGACGTGGGCGAGGGACATTGCGGAAGCGTAGGGGGAGCGGCTAGCTTGTACAGATCGGCGCATCGGCGTCGACAAAGTGGAAGATGCGAACGAGGAGCCGATATGGCTGCGGTCGAGGACCAGGCAATCACGACGGGCGACGCCATCGACCAGTCCCGTCTCCAGGAGCTCGCCAAGCGTCACCTGTGGATGCATTTCACGCGCATGGGCGGCTTCGACGATCACGAGATCCCGATCATCGTGCGCGGTGACGGCTGTTACGTCTTCGACGAGCACGGCAAGCGCTACCTCGACGGCCTCGCCGCCCTGTTCTGCGTGAACATCGGCCACGGCCGCGGCGACGTCGCGCAGGCCGGCGCCGACCAGGCCAAGGAGCTCGGCTTCTACACGAACTGGAACTACGCGCACCCGAAGGCGATCGAGCTCGCCGCGCGCGTCGCCGAGCTCGCCCCCGGCGACCTCAACCGCGTCTTCTTCACCTCGGGCGGCTCGGAGGCCGTCGACTCGGCGCTCAAGCTCTGCCGCCAGTACCACAAGCTCACCGGCAACCCGGGCCGCTACAAGGTCATCTCGCGCAAGCTCGCCTACCACGGCACGACCATGGGCGCGCTGACCGCGACCGGCATCCCGGATGTGCGGCGTCCATTCGAGCCGCTGTTCCCCGGCGGCTCCCACGTCGCCAACACGAACCGCTACCGCCCCGAGGTCGAGGATCCGGCCGAGGCGATCTATGAGCGCATCCTCTGGGAGGGCCCGGAGACGGTGTCGTGCGTGATCCTCGAGCCCGTGCAGAACTCGGGCGGTTGCTTCACCCCGCCCGAGGGCTACTTCCAGCGCGTGCGCGAGATCTGCGACGAGTTCGGGATCGTCTTCATCTCCGACGAGGTGATCTGCTCCTGGGGCCGCCTCGGGACCTACTTCGGCGCCGAGAAGTACGACTACGTGCCCGACATCATCACGACGGCGAAGGGCATCACGTCCTCCTACGCGCCGATGGGCGCCGTGATCGCGTCCGACCGCATCTTCGAGCCCTTCAGCACGGGCACGAACTCGTTCGCCCACGGCATCACGTTCGGCGGGCACCCGGTCGCCTCGGCGGTCGCGCTCGCCAACCTCGACGTCTTCGCCAACGAGGGGATCATCGAGAACGTGCTCGAGCACCAGGACGCGTTCCGGGCGATGCTCGACAGCCTGCGCGACCTGCCGATCGTCGGCGATGTGCGCGGGACGGGCTACTTCCACTCGATCGAGCTCGTCCGGGACAAGGAGACCAAGGAGAGCTTCACGGGCGAGGAGGAGGAGGAGTGGCTGCTGCGCGGCTTCCTGTCGCCCGAGATGTTCAGCCGCGGGCTGATCTGCCGTGCCGACGACCGCGGCGACCCGGTGATCCAGTTCTCGCCGCCGCTGATCGCGGGCCCGGAGCAGTTCGAGGAGATGCACTCCGTCCTGCGCCCGGTGCTCGAGGAGGCCTGCGAGCGCCTGCACCTCGGCGGCTGAGCGACCGGCATGCTCCCCCTCGGAGACCTGATCCGCGATCTCGACATCCGCCTGGTGGCGGGGGAGGCCGGGCTCGGCAACGCCGTGCGGTGGGTTCACATCTCAGAGCTCGAGGACCCGACGCCGTGGCTGTCGGGTGGCGAGCTGCTGCTGACGACCGGCATGGGGCTCGAGGAGCCCGAGGCTCAGCGCGCCTACGTCCGGCGGCTGGCCGGCCACGGGCTCGCCGGGCTCGGGCTCGGCACCGGGTTCGCGCACGAGTGCGTGCCCGACGCGCTCCGCGAGACGGCCGCCGAGCTGGGCTTCCCCTTGCTCGAGGTGCCCTATGAGGTGCCGTTCATCGCGGTCACCGAGAAGGCGGCCTCGCATCTGGTCAACGAGCACTACGCCGTGCTCCAGCGGGCACTCTCGGCGCACGAGCGGCTCGAGCGGATCGTGCTCTCCGAGCGCGGCCTCGACGGGGTCGCCGAGGCGCTCGCGTCGCTGATCGGCGGCCCGGCGGTGATCTTCGACGCGCGCGGCGCCGAGCTCGTGCGCCGGTCGCACCGCCACCAGCTCTCCGACGCGACGGTCGACGAGCTGCGCGAGGAGCTGCGCCACCGCATCCGCGACGGCGCGCGCCGCGGCTACGGGCCGGGCGGCGAGCTCGAGGGGCGCGCGCTGGCGCTGCCCGTCGTGCGCACGCCGCCGAACGGGACCGCGGTCTCGGCCGACGTGCCGCACGCCTGGCTGGTGGCGGCCAAGGACGCGGGCCCGCTGACCGAGTTCGACCGCCTCACGCTCCACCAGGCCGTGACGATCGTGGCGCTCGAGCTCCTGCGGCGCCGCGTCGCCGACGACACCGAGCGCCGCCTCGCCGGCGACCTCCTGACCGCACTCGTCTCCGGTGAGCTCACCGGAGCCGACCTCTCGCGCCGGCTCGAGCCCTTCGGCCTCGGCGAGTACGTCGGCGTGCTCGTGCTGCAGCCGCCGCGCGCGACCAAGGCCGAGGTCGAGGAGGCGCTCACCGCGGCCGTGCGCGACGAGGCGCCGGGCGGCCTCGCGGCCGGGACGGGGTCGTTCTCGTGCGCGCTGCTGCCGCACGTGCGCGGGGCGGAGGAGGAGGCCTTCACGCTCGCCGAGCGCATCCGCGCCCGCGTCGCCCGCGACGTCGGCACCGAGCTGCCCGCCGGCGCCGGGCGCGCCGCGCCGGCCGGCGAGCTGCGCCGAGCGTTCCACGAGGCGCGCTGCGCGCTCGAGGCGCGCGCGCTCGCGGGCGGGGAGGCGAGCACGAACGGCGGTCCGCCGCTGCTGGCGACCTACCGCGACCTCGGCTCCTTCCAGCTGCTGCTCTCGCTCCAGGACGACGACGCGCTGCGGCTGTTCTGCGACTCGATCCTGTCGCCGATCGAGGAGGGCGAGGGCGCCTACGGCGGCGAGCTGATGCGCTCGCTGGAGTCCTTCATCGAGTGCAACGGGCAGTGGGAGAAGGCGGCGCGCCAGCTCTACTGCCACCGCCACACGCTGCGCTACCGGATCCGCAGGGTCGAGGAGCTGACCGGCCGCTCGCTGGATTCGGCACGCGACCGCATCGACTTCTGGCTCGCGCTGCGCGGGCGCGAGCTCATCAACTGACGAAAGGACAGCTTTGAAGGTCGGCGTTCCCACCGAGATAAAGACGGATGAGTACCGCGTCGCGCTCACCCCCGCGGGGGTTCGCGAGCTGCAGGAGCACGGCCACGATGTGGTCATCCAGAGCGGCGCCGGTCTCGGCTCCGCGATCGAGGACGCCGACTACACCGCCCAGGGCGCGCGCATTCTGCCCGACGCCGAGGCGGTCTTCGGCGAGGCCGACATGGTCGTCAAGGTCAAGGAGCCCCAGCCGGTCGAGGTGGCGCTGCTCGAGCCGCGCCACGTGCTCTTCACCTACCTGCACCTGGCGCCCGACGCCGAGCTCACACGCGGGCTCGTGGCCTCCGGCGCCACCTGCGTCGCCTACGAGACGGTCGAGGACGACCGCGGGCGCCTGCCGCTGCTGGCGCCGATGAGCGAGGTGGCGGGCAAGATCGCGACCCAGGCCGGCGCCTTCATGCTCGAGAAGCCGCTCGGCGGCCGCGGGCTGCTGCTCGGCGGCGTCCCCGGCGTCGCGGCCGGCAAGGTGCTGGTGATCGGCGGAGGCGTCGTCGGCATGAACGCGGCGATCATCGCGCTCGGGATGCAGGCCGAGACCTACGTCTTCGACCGCAACATCGACCGCCTGCGCGAGCTCGAGTCGATGCTCAACTGGCGCGCCTCCACCGTCTATGCGTCAACGCTGGCGATCGAGGAGCACCTGCGCGTCGCCGACCTCGTGATCGGCGCCGTGCTCGTCCACGGCGCGAAGGCCCCGCACGTCGTCACGCGCGAGCAGCTCGGGCTGATGAAGAAGAACTCCGTGCTCGTGGACGTCTCGATCGACCAGGGCGGCTGCTTCGAGACCTCGCGCCCGACGACCCACTCGAACCCCACCTACGAGGTCGACGGCATCACCCATTACTGCGTGGCCAACATGCCCGGCGCGGTGCCGATCACCTCGACCTACGCGCTCACCAACGCCACCATGCCCTACGTGCTCGACCTCGCCGACGTCGGCGTCGCCGCCGCGGCGCGGGCGAACCCGGGCCTCATCCCGGGGGTCAATGTTGCCGCCGGGAAGGTCACCTACCGGCCGGTCGCCGAGGCCACGGGCCACGAGTACACGCCGCTCTTCGACGTCGTGGAGGAGCGGGCCGCGGCCTGAGCCGGGCACGCTTCACTGCTACAGTTTCGCGCCGAATGCCGACGACCTCACAGCTTGTGCGCAAGGGCCGCAAGGCCCCGAAGAAGAAGCTCGCGACTCCCGGCCTCAAGTCGGGCAAGGGCCGCAAGAAGCGCGTCGCCGCCCCGCAGCGGCGCGGTGTCTGCACGCGTGTCTACACGACCACGCCGAAGAAGCCGAACTCCGCGCTGCGCAAGGTCGCCCGTGTCCGCCTGACGAACGGGATGGAGGTCACGGTCTACATCCCCGGCGAGGGCCACAACCTGCAGGAGCATTCCGTTGTGCTCGTGCGCGGCGGCCGCGTCAAGGACCTGCCGGGCGTGCGCTACAAGGTCGTCCGCGGGACGCTCGACGCCGCCGGCGTCTCGGACCGCAAGAAGGCCCGCTCGCAGTACGGCGTGAAGGCCAAGTAGTGCCGCGCCGCGCCGCAGCGACCATCCGGCCGATCGAGCCCGACGCGATCCATCGCTCCAAGCTCGTCCAGCAGGTCATCAACAAGGTGATGCTCGACGGCAAGAAGTCGACCGCCGAGCGCATCGTCTATGACGCGCTGGCGATCCTCTCCGAGCGCTCCGGCAAGGACCCGGTCGAGTCGCTCGAGCTCTCGATCAAGGCGCTGACTCCGGTCCTCGAGGTCCGCTCCCGCCGCGTCGGCGGTGCGACCTACCAGGTCCCCGTCGAGGTGCCGGCCCGCCGCGCCCGCACGCTCGCCGTGCGCTGGCTCGTCGGCTTCGCCCGCGGCCGCCGCGAGCGCTCGATGGCGCAGCGCCTGGCCAACGAGCTGCTCGACGCGCAGTCCCAGCAGGGCGGCGCCTACAAGCGCAAGGACGACATCTTCCGCATGGCGCAGGCCAACAAGGCCTTCGCGCACTACCGCTGGTAGATCCGTTCTGCCGCCAGCGCGGTCGCGAGCGTGGCGATGAGTGCCTCCGGCTGCTCGGTGATCTGCCGCCAGGTGAACCTGATCACCCGGTAGCCGGCGGCTTGGAGCTCCTGGTCCTTGCGGCGGTCGCGTTCGAACGAGCGGCGCGACGA
>JBBQLH010000119.1:0-10863 GCA_038327685.1 Solirubrobacterales bacterium
TCGAGTACGTCGAGGCGGCGCTCGACCTTGCGGCGCGCGGGCTCGGCGACACGATCGGGACGCGCCGTATCGCACTCCGTCGGGGCTTCGCGCGCCGCCTCCACAGCGTCGAGTTCGACCCGCCGGTGGTCGACACGTTCGCGTTCGTGACCCGCCGCAACGCGCACCTCTCGCCCGCCACGCGGGCGTTCATGGAGCTGGCCGCCAAGCGCATGGAGGCGCTCGGCCGTCGCGGCGTAGGATTGGCTCCATGACCGCTGACCAGGCCACCGTCGCCGAGGAGGAATACCTCCAGACCATCTTCTGGCTGCAGGAGGCGGGGCTGCCGATGACCGGCGCCAACGTCGCCCGCGCCATGCAGCTCTCGGCCCCGACCGTGCACGAGATGGTCGGCCGGCTCGAGCGCGACGGCTACATCACGCGCGAGACCGACCGCTCGCTCGTGTTCACCGACCACGGGCGCGAGTACGCCGAGGGCGTGGTGCGCCGCCACCGCCTGATCGAGCGCTTCCTGACCGACGTGCTCGGCATCCCGTGGGACGACGTGCACGAGGAGGCGGAGCGGCTCGAGCACGCGATGTCGCCCGTGCTCGAGGCGCGGATGCTCGCCGCCATCGGCGACGCCAAGACCTGCCCGCACGGGCACCCGATCGAGGCCGGCAAGCGCATCGAGGGCGTGCCGCTCGCCGACTGCGCGCCGGGCGCCGCGATCAGGATCCTGCGCTTCGAGAACGAGGCCGAGGACCTGCTGCACTACCTCCACGACTCCGGCATCGAGCCGGGGCTGGACGGGACGTTCGTGCGCTCGGACGACGACGAGGTCACGGTCGAGCTCGAGGGCCGCACCATCACGCTGACGCGCTCGGTCGCCGAGACCGTTTCCGTGGTCGCCGACCCGTCGCCGCCGCCGCGCGTCGCGCTCCCCGAGCAGCTCGTGCTCTCCAAGGACCGCTACGGGCGCTGAGGTTCCCGGGCCTCGGCGTGCAGCGTCACGATCGAGGCCACGAGCTGTGAGTTGGGGATGCGCACGCGGTCGCCGCCGCTCCTCTCGAGCACGGTGCCGGTCGCCTCGATCGCCGCGATGCGGCCGCGCTCCCCGCGGACGCTGACCTCCTCGCCGATCGCGAACGAGCCCTCGACGTAGCGCCGCGCGCTGACCTCGCGCGCCATGTCGCGGCCGCCGATCCCAAACGCGAGCGCGAGCGTCAGCGCGACCGCGCCGAGCAGGATCGCGGCGAGCAGCAGCAGCACCTGGGTCGGGATGCCGAGCTGGGCGAGCGCGGTGACGGCGAAGACCCCGAGGACGACCGTCTCGGTGAGCATCCCGAGGGGGCCCGGGATGTCCATCTGCTCCGCGAGGCGGTCGATCTGGCGGCGGGCGAGTTGGCCGATGACGATCCCGGCGACGAGCAGCGCGAGCGCGGCGAACAGGCGCGGCAGGAAGAGGATCGCCGCGTTGAGCGAGGCGGAGAGGAACTCGAGCCCGAGCAGCGAGAGCGCGGCGAAGAGGACGACGAAGACGATCGCGATGCGCACGGCGCGAGCGACCTGGGCGGCGAGCGAGCGGCGCAGGCCGATGTTCTCCAGGACGTCGTGGACGCCCCAGCGTTCGCCGAGGTCGTCGACGCCCGCCGCGCGCAGGAGCTTGACGAGGATGCGCCCGATCAGCGCGGCGGCCACGAGGCCGACGAGCAGCAGCAGCAGGGCGCCACCGAGCCGCGGCAGGTAGCCGCCGAGCGAGTCGCCCGCGCGATCGAGGATCGTGGCTTCGATCATCGTGACCGCCGCCCGCGGACGAGCGACCCGACCCCGCCGCCGAGCGCCGCCCCGGCGGTCCCGACGGCGACGAGCGCGCGGCGGACGGGGCGCTGCCAGCGCGCGGTGCGCGAGATCGCCGTCGTGAGGGCCGCGCCGTGCGGGGCGCGCTCCTCGCTGAACGGATGCAACAGCGCGCGCACGCGCTCCTCTGCCGGCGTCAGCTGCTCGGCCTCGTCGGTCATCGCGGCAGCTCCCAGTCGTAGGTGTTGTTGCGCAGGACGTCGATGAACTCGCCACGCGCCCGGTGCAGGCGCGCCTTGACGCTCCCGACCGGCGCGCCGGTCACGCGCGCGATCTCCTCGTACGAGAGCCCCTCGATGTCGCGCAGGACGAGCACGGTGCGATGGGTGCGGCCGAGACCCTTGAGCTTGGTGTCGAGCCGATCGCGGCGCTCGCGGCGCTCGAGCTGCTCGGCCGGGCCTCCGGGCTCGACCGCGCCCGCGATCTCCTCCCCGGCGGCGTCGAGCGGATGAGCGGCAAAGCGCCCGGCCCGGGTCACATGCGTGACCGCGGTGTTGTGGGCGATGCGCAGCAGCCATGACCGGAACGGGGCTTCCCCCCGGTAGTGCTCGAGCCGGTGGAAGGCCCGCAGGAAGGTGTCCTGGGTGAGGTCCTCGGCCACGTGGTCATCGGCCACGAGGCGCGCTACGACGCGGAACACGACGTCGCGATGGCGCTCGACGAGCTGCTCGAACGCCTGCAGTTCGCCGGCGAGCGCAGCGCGCACGAGGGGCTGATCGGGATCGGTCAACACGGCGGCTGTGACCTTTCCCGTTCGCGGAAAGTTACAAGTTATTTGGTGGTCCGTTCACGTCAAAGCCTCCGTATCCGCAGCTCTTTCCCCACCGCCCAGGAGGCATCCATGAGCATCCTCGCCGCCGTGAAGATCGGCGACTCAGTCCAACAGGCACTGGACAACTTCTTCGCCTTCGTGCCTCGGCTCGTCGGCTTCCTGCTGATCCTGCTGATCGGCTACATCGTCGCCAGGGTCGTCAAGGGCGTCCTCATGAAGGTGCTCGAGCGTGCCGGCCTCGACCGCGCATTGCACACCGGTTCAACCGGCCAGTACGTGAACCAGGTCGCGCCTGATGTGAAGCCGAGCCGGACGATCGGCGCGATCGCGTTCTGGTTCATCTTCCTCGGCGCGATCTCGATCGCGGTCTCGCAGCTCGGCATCGCCGCGCTGACCGACTTCGTCGGCTCGATCGCCGCGTACCTGCCCAACGTCATCGCCGCGATCCTGATCTTCGTGATCGCCGGCGTCATCGCCGCCGCCGTCGGTGGTCTGGTCGCCCGCACGATGGGCGACACGCCGACCGGCAAGGTCGTCGGCTCGGTCGTCCCCGTGCTGGTGATGGCGATCGCGACGTTCATGATCCTCAACCAGCTGCAGATCGCCACGGAGATCGTGACGATCACCTACGCCGCGCTGATCGGCGGCGTCTTCCTGGCGATGGCCCTGGCCTTCGGGCTCGGCGGTCGCTCGGTCGCGCAGCGCATGCTCGAAGACGCCTACGACAAGGGCCAGGAGAACAAGGACCGGGTCAAGGACGACATGGCGACGGGCAGGGAGCGCGCTGAGCGTGACGCCCAGCGGGCCAAGGACAAGGCCCAGGAGAAGACGGGGGCCCGTGGACCCGGCAACGGCGACGTGCAGCCCGCCCCGACCAGCGGGCCGGGCGCCCGGCCGATCCGCTGATGGCTCGCGGAACGGCAAGTCGCCCGGCCGCTGTGTCCTCCCGCGAGCGCTCGCGCGACCGGGTGGACCCGGTGCGCGAGACGCACGCCCGCCAGCGCGACGAGTTCGGCGGCCTCAACTGGGGCGCCGCGTTCTTCGGCTGGCTCGTGGCGGTCGGCATCGCAACGCTGCTGACGGCGATCCTCAGCGCTGCCGGCGCCGCGATCGGGCTCACGAAGACGAGCCCGTCGCAGGCCTCGAGCAGCGCCGACACCATCGGCATCATCGGCGGCGTCCTCTTCCTCGTCGTGCTGCTCATCGCGTATTACGCGGGCGGCTACGTCGCGGGCCGGATGTCGCGCTTCGACGGTCCGCGGCAGGGCGCGGGCGTGTGGGTCATCGGCCTGCTCGTCACGATCCTGCTCGCGGTCGCGGGAGTGCTGCTGGGAGCGAAGTACAACGTGCTCTCGAAGCTCAGCCTCCCGCACATCCCGATCGACGAGGGCTCGCTGACGACGGGCGGCCTGATCGCCCTCGTCGCCGTCGTCCTCGGCACCCTCCTCGCCGCCGTCATCGGCGGCAAGGCGGGCACCCGCTACCACCGCAAGATCGACAACGTGGGAGGCGCCGAGGCGTAACGACCCCTGTGGAGGGCGGCGCCTGCGGACCCGCGCGCGCCAGTCGCGGGGCAGGTCGCCGGAGGCCGTCGCTACGTGACCCTCCCGGGCGCCGCGTCGACCAGCCGGTGCTCCCCCCGCTCGACGAGCCCGCGCAGGCGGTCGAGCGCGTCCCAGACGTCGGCGTGGCTCGTGTAGAGCGGCGCGACGCCGAGGCGGATCGAGTCGGGCCCGCGGAAGTCGGGGATGACCGCCGCGCGCTCGATCAGCGCGCGGCAGATCGGCCACGCCTCGGGATGGCGGATCGAGACGTGCGAGCCGCGGACGGCGGCGTCGAGCGGTGAGCCGAGCGAGAAGCCGAGCGGCGCGAGCCACGTGTCGTGCAGCGCGACGATCTGCTCGCAGAGCGCGACGGACTTCGCGCGCAGCGCGTCGATGCCCGCCTCGGCGGTGATCCGCACGCCCGCCTCGACCGCCGCGAGCCCGAGGATCGGCGGCGTGCCGGCCAGGAAGCGCCCGACACCCTCGGCGGGGTCGTAGTCGCGCCCCATCGCGAACTGGTCGCGCTGGCCGAACCAGCCCCAGATCGGCGAGCGCAGCTCCGCCTGGCGCTCCTCGGCGACGTACAGGAAGGCGGGCGCCCCCGGCCCGGCGTTGAGGTACTTGTACGTGCATCCCACCGCGAGCTGCGCGCCGGTCGCGCGGAGCTCGACGGGCAGCGCGCCGGCCGAGTGTGAGAGGTCCCAGACGACGTCGGCGCCGGTGGCCGCGGTCAGCGCCGCCATGGCGGCGAGCTCGCCCGAGCGGTAGTTGACGTGGGAGAGCACCACGAGCGCGGCGCCCTGCTCGACGACCGCGGCCTCCGGCGTCTCGACGAGGCGCAGCTCGCGGCCGTGGCGCGCCGCGAGCCCCTCGAGCACGTAGCGGTCGGTCGGGAAGTTGTCGCGGTCGGTGACGATCGCGCCCTCGCGCGTGTCGAGCACGGCCGAGCAGAGCTTGAAGAGGTTGACCGTCGTCGAGTCGGAGACCATCACCTCGCCGGGCCGCGCGCCGAGCACGTGCTCGGCCAGCAGGTCGCCGACGCGCGCCGGCGCGTCGATCCACTCCGCCCAGCCCGTCACGAGCCGCTCGCCCCATTCGGCGACGAGCTCGGCGAGCCGGTCGCGCGTCGCGAGCGGGAGCCGGCCGAGCGAGTTGCCGTCCAGGTAGATCCGCTGTGGATCACTGTCGACGAACCGGTCGCGGAAGCCGGCGAGCGGATCGGCCGCGTCGAGCGCGACCGCGTGCGCGCGGGTCAGATCCACTCGACCGCGGCCTTCCACAGCGGGTTCGCGACGTCGAGGTGCCCGAAGTGATCCTCGTCCGGGAGCATCACCAGCTCGCACTCGTCGCCGGCCGCGCGCGCGGCGGCGTGGAACCCCTCGCTCATCGCGGGCGGGACGATGTCGTCCTTGCCGCCGTGCGTCAACAGCGCCGGCACCCCGAGCGGGAGCCGTGCCGCGGGGGACGCATCGGCGTAGCGCTCGGGTTGCTGCTCGGGCGTGCCGCCGAGCAGGCGCCGCACGACGCCGTTGGACAGCCGCCACTCCCACGCGCGCTCGAGGTCGAGCACGCCGGCCTGCGAGACCACCGCCGTCACCTCGACGCTCGGGCCGGGCCGTGTGGCGGCCAGCGCGGCGAGGTGACCGCCGGCGGAGTGGCCGATCGTCACGACGCGCGACAGGTCGAGCGGCGCCTGGAGGACGCGCAGGTGGTCGATCCCCGCCGCGAGGTCGTCGAACGTGTTTGGCCAGCCGCCGCCGCTGAGGCGCCCGAGCCGCCGGTACTCGAGGTTCCACGCCGCCCAGCCGCGCGCGACGAGGTCGCGGCACAGCGGGTGCATCAGCTTGCGCCCGTACTGCGCGCGCCAGAAGCCGCCGTGGATCACGACGGCGACCGGGAACGGGCCGTCAGTGGCCGGGAGGAACAGCTCGCCGAGCTGCGAGCGCTTGTCGCCGTAGCGGTGGTGCTCGCAGATCAAGCGGCGACGCCGAGCGAGCGCGCGGCGTCCGCCAGGCGGGTGACGCCCTCGTCGATCTGCTCCGGCGTAACCCCCGAGTAGGCGAGGCGCAACGTGTTCTCGCCCCCCTCCATGAGGAAGTCGGTGCCCTTGACGAACACGACCCCGCGCTCCTTCGCCGCCCTCTGGAGCTCGGCGACGTTGAAGCCCTCGGGCATCTCGACCCACATGAAATAGCCGCCCTCGGGCGGGGCGAAGCGGGCCTCGGGCAGCTCGCGCTCGAGCGCCGCGACGAGCGCGTCGCGACGGTCGCGCAGCGCATCGCGCACGGTGGCGATCGCCGAGTCGATCCGCCCCGAGCGGCAGAACTCGTTGACGATCGACTGCGCGACCATGTTCGGCGAGATGTAGGTGTTCGTCGCGATCCCCTGGATCTGCTTGATCACGGCCTGCGGCCCGACGAGGTAGCCGACGCGGATGCCGGGGCAGACGGTCTTGGAGAACGACGACGCGTAGACGACCTTGCCCGCGTCGTCCTGCGAGAGCATCGTCGGGAGCGGCTCGCCCTCGAAGCGGATCGCGATGTACGGGTCGTCCTCGAACAGCGTGAAGTCGTGCTCGGCCGACAGCGCGAGCAGCCGCGCGCGCTTCTCGGCGCTCAGCGTGTAGCCGGCGGGGTTCTGGAAGTTGGGGATGATGTGGGCGAGCTTGGGGCGGAAGTCGGGGTCCTCGAGTAGCGCCTCGACGCCGTCGACGTCGATCCCGTCGGTCTCCAGCTCGACCATCCGCACGTCGGCGCCGAGGTTGCGCAGGTTCAGCAGCGTGCGGTCGTAGGTCGGCGACTCCACGATGACCGCGTCGCCGGGGCCGACGAGCAGCTGGAACAGGAACGCGTCGGCCTGCATCGAGCCGTTGGTGACCAGCACCTGGTCGGGCTCGACCCCGTGCTGCTCGGCGATCCACTCGCGCAGCGGGACGTAGCCGACGGAGGTCCCGTAGGCGAAGGTGCCGCTCGGGTCGTTGGTGAACGCGCGCTGCGCGGCCTGCTTGAGGCCCTCCTGATCGACGATGTCGAGGGACGGCGCGCCGCGGGCGAAGGAGATGGTGTCGGCCATGGCTTCGAGTATTGCGCAGCTTAGCCGTCTAGCGACCGAGCAGGCGTGCCACGGCGAGGTGGCTGCGGCTGTCGATGCGGGCGCTCCCGGCGAACACCACGCCGGCGTCGCGGCGCAGTGCGAGCGCGGCGATCCGGGTGCGCGTGAGTGGGCCCGCGAACAGCCCGCCGGCGCCGAAGGAGCGGTCGCGGCGACCGTCGCCCCGCAGCCGCAGGACGGCGGCGCCGAGGCCGGTCGCCACCCCGCCGAGCACGAGCCGCCCGCGCCCGTCGCGGCGCATCGCGGCGATCCGCAGCGAGCGCCCGTGCGGATCGGCCAGGCGCTCGACGCCGGAGGCCCCGAAGCGCCGGTCCACCCGCCCGTCCGGTGTCAGGCGAGCGACGGTGGCGTCGTCGCGGCCGCCGCCGCCGCGCACGCTCCCGGCCAGCAGCAGCCGGCCGCGGCGGTCGAGCGCGATCGCCGCGGCGCCGCCGCCGCGGATCCGCCGGCTCGTGGTCACGATGCGGGCGACGCCATCGCCGTCGAAGCTCGGGTCGAACGCGCCCGCCGCGGTCAGGCGCGCGGCGAGGAAGGTGCCGCGCGCCGCGCGGCCCCGCTCTACCGACGCCGCCAATGCGATCCTGCCGTCCGGCAGCACCAGCACGTCGCGGGCGCGGCCGGCGAGGTCGACGGCCGCGGAGTCGACCGCGCCGCCGGTCCCGAAGGCCGGGTCGGGCGAGCCGTCGGCGAGCAGGCGCATCACGAGCACCGCGCGGCGCGACTGCTCCGGGTTCGGAACGGAGCCGGCGAGCACGAGCTCGCCTTCGGGCTGCAGCGCCATCGCCTCGAGCTGCGCGCCCGGCGGGCCGACGACCGCAACGCCGTTGGAGCCGAAGTTCGGGTCGACGTTGCCGCCGGGCTGCAGCCGCGCGACCGCGAGGCGCTCGACGCCGTCGAGCGTCACCGTGCCCGCCACGAGGATGCGCCCGTCGCGGAACAGCGCGACGGCGCCCGCCCCGGCGCGGGTGGCGCCGGCGAAGCGCACGACGGTGACACCGCGCCGGTGCCCGAACGACCGGTCGCGGTCGCCCGAGCTCCGGAACCGCGCTACGACGAAGCCATGGCCGTCGCTGCCGGCCGCCACGACGCGGCCGTCGCCCTGCAGGGCGACCGCGGCGCCCTCGAAGTCGGCCCCCGCGCGCCCGAGCAGCGCGTCGCCACCGCCGGCGAAGCCCCGATCGAGCTCACCCGGGCGCGCGAGCGCGCCCGCCGGCAGGGCGAGGACCAGGAAGATGGCCAGCAGGAGAGCGGGCATGCCAGGAGCAACGCCCCGGAGGGCCGAAAGTTGTCTCAGCGCGCGAGCGAGCCGGCAATTAACGATCTGCTGAGCGAACAAGTTCGCCAGCGAGACCGGCGGCGATCTCGGCGACCTCGGTCGGGGTGCGGCCGACCCGCACGCCCTTGGCCTCGAGCGCCTCCGCCTTCGCCGCCGCCGTGCCCTTCGTGCCCGACACGATCGCGCCCGCGTGGCCCATCGTCTTGCCGGGCGGCGCGGTGAAGCCGGCGATGTACGCGACGACCGGCTTGCTCACGTGCTCTTCGATGAAGTCGGCGGCCTCCTCCTCGGCCGAGCCGCCGATCTCGCCCGCCATCACGATCAGCTCGGTCTCGTCGTCGGCCTCGAAGAGCTCGATGATGTCGATGAAGCTCGAGCCCGGCACCGGGTCGCCGCCGATGCCGACGATGCTCGAGTTGCCAAAGCCGCTCTGGGCCAGCTCGTTGCCGATCTGGTAGGTCAGCGTGCCCGAGCGCGAGACGACGCCGACGTTGCCCTCCTTGAAGAACGACGCGGGGATGATCCCGACGTTGGCCTTGCCGGGGGAGAGGATCCCGGGGCAGTTGGGCCCGATCAGGCGGCAGCCGGGGTTGCCGAGCAGGTGGTTGTAGACGCGCAGCTCGTCGTGGGCGGGGATGCCCTCGGTGATCGCGATCACGAGCGCGATGCCGGCGTCCTCGGCCTCGAGGATCGAGTCGGCGGCGAAGCGCGGCGGCACGAAGATCATCGCCGTGTTGGCGCCGGTCTCGGCGACCGCGTCGTGGAAGGTGTTGAAGACGGGGACGCCCTCGACGTCCTGGCCGCCCTTGCCCGGCGTCACGCCCGACACGACCTGCGTGCCGTAGCGGCGGTTGTTCATCGCGTGGAACGTGCCCTCGCGGCCGGTGATGCCCGAGACGCAGAGCTTCGTGCCCTCGTCGACCAGGATCGCCATCTAGCCTGCCTCGCCCGGGGGGCTCGTCACCGCTGCGCTCGCCGCCTCCGCGCGCGTGTCAGCCGCGCCCATCTCGGTCTCCGTGCCCTCGCCGGGCGGGACGGTCTCGCCCTCGGGCTCGCCGCCGCCGCTCGCGGACTCGCCCGCCAGCTCGACGACGCGCTTCGCGGCGCCCAGCATCGTCGCCTCGGCATGGACGTTGGGGAGGTCGGCCTCGGCCAGCAGGCGCCGGCCCTCCTCGTCGTTGGTGCCGTCGAGCCGCACGACGAAGGGCACCGTCGGCTTGATCTGGTCGAACGCCTCGATCAATCCCTTGGCGACCTCGTCGCAGCGCGTGATGCCGCCGAAGATGTTGAACAGCACGGCGCTGACCTTCGAGTCCGAGAGGATCACCTCGACCGCCTGGGTGATCGCCTCGGCCTTCGAGCCGCCGCCGGCGTCGAGGAAGTTTGCCGGCTTGCCGCCGGCCTGGGCGACGACGTCGAGCGTCGACATCACGAGCCCGGCCCCGTTGCCGAGGATGCCGACGTTGCCGTCGAGCTTGACGTAGGTGAGGCCGCGCTCCTTGGCCATCTGCTCCTGCGGGTCCTCGCCGCCGGCGTCGCGCAGCTCGGCGTTGTCGGGATGGCGGAACAGGGAGTTGGCGTCGAGCGTGACCTTGGCGTCGAGCGCCATCACCTTGCGGTCGGAGGTCACGATCATCGGGTTGACCTCGACGAGCATCGCCTCCTCGTTGGCGAAGGCGTCGTAAAGCTTGTTGAGCAGCGCGCCGACCGGGCGCACGACGTCGGCGTCGACCCCGGCCTCGAACGCGAGCCGGCGGGCGTGGAAGTCCTGGAAGCCGAGCAGCGGGTCGACGTGCAGGCGCGCGATCGCGTCCGGGTTGTTGTCCGCGACCTCCTCGATGTCCATCCCGCCCTGGGTCGAGAGCATCACGAGCGGCTTCTTGGCCGCGCGGTCGAACACGATCGAGGCGTAGTACTCCGAGGCGATGTCCGACGCCGCCTCGACCCACACCTCGTGGACGGTGAAGCCGCGGATGTCCATGCCGAGGATCGCGCGGGCGTGCTCCTCGGCCTCGGTGCGGTCCTGGGCGACCTTGATCCCGCCGGCCTTGCCGCGGCCGCCGATCAGCACCTGCGCCTTGATCACACACGGGTAGCCGATCTCGTCCGCGGCGGCGACGGCCTGTTCGACGGTCGAGGCGGGCGCACCGGACGGGACGGGGACACCGTGACGGGCGAACAGCTGCTTGCCCTGGTACTCGAGGAGGTCCATGCGGGCGGCGGACTCTAGAAGAAAGGCCTGTCACAATGCACGGCCGCATGCCGCTCCCCAAGGAAGTCACCTTCGTCACCTTCGACGTCTACGGAACCCTCGTCGATTC
>JBBQLH010000120.1:0-10691 GCA_038327685.1 Solirubrobacterales bacterium
CTTCACCGCGTCCGGCTGACCCCCGAAGCTCTTCCCATGCGACGTCGGCTCCTCCTGGGGATCGCAGTCGCGCTGCTGGCCTGGCCGGCGACGGGGCGTGCTCAGAACGGTGGGGCGACCGTCCCCGCAGCGACCGGTGGCGCAGGCTACGGCGCCTCCGCCCCTGGGCTCACCGCCTCGCGCTTCAAGGTCACGCCGCGCACGCTCACCCCGGGCGCCCCCGCGAGCTTCCGCTACCGCATCGACGGCGCGCAGCGCAGCGCGCGCGTGCGCATCGAGCTGCTGGCGGCCGGTGCCCGCCGCCCGGCCGCGACCATCCGCATGGGCTGGAAGCGCACCGGCCGCACGCTGACCCGCACCTGGACGCCGCCCGCGGGCGTGCTGACGCCAGGTGACTACGTCGCCCGCCTCCACGCCGTCGACCGCCACCGCCGCACCCTGCGCCGCACCGCGACCGCCTCCGGCCGCTCGCGCCTGACCGTCGTCGCGCCGCCCCCGCCGCCGGCCCCCGCCCCGGCCACGCCGCCGGTCGCGGTCGGCAGCGGCGTGTTCCCGATTCGCGGCGCCTATACGTGGGGCGACGCGTTCGGCGTCATGCGCGGAACGGCGACGCACCGCGGGCAGGACCTGCTCACCCCGGAGGGCACGCCGATCGCCACGCCGCGGGCGGGCGTGGTGTCGTGGCGCGCCTACCAGGCGTCGGGCGCCGGCAACTACGTCGTCGTGCACGCCGACGACGGGCGCGACTTCGTCTTCATGCACATGCAGAGCGGTTCGATCGCGGTGACGAAGGGCTCCGTGCTCGCCGCCGGCCAGGTGTTCGCGAGGGCCGGGTCGACCGGCGACGCCTCAGGCCCGCACCTGCACTTCGAGATCTGGCCCGACGGCTGGTACGCCTCGGACGTCTCGCAGCCGATCGACCCCGCGCCGGACCTGCGCGCGTGGGCCGCAGCGCGCTAGCGCCTCACTCGTAGGAGATGGCGCGCAGGATGTCGAGCCGCGACGCTCGCCGCGCCGGGAAGATCGCCGCGACGACCCCGACGACGATCGCGAACACCATCAGCGCGACGATCTGGCCGATCGGCAGCGAGAAGGTGAGCCCCTCGCTGCCGATCGCCTGGATCACGACGAACGCGAAGAACAGGCCGAGCACGAGCCCGAGCAGCGCGCCGAACAGGGCGGTGATCACGCTCTCGTAGCGCACCATCCGCCGCACGTCCCGGCGCGTCATGCCGACCGCGCGCAGCAGCCCGAGCTCGCGCGTGCGCTCGAAGATCGACAGCGTGAGCGTGTTGACGATGCCGAACGCCGAGATGATCACGCTCATGGCCAGCAGGGCGTAGAACAGCGCGAGGATCTGGTTGACCTGGTCGCCCTGCTCCTTCTTGAGCTGGTCCTGCGAGCGCGCGCGCGCCTCGGGGAAGCCGGCAATCGCCGTCGTGACCCGCTTCTGCACCGCGGGCACGCTCGCGCCCTTGTCCGTCTTGATGAGCACGCTCGAGACGCGCTTCTGGTCGACGATGCGGTCGAACGGCGCCCCGGTCATCGTGAAGCCTCCGAGCAGGGCGTTGTCCTTGTAGATGCCGCGGACCGTCAGCGTGACGTTGCCGCTGGGGCCGGTGACGCTGATGCGGTCACCGACCTTGAAGTCGCCCTTGGTCGCGGTGTCCTTCTCGAGCAGCGCGCCGTTGTCGCCGAGCGAGCGCAGCGTTGCGTCGGAGCCCTTCTGCCAGTCGAAGTTGTAGACCGCGCCGACGCTCGAGGGCTCGATCGCATGCGTGAGGATCGTCCCGCCGACGCCCTTGAGCTTGGCCTGCGTGTCCCGGAACGAAGAGACGGCGGCGACGCCGGGGACCTTGGCCACGGCGGGCCCGATCGCCGCCGGGATCGGCGAGAAGCCGTCGTCGTGGAGCACCGCGATGTTGCCCGCGAGCGTCCGATCGATCAGGTCCTCGACCGAGGCGCGCAGCCCGTTGGCGAACACGGTCACGAAGACGACGAGCGCGAGGCCGATCATGAGCGCGGCGGAGGTGACCGCGGTGCGCCCGGGGTGACGCGTCGAATTCTCGCGCGCGAGGCGGCCGACGAGCTTGGTGGAGCGCTCGATCGGCGCCGCGACGATCCGCGCCGCGGGGCCGACGAAGCGCGGCGAGATGAGCGCGATGCCGAGGATCAGGATGACCGCGCCGCCGGCCGCGCCGAGCAGCTTCGTCGAGGTGTCACCGCCCTTCGCGAGCAGGCCCGCGAGGACGAGCCCCGCCCCCGCGAGGATCAGCAGGCCGGCGAGCCACGGAGACAGCCGCGCCCAGCGCCCGCGCGTCGGCGCGGACGCCTCGCGCAGCGCCTCGACCGGCGCGACGCGCGTCGCCCGCAGCGCCGGGGCGAGCGCCCCCGCCAGCGTGACCAGCGTTCCGACCAGCAGGCAGACGATGATCGTGCGCCCCTCGAGCACGAGGCTCGTGGTCGGAAGGTCGATGCCGAGCGCCTTGAACAGCGCGTTGATCGCCTTGGCGAAGCCGAGGCCGGCCAGGATGCCGACGACCGAGCCGATCAGGCCGATCGTGAACGCCTCGAGCAGCACCGAGTTGAGCACCTGGCGCCGCGTCGCGCCGAGCGTCCGGAGCAGCGCGAGCTCGCGCGAGCGCTGCGCGACGGTGATCGAGAACGTGTTGAAGATCAGGAACGCGCCGACCAGCACGGCGATGAAGGCGAACGCGAGCAGGCCGGTAGTCAGGAAGGAGAGGCCCTGGCGGATGTCCTCGCCGAGCTTGTCGGCCTCCTGCGCGGCGGTGCGCACCTGGGCGGTCGGCGGCAGCAGCGCGGCGATGCGGCGCTTGAGGTTCGCCTGCGAGATGCCTGGCCGGCCCGCCACGAACGCGAAGTCGACCTTCCCCGGCTTGTTGAACAGCGTCTGCGCGGTCGCGAGATCGAAGACGACGAACGTCGCACCGCCGAGCCCGGCCGACTGGCCGATGGTGGCGAGCCCCACGAGCTTGAAGGGGCGCTTGGGCTGGGTCGTGGCGACGGTGACCTCGTCGCCGAGCTTGAAGTTCTCCTTGTCCGCGGTCGCGGCGTCGAGCGCGATCTCGTCGGGGCCCTGGGGCGGCCGCCCCTTGGAGATGCCGACCGCGGCGAACGGCTTGGGCATGTAGCTCGCGGCGATCGTCGGCGCACCGCCGGTCTTGACGATCTTGCCGTCCTTGCCGACGACGGCGGCGACGTCGTTGATCTGCCCCGCCACCTGCGCCACGTCAGGCACGTTCTTGATCTGCTTCAGCACCGCCTCGTCGAGCGGCCGCGGCATCGAGAAGTCCGACTTGACCTTGGTGCGGCCTGAGACGACGACGTCGGCGCCCTTCGTCTGCGCGCTGAAGATGTCGTCGAACGCCCGCTGGATCGTGTCCGTGAGGACGAACGTCCCCGCGATCATCGTCACGCCCAGCAGGACGGCGACGATCGTGAGCGAGGTGCGCAGCTTGCGCGCCGCGAGCCCGCGCAGCGCGAGGCGGCTCACGCCAGGGCCTTCATCCGGTCGAGGATCTGCTCGGCGTCGAGGCCGGGGTCGTCGGCCACCACGGCGCCGTCGTCGAGGAAGATCACGCGGTCGGCGATCGCCGCCGCGGTGGCCTCGTGCGTGACCATCACGACGGCCTGGCCGAACTCGTCGACCGCGCGGCGCAGCAGCTCGAGGATCTCCGTCGAGGTCGTCGAGTCGAGGTTGCCCGTCGGCTCGTCCGCGAAGATCACCGCGGGCTCGGAGGCGAGCGCGCGCGCGACGGCGACGCGCTGCTGCTGGCCGCCCGACAGCTCGGCGGGGCGGTGGGTCTTGCGGTCGGTGAGCGCGACGGCCTCGAGCAGCCGCGCGACGCGGCCGCCGGCGTCATCGCGGCCGGCGAGCGTGAGCGGGAGGCGGATGTTCTCCTCGGCGGTGAGCACCGGCACGAGGTTGAAGGCCTGGAAGACGAAGCCGATCTTGTCGCGCCGCAGCCGCGTGAGGTCCCCGTCGTCGAGCTTGCCGATCTCGATCCCGTCGATGTCGACCGTGCCCTCGGTCGGCTTGTCGAGACCCGCGAGCACGTGCATCAGCGTGGACTTGCCCGACCCCGACGGGCCCATGATCGCGGTGAACGTGCCGGGCGCGATGTCGAGCGAGACGCCGCGCAGCGCGTTGACGGCGGCGTCGCCCTCGCCGTAGCGCTTGGTGAGGTCGCGACCCGCGACAACGGAGGAAGCCATGTCCAAAGGGGTACCAGACGCCCCGGCCGCCGCGAGTATGGCTAGCCGTACTTCCTGGATCGCTGCTAACGACCCCCGCCGACGCCGTGCGTGCCCGAGACGGTGACGCCGATCATCGTCGGGATGTCGGGGCTCATGGGCGTCTGGCCGAACTCGGTCCGCCCGCCCCCGGGCTTGAGCGAGTCGTGCACGCGGTCGGAGAACCCGTCGGTGAGGTTGGCGGGCTGCGCCCCGCGCCCCATGGCCGCCAGCTCGTCCGAGCTGAACTCGACCGAGAACGTCACGCTGGCTCGTAGCCGCTCTCCGTCTCGCGCGTGTAGGTGTACTCGCCATAGAGCGCTGTCGGCAGCTTCTCGGCCAGCGTCGCTCCCGGCTTCGCGAAGGCGTCCGGATTGAGCTTCTGCAGCAGGCCGGCCTGGAAGGAGACGCGCTTGCCGAGCTCGACCCGCTCGCCGTAGACGCCGAGCACTGGGGCCGGGGTCGAGCTGACCTTGCCCGGCGGGGCCACGACCACCCCGCCGACGGTGAGGTCGGCGCCCGGCCCCTCCGGCGTGATCTCAGCGCTGCCGCTGCCCTTGGTGATCGTGCCCACGGGCGAGCGCACGCGGATCTTCGCCTCGATCTTGGGGAACATCTCCGAGAGGGCCGTCCAGAGGGCTTCTCGAGCGGCTTGGAGGACGCGCCCTTGGTCAGACGCTTCACCGACGCGCCGAGCGCCTTGACGAAGCCCTGCTGGTCGAGCTTGCCCGCCACGAGCTGGCCGAGGAGGTCCATCAGCTCGGCCTTGACCTGACTCGCGTTCAGGCTCGGGACCGCCTTGCGCAGCGCCGGCTCGATGTCCTTCCAAAGATCCTCGAGGTCGCTTTCCGGGTGCTTGGGGAGGCTGACCTTCAGCTTGACCTCCCCCTGGAGCCCGAGGGCCTCTGCCGTCGTGTCGATGTGCAGCGTGCCGCGCTTGCGCCAGACCCGCCGGCGGTACTTGGGCTCACGGGCCAGCAGCGCGCAGACGGCGCGATTGCCCGCGCTGCGCTGCAGCGCGAGCACCTGGTGGGCCCTGGCCCCATGGGCGCGCGGGGGTTGCGCGGCGGAGCGGTCCGGCACCGGCGCACGCAGCTGGCCCATCGCGCGACGCTAATCCCCGCGCGGGGGACCTGCAAGGCTGCCGGGCGGCGGCGCCCAGGCGCTAGCCTTTCGCGGCGCTGGCGAGATAGCTCAGTTGGTAGAGCACACGACTGAAAATCGTGGTGTCCCCGGTTCGAGTCCGGGTCTCGCCATCCACGAAAGGCCTGCAAAACCGCACCGTTTGCGGAACTGGCCTCGGAGCGCCTAGTAGGGCAAAACGCTCCCGTCTGCCTTTTGCTGCCTTTTCAGCGCCTATTTCGCGGGCCAAACCGCGGCGCCGCGGCAGGGATGCGGCATCATCATCGCGGGCAAGTCATGCACGATCCCGTCGACATCCGGCGACGCATCGACCGACTCGTCGCGCGCGTCGACCGCCGCGACGACTACGGCCAGTTGCTTGCGCGCGACCAGGTGATCCACGACCTGGATGACGTTGAGGACATCGACGCCTGGCGCGCGGAGATCAGGCGCCAGGCGCGTGCGGACAAGATCAAGGTCCGCACGGGGTTCCACGAGGGCATCGTGTGGGCGCTGCGGTTCCGAGCCGACCAGCCAGGAGGGCAGGCGGAGGCCCGGCGCTACCGCGATCTGCTCCGGCGCACGGTTCCCCTCGCCGTCGAGCTGCGACACGAACCGTCCATCATGCTCTGGGACGGCGACGAGGTGATCTGCGCCTGCGGCCGTTGCTCGGCTGTCGGCTACGGTGACGCCGCCGAGGACATTGTGGGCGGCGCCCTCTTCGAGGACGAGTGCCCGAACGAGGAGCCGCCGAAGCTCACCGCCCTCGCGATGATGCACGTCCCGGGCTCGCGCTGGCCTCGTCACAGCCCAGGTGTGGCATAGCGGCGTGAAACGCAGGGCGCGCGGGTGCCGCTTGCATGCCAACGGCTACCGCCTCTCGTCCAGTGCGGAACTGAGCTCTCCGTCCGCGCCGGCGCGCACGGTGCGGCTCCTCTCACGCGTGAAAGCAGCAGCCCGAGGACGAGACCCTCGCTTGGGCCAGTGTTCGTGAATGTCGCCCGAGCGTCCCGTGATTCAAGCGAGTGCAGCAGGCGTCGATAGAAGCAGAAATGACCGAGAGCGAGAGTGAGGTCAGGCGTCGCCCAACCCGTCCGAGTTGGCTTCAGGGACAGCCGGAGATGAGCGAGTCGGGAGTGACGATGACGACCGTTGTCTGGACCGATGGCAGCTGCAATGCGAACGGGATGCAGGGGCGTGGCGGTTGGGCCGCACTGATCGAGCAGGCGGGGACCGTCCGTGAGATTTCTGCCGGCGCGGATGGCACGACGCAGAACCGCATGGAGCTCACCGCGATCTGCGAGGCGCTCGAGACGCTGACTGGGGTCATTCATGTCTTCACTGACAGCGCCTACGTCGAGAAGTGCTTCACCCAGAAGTGGCACGAGCGGTGGTTGCGCGATGGTTCCTGGAAGGGATCGAACGGCCCGGTCAAGAACCGAGACCTCTGGGAGCGGTTGTTCGGTTTGGCGTTATGGGACGAAACGCGCGTCGTGACCTTCACGTGGATCCCGGGCCACACCACGGGCTATCCGAACAACGACAGGGTCGACCGGGTCGCGCGAGAGGCGGCACTCTCGGCTCGCTGATCCCCGCGCGAACAGGAGCAGTGGCCCGCGAGCCAGCACGCCACTTCCGCTTCCCATGCAATCGAGCACTTGTCGATGCCGCGGCATCACACCGCTACGCAGCACACGCCGACGCGAAACAAGAGCTGCCTGCACGGCGGAACCCGCCCGACTGACCGGAGCTCAGCGCCTTCCCGCGCGAGTCGGCAGGTGTTCCGGCCGCCCGACGTCCGCGGCAGACTCGTGCATCGCTAGCTGTCTCCGTCGCCCGATCTCGCCCCGTCGTCGCCTCTGCAGTACGTATCGGTAGATGCGGTTGGTCGTCGTCACGTCCTCGTGGCCGACCTGGGCGGCGACGTACTCCTGGTCGGCGCCGGCGGCAAAGAGCGACGCGATGCACGTGTAGCGCAGCGTGTGCGGGGTGACCTCCTCGCGGATCTCGGGGAGCCCCTCCTTGGAACGCTGGCGATTGGCCTCTTCCAGAGCAGGCGGGATGACGTGCTGCGCGATTGCGTTGCGCGTCCAGCGCTTGCCGCGCGCGTTCAGAAACGCTGGCTCGCCCGAGTCCCAGGTAGCACGGCGCGCGGCCTTGTACGCGGCGAGCTCTTCCTGGAGATCGTCGTGGATGTCGACGCGGCGCACTCCCGCGGGCGTCTTGGCTTCGAGCACGCGCAGCTCGCGACGGGCGAGGTCGACGTGCTCGCAATTGAGCGCGCATAGCTCGCTGACGCGCAGCCCCGCTAGCGTCAGTGTGGCGACGACCGGGCGGTAGCGCGGCATGGGCCGGTCGGCCGCGCGGTTGGCGTGGTAGATGGCGGTCGATTCGGCGATGTCGAAGTCGGCGGCGATCGTCTTCCATGCCTTGCCGGTCGCGCGCATGCCGACGATCCGGCGGCGCAGCTCGTCGCTCGGTGCGGGGCGCTGGTCGAGCTTGCCCGCCGCGTCGACGAGCGACATCGCCTCGTCGAGCTCGAGGCCGTACTTCTTCTCACGGCGCACCTCGAGCCGCAGGTCCTCTCCTTCGGCGGGGTTGCGTGCGAGCAGTCCCTCGCGCACGGCACGCGCGAGGATCTCCGAGACCAGGTGCAGCTGCGAGTTGATCGTCTGCGGCTGCAACGGCTGCATCGCGCGGCCGCGGCCGTCGATCAGCGGCTCGCCGATTTCTAGGGCTGCCTCGATCCGGCGGTTCTCGGCGAGCTTTCGGTCGAGGTAGGCCTCGACGTCGCGGCTCGTCAGTTCGCTCACGGTGATGTCGGCGAAGTGCGGCAGCAGGTGGATTTCGAGCTTGCGCTTCATGTCCGCCAGGCTGTTCGGGCGCAGCCCCTTTCGGACCTTGCGCTGGTAGTGCTCGTCAGCGAGCTGCGCGATCGTCGGGACGTCCCGCTCTACGTAGTCGGCCTTCAGCGGCGCGCTCCAGGTCCCGGCCAGGATCTGGCTGGCGATCAGCCGCGCCTCGTGTTCGGCGCGGGGACGATTCATGCCCTCGTCACTGCGCCCGAGGCGGATCACCTCGGCCGGGTAGCCGCGGCCGCGGAACCGCACGCTGTAGCTCACCACGCCGTTGCGAGCGGTGTGCTCGAGGATCTGCCCGATCGGCTTGCGGGGCATGCGTCGAAACTCCTATAGGCGCGGGCGCGCGCGCAACTCGCCCCGTGCGGTCTCTGCCTCCCGCGCCCGCCGGGCGGGCACCGACCGCCGCTCTCGCCGCGGAGAGGCCATGCCGACGATCCGGTGCACCCCGTCACGGGGGATGCGCAACGGCGCGGTCTGCCCCGGTCCGAGCTTGACGGCCCCGAGCTCGGCGGCGTGCTCGTAGACCCAGCTGCGCGCGACACGAAGCACGTCCGCGGTCTCGGCGACCGTGAGCAGCGCTGGCAACGCGTGCAGGTCAGCCGTCGACGTCACGTGGACCTCGGCACGTAGCGCGTGCCGGCGCTCATGCAGCGCCTCCGAAGACGTTGTGGTCGATCTCGACGAGCGCGTCGAGCAGTAGGACTCGCGTCTGCTCAAGCGCCGCGCACCACGCGGCTCGCAGCAGCGAGTTCGCGAGGTCGCGGCGTTCAGCCGGAGACAGGGTGTCGAGAAGGATCAGCACCGACGTGATCGGGGGTTCGTCTTCGGGCTCTCGTGACCAGATCGGCATCTCTACTCGTAAAGAGCCGCCGCGGCGATTCTTGGCCCCCGCGGGTTCAGGTCAGCCCCAGAAGATGCAGGTGGGGTCGCGGTCGAGCTCGTCCAGCAGCGCCATCACGTCGGGCGACGGCGCGGTCAGGTCGTACTTGTGCCAGCGCTGGTTACGGTCGCTCCAGTACAGCGTCCAGTGCTTCTACTTCGCCGTGTAGCGAAAGCGCGCGATGCCGCGACGGGTCCATTCCGGGCCGTATTCCTCGTGCCACGGCGCGCGGCATTCCATGACCGTGACCATGCGGGCTTCGATGCGGACCTGGTGGAGCGCGTGCGGCGGGACGCGCTGCTCGCAGTAGTGGCGGATCGCGGCGACATCGAGGCCTGGGAGCACGACGCCGAATCCTAGATCCGCCCGCTCCGGCGGTCCTCGGCAGTGTCGCCCAGCCGCGCCAGCCGGACGCGGGCGCGGGCCTTGGCGATGTGCTTGTTGACGTTGGTGTACGTGCGCCCTCCCGTCAGCTCGGCGATCTCGGCGTAGCTGAAGCCGGCAACCAGGAGGATGAGGTCTGCGCGCTGGCGGTCGGGCAGGCTTGCGAGGATCTCCAGCGCCTCCCGCGCTTCGAGGATGTCTTCGATCGAGAATGCATCCGCGATCACGGCGTCCCACGATCCGTCCGGGAGCATCGCGTCGAGGTGGATGTGGCGACGATCGCGTTCGCACAGCCGGAAGGCTTCGCGCGTGGCGACGACGTACAGCCAGCCGAATATCGACGCCCTGTCGGGCTGTGCCCGAAGCATGATCGTCCAGGCGTTCTGGCAGGCGTCCTCGATGAGCTCGCGCGGGGCGTTGACGGCGCGAGCGACGGCGCGGTGAAGGTCGCGGTGATGGTGGCGGTAGAGCACGCCCTCGTCGCCGTGCGGCGCCGAGCGCTGCTGCGCTACTGCCGGTGTGGGTTCGGTCGGGGGCTGCATGCGCCCCGACCCGGGTGAGACCGGCCGGCGTGGGTGTCCGCGTGCGGCGGTTGCGCCGCGGGCCCGCCGGCCGGACTTGCCCGATCATCGGGGCGGGTGCAGCCACGACCGAGCTGCCCTCCGGCACGCACGTGTCACGATCAGCGGCGTCGGCGCTGCAATGGCTCCTGATGTTCGCCTGCGCCGGGCTCGCGTCCTACGCGGCCTTCCTGGTCTGGCTGATTCGCGCTGGGCGCCGCGACGAAGCCGTGGCGATCGCGCGGTTCATCCCAGATTGCGTGGTCCTCTTCCGTCGCCTGCTTGCCGACGATCGCGTGCCGCGGCCCGCCAAGCTCTTGCTCATCGCGCTGGTCGGGTACCTCGCGATGCCGCTCGATCTCGTGCCCGACTTCATCCCTGTCGCCGGCCAGCTCGACGACGCGATCGTCGTCGCACTGGTGCTTCGGCGGCTGCTGCGCGCGACCGGTCCCGAGATCCTCGGCGAGCACTGGCCGGGACCGGCGGCGACGCTCAGCGTGCTGCTTCGCGCTGCCGGGCATCCGGCATAGCTGGTCACGCCGCGAGGGCTTCGCTGGCGATTGCATCGGTCGCGGGCTCGGGCCGCGGGTCGAGTGCGTCTTCGATCCGGCGCGCGATCGTGTCGATCGT
>JBBQLH010000121.1:0-10686 GCA_038327685.1 Solirubrobacterales bacterium
GCCCATGATGTAGTGGCAGCCGGGCTTGATGTGGATCGGCTCGCGCGTGATGTCCACGCCCGCGAAGTCGCGCCCGATGTTGACGATCTCGCGCAGCGCCTCGAGCGTGCGCTTGCGCGGCACCTTGGTGATGTCGAGCGCGACCGTGCCGTCGGGGAATCCGCGGCCCTCGTTGATCTCCGTCTGCTCGGAGCGCGAGACGACGTCGCGCGAGGCGAGCTCGAGCTTGTTGGGCGCGTACTTCTCCATGAAGCGCTCGCCCTCGGCGTTGTAGAGGTGCGCGCCCTCGCCGCGGGCGCCCTCGGTGATGAGGATCCCGTTGCCCGCCAGCGTGGTCGGGTGGTACTGGATCATCTCCATGTCCATCAGCGGGGCGCCGATGCGGTAGGCCTGCGCGATCCCGTCGCCGGTGCAGATGAGCGCGTTGGTCGTGGGCTTGAAGGCCTGGCCCGCGCCGCCGGAGGCGAGGATCACCGACTTGGCGGCGAACAGCTCCATCGAGCCGTCGCGGATATTGCGGGCGATCGCGCCGCAGCACTGGCCCTCGTCGTCCTGGACGATGGCGGTCACGAACCACTCCTCGTAGCGGTCGACCGTCTCGTGGTTCTTCATCAGCTGCTCGTAGAGCACGTGCAGCAGCGCCTGGCCCGTGATGTCGGCCACGTAGTAGGTGCGGGCGGCCGAGGCGCCGCCGAACGCGCGGGTGCCGAGCTTGCCCTCCGGGCTGCGGTGGAACGTGACGCCCTGGTGCTCGAGCCACAGCACCTCGTTGGGCGCCTCGCGGCACATGATCTCGATCGCGTCCTGGTCGCCGAGGTAGTCCGAGCCCTTGACCGTGTCGTAGGCGTGGGACTCCCAGGAGTCGTCGGGGTTCAGCGCGGCGTTGATGCCGCCCGCGGCCGCGTTGGAATGCGAGCGGACGGGGTGGACCTTGCTCATGATGGCCACCGTCGCACCGGCGCCCGCGGCGGCGAGCGCGGCGCGCTGGCCGGCCAGTCCGGCACCGATGATGAGGACGTCATGTGCGGGCATGGCGGGCGAGTTTATTCGGCCCGCCCGGCGGGGGCCCGTTGCCCCGCGTCAGCGGCGCGGCGGCGGCGCGGGCGGCCGCCGCCAGCCGCCGCGGTCCGCACGGGCGGCGGTGGCGAACAGCGACCACCCGAGGACGACGAGCACCAGCCACGCACTGCCCAGCAGGAGAAGCATTGGCATGGACCCATCATGCGCCGGGCCCGGACGTTCTCCTATCGGGTCAGCACCCGATCCTCAGCCGGCCGCGAGATGGGCCTGCAGCGCGCGCGAAACCTGCTCGAGCGTGACGACGCCGCGCAGGCGGCCTTCGCCGTCGACGGCCATCAGGGCCCCCAGGCGGCGCAGGGGCTCGGAGCCGAGCAGCGCCTCCAGCGGCGCGTCGGCCTGCACCTGCCCGTCGCCGCTCGCCGGGACGACCAGCTCGCGCACCGGCCGGTCCCCGGCGCCGCCCTCGGAGACCTGGCGCAGCGGCTCGCGGTGGGCGAGCCCGACGTAGCGGCCGTCCGGCTCGACGACCGCGAACCACTCCCAGCCCTGGTAGCGGAGGAAGAAGTCGTCATAGGCGCGCCGGGCCGGGAGGTCGGCGGGGATGGTGACCGGCTCGGCGTCCATCAGGTCGGCGACGGTGATCCCCTCGAGCTGGTCGGTGAAGGCGCTCTGGACGATCGCCGAGCGGGCCGCGGAGCCCAGCAGCCAGCCGAGCATGATCGTCCACAGCCCCCACGCGTCGCCGGTCGAGAGCCGGTACAGGCCATAGCCGACCATCAGCACCGCGAAGCCCTGGCCGATGCGGGCCGCGAAGCGCGTCGCCTTCCCGCGGTCGCCCGTGACCCGCCACGCGATCGCGCGGGCGATCCGGCCGCCGTCGAGCGGGAAGGCGGGGACGAGGTTGAACAGCAGCAGGATCGTGTTGAAGCCGACGAGGACCGAGAGGAGCAGGACCGGGATGTCCTCGGACTGGTTGCCGCTGAGGGTGCCGGCGTCGAACAGCCGGTCCGGCCCGGCGACGACGATCGTCAGCAGGCCGCCGACGACCACGATCCCGAAGGTGACCAGCGGGCCCGCGGCGGCGACGCGGAACTCGGCGCCTGGCGAGTCCGTGTCACGGCTCATCTTCATCACGCCGCCGAACAGGAACAGCTCGATCCCCGAGACCTCGATCCCCTCGCGCCGCGCCACGATCGCGTGGCCGAGCTCGTGCAACAGGATCGAGCCGAAGAACAGCACCGCCGCCACCACCGCGACGACGAAGGCCACCGAGTCCGAGGCGGCGAGTTTCTGCTGGAACTGCCCCTGGAAGAGGTAGATGAACAGGAACAGCACGACGAACCACGAGACGTTGACCCCGATACGGATGCCGAGCACCCGCGCGAGCTGGAACGAACCGCCCGTGCCGAACATGCAGGCATCGTCGCACAGCCCCGGGCACCAGATGACTGATTCCACGACCCCCACGGCCCCTCGTGCTGTCTCGCGGCGCAGGATCGGCACCCGCCGAAAGGGGCCCGTGCCAGGGGCACTGTTCCCCTTCGGCGTGCACCGCCCTGCATCCACGATCCAGGACCGAGGAACCGCGCGGGCCATGGAATCAATCATCTAGCCTGCGGGCCCTTGAAGACCTTGGAGAGGACCACATGGCACATGAAGTCACCCTGATCCCCGGGGACGGCACCGGGCCGGAGCTGGTGGAGGCGACGCGACGCGTGCTCGAGGCCACGGGCGTCGAGTTCGAGTGGGACGAGCATCCGGCGGGCGAGGACGTCTACGAGGAGGAGGGCACCCCCTTCCCCGACCGCACCCTCGACTCTGTGAAGCGCACGACGGTCGGCATCAAGGGGCCGACCACGACGCCCGTCGGCTCGGGCTTCCGCTCGGTCAACGTGCTGCTGCGCAAGGAGCTCGACCTCTACGCCTGCATCCGGCCGTGCAAGTCCTACGAGGGCGTGCGCACGCGCTTCCCCGAGACGGACATCGTGATCGTGCGCGAGAACACCGAGGACCTCTACGCCGGCATCGAGTTCGAGCGCGGCACGCCGGACAACGAGAAGCTCACCAAGTTCCTCGCCGAGGAGCTCGACTCACCGATTCGCGAGGGCTCGGGCATCTCGATCAAGCCGATCTCCGAGTTCGGCTCGGAGCGGATCGTCGAGTCCGCCTTCGACTACGCCGAGCAGTACGGGCGCAAGAAGGTCACCGCCGCCCACAAGGCCAACATCATGAAGCACACCGACGGCCTCTTCCTCGACGTCGCGCGCCAGGTGGCCGAGCGTCACCCCGACATCGAGTTCGAGGACCGCATCATCGACAACCTCTGCAACCAGCTCGTCTCGCGCCCGGAGGAGTACGACGTGATCGTGCTCCCGAACCTCTACGGCGACATCGTCTCCGACCTCGGCGCCGGCATGATCGGCGGCCTGGGCCTGGCGCCCGGCGGCAACATCGGCACCGAGGCCGCGATGTTCGAGGCCACCCACGGCTCGGCTCCGAAGTACAAGGGGCAGAACAAGGTGAACCCGACCGCGCTGATGCTCTCGGGCGTGCTGATGCTGCGCCACCTCGACGAGCTGGAGGCGGCCGACAAGCTCGAGGCGGCGATCGCCTCCGTGATCAAGAAGGGCGACAACGTCACCTACGACCTCAAGCCCAAACGAGACGACCCGTCCGCCGTCGGCACCTCGGAGTTCGCCGACGCGGTGATCGAGGAGATGAACTGAAATGGCGGATCCAGTGAAGGTCACAGTCACCGGTGCGGCCGGCGCGATCGGCTACGCGATCCTGTTCCGGATCGCGTCGGGCCAGATGCTCGGGCCCGACACCGCGGTGCAGCTCACCCTGCTCGAGATCCCCGACGCCGTGAAGGCGGCCGAGGGCACCGCGATGGAGCTCGACGACTGCGCGTTCCCGCTGCTCGCCGGCGTCGACATCACCGATGACGCCAAGCAGGCGTTCGACGGTGTCAATGTCGCCCTGCTGGTCGGCGCGAAGCCGCGCTCGAAGGGCATGGAGCGCGCCGACCTGCTCGAGGCCAACGGCGGCATCTTCAAGCCTCAGGGTGAGGCGCTCAGCGCCGGCGCCGCCGACGACGTGAAGATCCTCGTGGTCGGCAATCCGGCGAACACGAACGCGCTGATCGCACAGTCAAACGCGCCCGACATCCCGCGCGAGCGCTTCAACGCGATGACGCGGCTGGATCACAACCGCGCGATCGCGCAGCTGGCGAAGAAGGCCGGTGCGGCGGTCGCCGACATCATCAACATGGGCGTGTGGGGCAACCACTCACCCTCGATGTTCCCCGACCTGTTCAACGCGAAGGTGGGTGGCAAGAATGCCGCCGAGGTCGTCGACGACCAGGACTGGTACGCGAACGACTTCCTCCCGACGGTCGGCAAGCGCGGCGCGGCGATCATCGAGGCGCGCGGCGCCTCGAGCGCGGCCTCGGCCGCCAACGCCGCCGTCGATCACGTCCACGACTGGGTGAACGGCACGCCCGACGGCGACTGGGTGTCGATGGCGGTCCCGTCCGACGGCTCCTACGACGTGGATGAGGGACTCATCTCGAGCTTCCCCTGCACCTGCTCGGGCGGCGAGTGGTCGATCGTCGAGGGACTCGAGATCAACGACTTCGCCCGCGAGAAGATCGAGGCGACGGTGAACGAACTACGTGAGGAGCGGGACGCTGTGAAGAAGCTGGGACTTATCTAAGCCGCTGCTTTGGGATGCCACCCACGCCCTGATTTTGTGACCTTGCCCTCTTCCGCCAGCCCGGGCATGACGCGATAGAGGTAGTTCTGCTTGATCCCCATCGCCTCGGCGAGCTCGGGGATGGTGATCCCGGGGCGTGACTTGACGAGGTCGAGCGCCTGGTTGGCGCGGGTGCCGCTGCCGCGCGGGCGGCCGCGGCGGCCGGTGCCCTTCGAGCGGGCGCTGCGAGCGCGCCGCGGGGTGGACGAGGCGGTGGAGGTGGAGGTGGTACGGCGGCCGTCGCCGCCGACGCCGGAAAGTGCCTGCTCGGCCGCCTCGAGGCGGTGGTACTCGTCGACGAGCGGCCGCAGCTCCTTGAGACGCTGCGAGATCTCCTTGCGCTTTTCCTCCAGGAAGTCGGGCATTCAGCAACCCTTTCGTAAAATCACGGCACTGACAGTTAACTCAGGCTAACAGCCGAGACGTCAGCGACCCGTGAAACTCGCCTTGCCGGGCCCGTGTTCCAGAAAAGAGTGCACCGCGTTTCGGGTGTCCTCAGTCTCGAACAGATGTGACGTCAGCCCCGCGGTGCGCTCGTCGGCGCCGCGGGTGCCGTGATCGGCCTGCGCGCGGATGATCCGCTTGGTGGCCGCGTGCGCCTGCGTCGGCCCCGCCGCCAGCCGCGCCGCGAAGCGCCGCGCCTTGTCGAGCAGCTCGGCGGCCGGCAGCACCCGGTTGACGACACCCCAGTCGCGCAGGGTCTCGGCGGTGAACAGCCCACCCGTCATGACGAACTCGCGCGCCCGCGCCGCGCCGGCGCGCTCGGCGATCCGCTGCGTGCCGCCCATCAGCGGTGTGATCCCGACCACCGCCTCCACCAACCCGAACTGCGCACCCTCACCTGCCCACAGCAGGTCACATGCGAGTGAGAGCTCGAGCGCCGCGGTGAGGCACAGCCCGTGCGCGACGGCGAGCGTGGGGAAGGGGAGGTCCTCCAGCGCGTGGGCGAACGCCATCAGGCGCGTCGTCAGCGCGGCGGCGCCGCCGGCGTCGAGGCCCTCGAACACGTGCACGTCGACGCCGGCCGACACCACGTCGCCCTGCGCACGGAAGATCAACGCGCGCGGCCCCGCCTCCTGCGCCTGCACGATCGCGGCCTCGAGGTCGTCGAACATGGCGGGCCCGAAGAGGTTCAGCGGCGGCGCGTCGAGCACGAGCTCGCCGACGTCGTCACTCTGCTCGTAGAACGCCTGCGCCATCAGTCATCTAGCTCTCGAGCAGCGTCTTGAGGTTCTTGAGCGACTTGTCGGCCTCGCGCTTGGGCATCCCGCCGACCAGCACGCGGGAGGCGAGCCGGCCCATCGCGCCGCCCGGCGCCTCGAAGGTGTTCTCGTACTCGAAGTGGGTGCCGCCGTCGCCGTTGGGCGAGATCCGGTTGGTGACGCGCGCGTAGGAGCCGGCCGGGCCCTTGCCCTCCCAGGTGCCGAGGTTGGGCGCCTGGCACTTCGTCAGCGTCCAGTGCACGGTGAACGGCGCCCCGCGCAGCGCGAGCCGCTGGTCGACCTTGAAGCCCTCGCGCACCGGGCCGTCGTCGACGTCGCAGATCTTGCGGTGGATCGACACCCAGTCACTGAAGCGGGTCGGATCCATGATCAGCTTCCAGACGTTCTCCGGCGGGCAGTCGAGGTCGACGGTGGCCGACACGGTGCTCATCGCGCCGACAGCTCCTCGACCCGCTCCCACTCGCGCAGCGCACGCTCGACGGCGGCGTCGAAGGAGTGCAGGCGGACGCCGAAGGCCGGTGCGGACTCGTGGCGCGGGAGGAGGTCGTATTCGAGTGATTCCATGAGCGGGGTGATGAGGCCGACGTCCTCGTCGGCGATGGCCGCCGCCATGACGGAGGCCAGCCCCGTCATGGTGACGTTCAGCCCGACGCGCGGGCGGCTGACCAGCATGGCATCGGCGATCCGCTCGACGAGCTCCCCGTAGGACATCACGTCGGGACCCGCGATGTCCCACGACCGGCCTGAGAGCTCCTTCGGCGCCGTCGCGGCCCGGGCGAGGAACTCGAGCATGTCGCGGCCGTCGACCGGCTGGGTGCGGTTCTCCCGCCAGGCGGGGAGCGCGAGCACGGGCAGCCGCTCGACCAGGTGCACGAGGAAGCGGAACGAGCGCGAGCGGGCGCCGATCACGATCGAGGCGCGCATCGCGATCGACTCCGGCGCGGCCGCCAGCAGCAGCTCCTCGACGACCAGTCGCGAGGCGAGGTGGCGCGACAGCTGACCGTCCGCGGGGACGAGCCCGCCGAGATAGACGATCCGCCGCACGCCCGCGGCGGCCGCGACGGCGGCGAACTGCTCGCCGCTCCGGCGCTCCTGGTCCGCAAAGGCGCCGACGCCCTCCATCGAGTGGATCAGGAAGTAGGCGACCTCGATCCCGTCGAGCGCGCGCTCGAGGCCGGTGCCGAGCGCCGCGTCGCCCTCGACCATCTCGTCGACGGCGGCGGTCACCCGCGCGGCCGAGCGTCCGTAGCCGCGCACGTGATGGCCGTCCTCGCGGAGGCGAGCGATGAGGGCCGAGCCGACGTATCCCGAGGCGCCGGTGACGAGGATTCGCATGGGCATGTCTGAGCCTACGTGCCCAAACTGCGGGAGGGATGACTCGCAAGGAGGGCGAAACGGGCATGGAAAACGCCTCCTTGCGGGAACAGTCCTGAAAATCCCCCGCTGTGCGGGAACCGCCTGCCGGGCGGGGTTGCGTCCTGCGCCCCGGCACGCTTTGCTCAGCGTCGTCCTGTGACGGAATCGTGACGAGGGGGAACGGGGAGTGGGCTCCAGGAAGGTCAAGAAGGTCAGTTGCGAGGACTGCTTCTTCCATCGCAACCTCCTGTGCGCGCTCGCGCTCGACGAGCCGTGTCCGACCTTCCGCCCCGACCATCCCGATGGGCTGCGCCCGCCGCAGCAGCTGCGCTTCGTCTTCAGGCAGGAGCGTCGCCGGCAGGCCGCGTGGGCGTTCCCGGACGCCCAGGAGCAGGCGGCGTTGCACGCCTGATCAGCCACTCCGAGCCCGGCGTGTCCGTCAGGCCGTGCACGAGCACGGAGGCGAAGACGCAGAGCGCAGCGAGGTTGAAGATGCGCTCGGCGCCGGGGACCGCCTCCCCGAGCACGAACAGCGAGAACGTCATGGTGGCCACGCCCTTGGGGCCGAACCACGCCATGAAGCCCTTGGTCGCGGTGTCGACGCCGGTCCGCGCCAGCGCGATCCAGATCGCGACGGGTCGCGCCACCAGCAGCGTCAAGGCGACGACGGCGACCGCCGACCAGCCGTCGGTGAAGAGCCCGTCGACCGTCAGCAGCGAGCCGAACACGACGAAGATCCCGAGCTTGACGATCTCCACGATGTCGTCGGCGCGGTGCTCGAAGCTCGAGCGCAGGTCGGGGCGCAGGATGCCGAGCGTGATCGCTCCGGTGAAGACCGCGATGAAGCCGTTGCCCGCCGGCGGCAGGCCGACGGCGACGCCGTAGATGGCGAACGCCACGCCGAGGGCATAGAGCGACTGGGCGTGGATCGGGACCGAGTCGGTCAAGCGGCGCCCGCGCGGCATCAGCTTCGAGGCGATCCACGCCAGCACGACGCCGAACACGAATCCGAGCGTCACGTCCTGGAGCACGAAGCGCCACCACACGAAGTCGTCCCGGGTGCCGAGCGCAGCCGTGAAGGCCAGCACCGCGGGCAGCGCCAGCCCGTCGTTGAGTCCGGACTCGAGGTTGAGCGAGTGGCGCACCAGGCGCGGCACGCGCGGGTTCGTGACGACCGCGGAGGAGAGCACGGGATCCGTCGGCGAGAGCAGCGCGCCGAGCAGGCACGCCTCGAGCCAGCCGAGCCCGACCACCCAGTGGGCGACCAGCGCGACGAGCGCGCCGGTGATCGGCATCCCGAGCGCGAGCTTGCGGAACGGCAGGTGCCACTCGCGCTGCAGCATCTCCGCCTCGACCTCGAGGCCGTCGCGGAAGAGGAGGACGATCAGCGCGACGACCGCCAGGTCGTGGACGAAGCCGGAGCGCGGGTCGAAGTCCAGCACCTCGAGCCCGCCCTGGCCGAGGGCGAAGCCCGCGAGGACGAACACGGCAGCGAGCGAGAGGAACGACCGCCGCGCCAGCCCGGACAGCAGCGCCCCGGCCATCAGCAGCCCGCCCAGGACAAGCAGGACGATCTCGAGGCTCACCGGGATAGAGTCTCTCAGCGCGTTCACGAGGGGGAGGGCCTCACCAGTTGCGAATCACCGTGCTCGGCAAGTCGCCGTCCTGGCAGGACGCGGACGGAGCCTGCAGCGGCTACCTGATCGAGGAGGACGGCTTCCACCTCCTGCTCGACTGCGGCAACGGGGTGTTCTCCAAGCTGCGGCGGTTCATCGACTACGTCGACGTCGACGCCGTCGTGATCTCCCATCTGCACGCCGACCACTTCCTCGACCTCGTCCCGTTCTCCTACGCGCTCACCTATGCCCCGCGCCAGCAGCCCGTCGCCGTCGACCGCTGGCCCGGCACGGACTGCCCCGCCTGCCCCGAGCTGCACGTGCCGCCGGGCGCGACCGAGCTGTTCCGCCGCGTGGTCGGCGCCTGGGGCAACGAGGACCTGATCGAGAAGGCCTTCGAGATGCGCGAGTACGACCCCGCCGACGCGCTCGAGGTCGGGCCTCTGCGCATCCGCTTCCAGCCCGTCCCGCACTTCACCGCCACGAACGCCGTCGAGGTCGCCTCCAGCAACGGCGGTGGACGGATTACCTATGGCGCCGACCACGCCCCCACCGACGTGCTCGTCGACTTCGCGCGCGACACCGAGCTGCTGATCATCGAGGCCACGCTGCCGCGGCCCGAGCGCGAGGGCCCGCGCGGCCACGTGACCCCCGGCGAGGCGGGCGAGCACGCTCGCATGGCGGGCGCGCGGCGGGTCGTCCTGACCCACTTCTCCGACGAGCTGGGGGCCGACTGGGCCCGGCGGGAGGCGGAGGCGACGTTCGGAGCCGCGGTCGAAGTCGCCCAGGAGGGCGCCGTCTACGACGTCTAGAGCGCGCGCAGCGGCTCTTCTCCGGTCAAGCGCCGTCCCGTTCCGGCCGATGCTGCTGGGGTATGAACCCGGAACGGGAGGCCAGCGAGAACAGTGACGGCGTGCGGCTCCTGTCGCACCGTCCGTCCGTGCTCTACAAGGTCGAGCACATGGCGACCGAGCCCGTCGAGGGCGACATCGCCGTCGAGGGCATGCAGGTCGCGGGCCCCGGCTGGGAGGACCGCCTCAAGGAGGTGCTGAGCTCGATCTCGCACTCCGAGCGCGCCTGCCTGTTCGCGGTCCGCCTCTCCGACGAGCAGGGCCTGCCGATCGCGGCCGACACGCTGCTCGACCGTGCACGCACCGACTGGTTCCCCGAATTCCTCTCGCACGGCGTCATGACGCCGCACTTCCAGCCGATCATCGACCTCGCCGACGGCAAGGCCTACGGCCGCGAGGCGCTGATGCGCGGCAAGATGGGCGCCATCGAGCTGCGCGGCGCCGAGCTGATGGCCGCCGCCGAGGCCCACGACGCCCTCTTCTCCTTCGACTCCCGCGCCCGCGCCGCGGCGCTCGAGGTCGGGCTGCCGCTGCTGCCCGAGGGTGAGCTGCTGTTCGTCAACCTCGACCCGCGCGCGGTGCTCGACATCGAGTCCTCGCTGCGCACCACCTGGCCCGTCGTGCTGCGGATGGGCGCCGACCCGTCGCGGATCTGCCTCGAGCTCATCCGCCCCGAGCGCACCGCCGACCGCGATCTGCTCAAGGGCCTGGTCAACGCCCATCGCGAGCGCGGCGCCCTCGTGGCGCTCGACGACCTCTCGGGCGGCATGGAGTCGCTCTCCCTGCTCGACGACCTGCGTCCCGACATCGGCAAGATCGACCGCGCGATGACCGCGGGCATCCAGCATTCCCCGGCGCGCCGCCGGC
>JBBQLH010000122.1:0-10600 GCA_038327685.1 Solirubrobacterales bacterium
GAGCAGCTTGTCGAGCGAGCCGTGGTAGTCGCCGGAGTCGTAGACGATGCCGATCGCCACCTCGGCCGGGAAGTCCTCCTTCGGGATGAAGTTCTTCCGCCGCAGCTCCAGCGGGTCCATGTCCAGCTCGGCCGCGAGCTGGTCGATCATCACCTCGATCAGGTGGGTCGCCTCGGGCCGGCCGGCGCCGCGCGTCGCGTCGGTCGCCATCTTGTTCGTGAACGCGCCGATGGCCGTGAACGACAGGTTCGGGATCTTGTAGCAACCGGAGATCACGAAGCCGGTGAACGCCGGGATGAACGGGGTCAGCAGCGTGTAGAACGCGCCGAAGTCGGCGATCGCCGTGCACTCCAGCCCGGTGATCGTGCCGTCGCGCTTGGCGCCGACCTTCACGTAGTCGATCTGGTCGCGGCCGTGGATGGTCGAGCTCAGGTTCTCCGAGCGCGTCTCGGTCCACTTGACCGGGCGGCCGAGCTGCTTGGACGACCACGCCGCCAGGATCTCCTCCGGGTAGTGGGAGATCTTCACGCCGAAGCCCCCGCCGACGTCCGGGGCGATCACGCGGATGCGGTCCTCGGACATCTCGAACTCGCCGGCCATGAAGAGCCGGATCAGGTGCGGGTTCTGGCTCGTGAGGTGCAGCGTCAGCGACCCGCCGCGGAAGTCGGCGAGGCACACGCGCGGCTCGATCGGGCTCCCCGCGGTGCGGTGGTTGACGATCCGCCGCTCGACGATGACGTCGGCCTCCTGCCACGCGGCGTCCATGTCGCCGCCGCCGATCGACCACTCGTGGGTCTTGTTCGTGCCGAATTCGGGGTGCACGAGGATGGCGTCGTCGGCGAGCGCCTTCTCCGGGTCGACGACCACGGGCAGTGGCTCGTACTCGACGAGCACCTGCTCGGCGGCGTCGACGACGCCGTACTTGTCGCTGCCGAGGACGATCGCCACGCCCTGGCCGACGTACTTGACCTCGCCCTTGGCGAGCGGCCAGTGCTCGGGCGACTTGATCTCGACGCCGGGCGGCACCCAGGCCATCGGCAGGCCCGCGGCGATGTCGAGGTCCTCGGCCGTGAAGACGCCGTAGACGCCGGGGTGCTCCTTTGCTCCGGCGGCGTCGATCGAGACGATCTTCGCGTGCGCCTCCGACGAGCGCACCACGTGCATGTAGAGCATGCCGGAGACGATCATGTCGTCGACGTAGTTGCCCCGGCCGGTGATCATCCGGGGGTCTTCCTTGCGCCGGATCGCCTGGCCGACCCACTTCCCATTGGTCTCCACGGCGCTCACAGCGTCACCTCCTGCCCGCTCGTCGCCTTCGCGGCGGACAGCACGGCCTTGACGATGTTGTGGTAGCCGGTGCAGCGGCAGAGGTTGCCCGCCAGCGCCTCGCGGACCTCGGCCTCGCTCGGGTCCGGGTTCTTGGCGATCAGGTCCGCGCCGGCCATGATCATGCCGGGCGTGCAGTAGCCGCACTGGAGGCCGTGGTGCTCCCAGAACGCCTCCTGCATCGGGTGCAGGTCCTCCTCTGAGCCCATGCCTTCGATGGTCGTGACGTTCTCGCCGTCGGCCTGCACCGCGAGCACCGTGCAGCTCTTCACCGCGTCGCCGTTGAGATGGACCGTGCACGCCCCGCAGTTGGACGTGTCACAGCCGACGTGCGTGCCGGTCAGGCCGAGCGACTCGCGCAGGAAGTGGACGAGCAACTGCCTCGGCTCCACCTCTCCGACGTGGCGCTGGCCGTTCACGGTCACCGTGATCGGGACGCGGTTTGCCATGTAGCTCTCCTCCCCCTCTCTGGGAACTTCTCTTTCTGACCTGAAACCTAGTCCTCGCGCGATTCGCGTGCCACCCGGATGCGCACCGGCAGGCCCGAGCGAAGCGGTGACAAGGCCTCTGGCCGAGGCAGAGCAGGTCCGAGCGTCGGCGTCTGGCGGATCCGGAGCCGGAAGCCGTCGGGCAAGTCGACGCGGAAACGCTCCGCCACGGCCGCCGCGATGGTCTTGATCTCGAGCTGCCCGAAGCGCATGCCGAGGCAGATCCGCGAGCCGCCCCCGAACGGCACGTAGGCGCCCTTGGGGATGCGGGCGCGCTGCTCGGGCGAGAAGCGCTCGGGGCGGAACTCGCCGGGCGCATCCCAGACGTCGGGCAGCCGGTGCGAGGCCCACGAGGAGTAGTTGACCGGCGCGCCGGCCGCGACGCGGTGGCCGGCGAACTCGAACGGCTGCGCCGCCCGCCGCGGCCCGATCCAGGCCGGCGGGTACAGGCGCAGCGTCTCCTCGAGCGCCTGGTCGAGCAGCTCGGCCGGGCCGGTCGCGATCGCGGCGGCCACCTCGGGATGGCGCGCGAGCTCGTAGAAGAAGAACGCGATCGTCGCGGTCGTCGTATCGTGCCCGGCGAACAGGAGCGTCATGACGTGGTCGCGTACATGGCGGTCGGAGAAGGGGGCGTCGAGCAGCAGCGAGAGGACGTCCTCCCCGCGTGCGCCCGTCCGGCGGCGCCGCGCGATCTCGGCGTAGATGAGCTGGTCGAGCCGCCGCCGTGCGCTCGCCATCGCCCGCCACGGCGTGCCCGGGCCGCGTAGCACCTGCAGCCAGTACTCGCGGCCGTAGAAGCCGAGCGCGCGCTCGAACTCGCGGGCGGGCTGCGTTCCATCGACCCGAGCGTCCGGGTCGAACCCGAACAGCGCCCGCATCGCGACCCGCAGCGCGAGCTCGCGCGCCCAGGCGTAGAGGTCGAGCTCGAGCCCGTCCTGCCACGGCGCGAGCGCCCGCTCGACCTCCTCTGCCATGACGGCCTGGGCGCTCCGCACGCGCTCGTGGTGGAACGCCGGCAGCACGATCCGGCGCGACTGCTTGTGGAAGTCGCCGTCGATCGTGAGCATCCCGTCGCCGAGCAGCGGGATCAGGTCGCCGAAGCCGCCGTCGCGCCAGCGGAAGTGGTCGGCGTGGGAGACGAGCATGAAGTGGTTCGCCTCCGGTCCGAGCATGAAGACGTTGCGCGCGTTGAGGATGCGCAGCGAGAACACCGGGCCGTGGCGCTCATAGGCCTCGAGCAGCAGGGAGAGCGGGTCGGCGATCATGCGATGCGTGCGCCGCAGGCTCGGCGAGACGTCGCCGGGCGGATAACCGCCGCGCGCCCGGCGCTCGGTCTGCAGCTCGAACGCGACGCGCCGCAGCGGGTTCGTGCTCATGGGCTCCGGGCCCGTCAGGGACACGGGGTCAACCTACCTCGCCACAATGTCTGCCACCGACCCACGACAGGAGCCACCCATGAAGGAAGAAGAGAAGCGCCCCGACGATCAAGAGGACGAGGCGCCCGGCTCGGCCGACACCCTTCCGGCCGCGCCCGAAGATGACGACGACTCCGCCGCCGGCGACACCGACCAGCACTCCAGCGAGCCCGCTTGAGGCGCCGCCGCCGGGCGGCGGCGGACGGTGGCGCGGGCTCGGGTCCGTCCTGGGCATCGGCATCTCCGTCGTCGCGCTGGCGGCGGTGGTGTGGTGGGCGCTGCGCCAGGACCCGCCGCGCCTGCCCCACGGCGCGGCGCAGATCGGCGCGCTGGTCGGCGCGATCGCGCTCTACGGCTTCAACACGCTCGTACGCTCGGAGCGCTGGCACCGGTTGCTGCTCGACGACGGCGCACGGCCGGCGCGCGCGGACTCCTACGCGCTGACGACGATCGGCTACGCCGTCAACAACGTGCTGCCGGCCCGCGCCGGCGACGCGGTGCGGGTCGTGGCGATGGCGCCGCGCGCGGCAGCGTCGCGACGCACCGTGCTCGGGACGATCGTGGCCGAGCGCCTGCTCGACGTCGGCGTGATCCTCGTGCTCTTCCTCGTCGTCGGCTACGCGGTGCTCGGCAACGTCGGCGCCGGCTCGGTCGAGTGGATCGCGCTCGCCACGGCCGCCGTGATCGCGGGGGTCGCCGTGGCCATCGTGCTCGTGCGCCGCAACGAGCGCATCCATGACTTCGTCGCGCCGATGCTGTCCTCGACCGCGCGGCTGCTCAGCCGCCACGGCGCGCTGCTCGTGGCGATGACGTTCGCCGTCTGGATCATCGAGGCGACGACCTGGATCCTGGTCGGCGCGTCCGTCGGCTTCGGGATGAGCTTCCTCGAGGGCCTCTATCTCGTGGCGCTCGCGAGCGTGTTCGCACTGATCCCGTCCGGCCCCGGCTACGCAGGCACCCAGGATGCGGCCACCGTCATCGGCATCAAGGCGATCGGGGGCACGGGCGCGACCGCGGTGTCCTACCTCGTGATGCTGCGCTTCGCCTTGCTCGTCCCGATCACCGCCGTCGGCTTCCTGCTCCTCGTCACCCGCTACGGCGGCCTGGCGCGGGCCCGGGCGGCGCGCACGTGAGGCTGCGGCGCCCGAGCCGCGAGGTCCTCGCCTACGCTCTGCTCGTCGCGATCGCGCTGGCGCTGCGGCTCTACGACCTCGGCTCGCGCCCGTTCCACCACGACGAGAGCCAGGACGCCTACTTCTCCTGGATCCTCTTCAAGAACGGCGACTACCAGTACCAGCCGATCCTGCACGGCCCGCTGCGCTTCTACCTCACCGCCGGCCTGTTCTCGATCTTCGGCGACTCGAACTTCACGGCCCGCGGCGCGCCCGCGCTGATGGGCACGGCGATGGTGGCGATGCCGTACTTCCTGCGCCGCCAGCTCGGCCGCGTCGCCGCGTTCACCGCCGCCGTCCTGCTCGCGGTCGGGCCCACCTACCTGTACTTCTCGCGCTTCGCCCGCGAGGACATCTACTTCGCGGCGGTCAGCTTCGCGCTGCTGGTCGTGGTGTTCCGGTTCCTCGACACCCCGCGGCGCTGGCATCCGGCGCTGATCGGCGCGCTGATCGCCCTCGGCTTCGCGACCAAGGAGACGATGTACATCGCCGGCTTCGTGGCGTTCACGTTCTTCGCGATCCTGCTGCCGCGCGAGGGGCTCGGTGGGCCGACGCGGGCGGCGCTGCGCTCGGTCGGCTGGGAGGCCTGGGTGTGGGCGCTGGCCGCCTTCGCGGCGGTCTTCACGCTGATGTTCACCGTGTTCCTGACCAACCCCCCCGGGCTCTGGGACGGGCTCTACGAGAGCATCGCCTACTGGATCCGCCAGCACGGGGTCGGCCGCGGCGGCGAGAAGCCCTACTTCTACGTCGCGGTGCTGTTCGGTGAGGAGTGGCCGGTGCTGCTGCTCGGCGCGGTCGGGGCGTTCGCCGCCTTCCGGCAGCCGACCGTGCTGCGGGCCTTCCTCGTCTGGGCGTTCGCGCTCTCGCTGGCGATCTACTCCTGGGCGGGGGAGAAGTTCGCGTGGCTCGTGCTGCACCCGCTGCTGCCGCTGATCCTGCTCGCGGGCCTCGGCGTGCAGTGGCTGTGGGAGGCGCGCGGCACGCGGCTCGGGCAGGCTGCGCTGGTGGTCGCCGCCGTGGCGGCCGTCTACGTCCCGGTGGCGTCGTGGTGGGTGAACGTCGACCACCGCGCCGATCCGCGCGAGCTGCTGGTCTCGACGCAGTCCTCGGAGGAGGTCAAGCGGGTGGCCGGCGAGGTGACCGCGATGGCGCGCAAGCGCTCGAAGCTGTCGGTGACGATCGACTCGGCGGACGGCGCGACGTTTCCCTACGCGTGGTACTTCCGCGATCTCAACGTCGGCTACCTCGACCTCACCACCACCGCGGCGCCGCCGGGCTCGGACGTGCTCGTGATGACGGAGGCAAGCTCCCAGCGGCTCGCGCCGCAGCTCGCGGCCTACCGCTCGCGCCGCTTCTCGTTCCGCGTCTGGTGGGTGCGCGACTACGCCAAGGGCACGCCCGGCGCCTGGCTGCGCTGGATCTTCGAGCGCAAGGTCTGGAACCCCATCGGGGGGATGCCCGAGTACCTCTACGTGCGCCGCGGCGTCATCAGCGCCAGCGACGTGCCGAGCCCCGCTTCACGCGACACGGTCGCGATGCTCCGCCCGGGCTGAACCGCGGCCTTCGGCGCGCGACGAGCGGGACGCGGCCGGCGAGCTCCGGCATGCGGCGCAGGTCGAGGCCGGCGTCCGTGAGCGCGGCGACGGTGCGCGCGAGCGAGCCGGTGAGCGCGACGACGTGGTCGACCGCGCTTCGCCGAGGACCACCTCGCCCGCGCCATCGGGCGCGAACCCGAGCGCCGCCCAGGCCGCGGGCGCGTCGCCGAGCTCGATCAGCGCAGCGCCCACACCGTCGTCCCGTCGCGGTCGTACACCCGCCGGCCCAGCGTGTCCCACTTCGGCACCCCGGCGTCGCCGTGGTCGGCGCGCTCGATCGGCCCGACCACCACGTAGCGCACGTGGTAGCGCGCGAGCAGCGGCCGCGCCTCGGCCGGGTCGCTCGTGCTGTACGTGCGGTCGACATCCGCGCGGCGGCTGCCCGGGTCGTGCGCCCACTGGAGCTCGTGGCCGGGCCAGCCGAGCACCGTCGGCAGCCCGGTGAACGTCGAGATGCGCGCATGGCCGAAGGCCGAGTAGTCGTCGCCGACGCCCTCGAGCACGACCGATCCGCGCGGCGCGTGGCCTCGCAGCCACTCGATCGCGCCCGGGTCGCCCGGCGCCGACTGCGCCAGCCAGCGCAGGCCGCCGAGGTGGGGCGCATGCGAGAAGCCGTCCTTGCGCGCGTAAGTGCCCGCCACCGGGTAGGCGGCGGCGAGCGCGAGGCCGGCGAGCAGCGGCAGCGCCCACGCGAGCGGCGCGAGCCGCGCGCGCCGCCCCAGCCACCCCCACGTCCACACGATCGCCGCGGAGCCCGCGATCGCGAGCAGCAGCCATGCCTGGTAGCCGAGCTTGAAGACCGTGTTCATGCGGTAGAGGGCGCTGCCGTCGAAGGAATCCTTGACGTAGACCACCTCGGGGATCAGGAGGCACAGCAGCCCGCCGCCGATCAGCAGCCAGGCGAAGCGCTCGACGGCCGGAGCGCGGCCGAGGAACGCCGCGTGCGCGGCCGTCAACACGAGCACGACGAGCCCGCCCACCGCGACGAGGTCGGCGGCGGCCAGCAGCGAGCCGATGAACAGCGCCGCGGCGGCGGTCCAGCCCGCGGTGCGCCAGGGATGGCGCGAGCGCGCCAGCCGCACGAGGTAGGCGGTCGCGACGAGGTAGGCGAACCCCCCGTAGAGCGCGCCATTGTCGCTCGCCCAGCTCGTCAGCGACGCGCGCTTGGACACCGTGCCGAGCCCGTTCGCGGCAGCGTCGTAGTTGAGGAGGAAGGGCAGCACCGCGATCACCGCCAGCAGCAGTGCCGCGAACGCCCACGCCAGCGTGCGAACCCGCTCGCGGACGGTCGGCGCATCGTGCATCCGCACCAGCGCGCCGAGCGCGAACAGGCCGGCGATGACCGGGAAGGACCAGGCGTTGATCGCGTACAGCGTCCCCACCGCCACTGCGGTCAGCCCGAGCTCGAGCGCCGCCCGGCCGCGCGGCGGCGGCGGCGGCCCGGCGACCGCCAGCTGGAGGCCGAAGGCGAGCGCGAGCAGCGAGAACGGGATCGCCATCACATGCCCGTGCAGGTCGGCGAGCGTGAACGAGAAGGCCGGGAACTCGTTGATCGTGCCCTCGATCACGCGCGACGCGCCGAACCAGTCGTAGCTGCGCAGCGGCCCGCCGTCGCCGACGAGGTCGATCCCCGCGCCGATCGTCCCGGCCAGCAGGCACAGCGCCACGCCCCACAGCCCGGCGGCCACACGCCCCACGAGCGCCGCGGCGAGCCCGAACGCCGCGACGGCGGAGAGCGCGAAGAAGGCGGCGACGGCGAGGTTGTAGCCGACGTCCGGCGCGACGCCCGAGAGCCTCACGAGCCCCGCCGCCATCAGGTGGCCGAGGTAGTAGTAGTTGAGGTCCTGGCCCGCCATCCAGGGGTCCTCGGGCGGGAAGGAGTCCGCGTTGCCGGCGGCGTTGATGAACGCCATGTCCATCGGCTTCTCGGTCTGCCAGACGTCGGGCGAGTAGGCGACGAGCAGCGCCATCGCGGCGAACGCGACCAGCGCGATGGCCTCCGACCACAGCAGGCAGCGACGCGTCAGCCCCTCCCACAGCGGCGGGCGCCGGCGCCACCACACCAGCGCGCCGGCCACGACGAGCAGCGCCGCCGCGCCGACCCACAGCCCGAGCCCGGCGGGCAGAAGGCCGAGCGACCCGGTCATCCACACGAGCCAGGTCGCGAGCAGCAGGCCAAGCGGCTTGGCGAAGGCGACGCCGCGTCCCGGCAGGCGCGCGAACGCGACCGCCGCGAGCGGCGTCGCCGCCAGCCCCAGTACCTCGATCAGCACGAAGAAGCGCAGCGCAGCGGTCATTCCTTGCGGGAGACACTAATGTCGCGTCCCGTCGTGACCACGTTCGAACGCATCGCCGAGCTGCCCCTGACGATCGACAGCTACTCGCTGGAAGGCCGCGAGCGCCAGGTCTCGCCGGAGTTCGAGCGCCTCACCACCACCTTCCACGTGCAGGGTGGCGGCACGGAGGGGCTCGGGGAGGACGTCACCTACAGCCCCGAGGACCAGCGCGCCCAGCAGGCGCGCGGCCCTGACCTGCCGCTGGCCGGCACGTGGACGTTCGCGTCGTTCTGCGAGCACGTGGGCGGGCTCGACCTTTTCCCCGGCGGCGAGCCGGGCATGCCGGCCTTCCGCTTCTATCGGCGCTGGGCGATCGAGAGCGCCGCGCTCGACCTCGCGCTGCGACGGTCCGGCCAGTCGCTGGCGCAGGCGCTCGGGCGCGAGGAGTCGCCGATCCACTTCGTCGCGTCGCTGCGGATCGGGAGCCCACCGACCTTCGACCCGGTTGGCAAGCGGCTCGAGGTCTACCCCTGGCTGAAGTTCAAGCTCGACGGCACCCCGGACTGGGACCAGGATCTGATCGACCGGCTGGCGGCCACCGGCGCGGTCGCGTCGATCGACTTCAAGGGCGCCTACAAGGGCACGCCCGTCGACGTCGACACGGACCCGGCGTTCTACCGCCGCATCGCCGAGACGCTCCCCGACGCGTGGCTCGAGGATCCCGACCTCACCGACCCCGAGGCCGCCGCCGTACTCGAGCCCTACCGCCACCGCATCACATGGGACGCGCCCATCCACTCCGTCGCCGACATCGAGAACCTCGCGTTTGCGCCACGCACGATCAACGTCAAGCCCTCGCGCTTCGGCTCGACCAAGGAGCTCTTCGCCGCCTACGACTACTGCGCCGAGCGCGGGATCGAGATCTACGGCGGCGGCCAGTCCGAGCTCGGCGTCGGGCGCGGGCAGATCCAGTACCTGGCCTCGGTCTTCCATCCCGACGGCGTCAACGACATCGCGCCGTCGGGCTACGACTGGGCCGAGTTCCCGACCGACCTGCCCCCCAGCCCGCTGGCCCCCGACCATGAGCCCACCGGCTTTCGCCGGCGGACGTAGAATCAACCGCGATGCCACCCAAGCAGCGCCAGGTCAAGATGGAGAGCAAGTCGGCGCTGTCGGCGATGCACAAGCTCGAGACGCGCTCGGACGAGGAGCTCGAGGCCGAGACCCGCTTCCGCGCCGCCGCCCAGGCGATCCTCGGCGCCCGCGCCGCCGAGCGGATGGACGCCAAGCGCTCGCGCGAGCATTTTCGCGCCGCGATCGCTGCCGCCCGCCCGCAGGAGCGTCTGCAGCTGCGGCGGATGGCCGAGGCCTCGCTGGCGCTGGCCGAGCGCCGCCCCGCGGACCTCAAGGCCGCGGCCGAGAAGCTGGGCCAGACGCCGCCGACCAACCGCCAGCTGCTGGCGCTGCGCTTCATGGGCCTCGTCGCCCCGCCCCCGGGCGCGCCACTGTGGCTGCGGGCCCGCGGCATCTTCCTGATCCTGTTCCTGGTCGTCGCGCTGCTCGCGCTCGGCTGGGCGATCGTCCAGCTCGTCTCGCTGCCGTTCGGCGGGGTCGGCGCCGGCGTCGGGATCTTCTGGGGCTTCCTGCTCGTCTGCGTCGTGCTCGGGGTGCTCTTCTTCGTCGGGCGGCGCAGGCAGAAGCGCGCGCGCGACAAGCAGGCCGAGGCACGCGCGCAGGCGGCCACCAGCGGCCGCCGCCGCTAGCAGCGCCGACCAACCTCCCCATCGCCGCTCTCCACCCGGATAGGGTCGGCTGAGGACATGGCGAACCGGATCGTCACCCCACGCCTCCGCATGGTTCAGCTCGACGTGGAGGAAGCGATCGCGCTCGTCGACGGGCGCGGCGGCAGCGGTCGCACCTGGGCGCCGGGCTACCCCGACGACGGGGCGCTGGTGGCCGCCGGGTTCGTGATGACCGCGGCCAAGCACGGCCGCGACCTCGGGCCGTTCGGCACGTACGAGATCATCCGCCGCGAGGACGGCGCCGTGATCGGCGCCGCCGGGTTCTTCGGCCGGCCCGACGACACCGGCGCCGTCCGGGTGGGCTACGGCCTGGCCGAGTCCGCACGCGGCCACGGATACGCCACAGAAGCCCTGGTCGCGCTGCTCGAGTGGGCCAGCCGGCAGGACGGCCTGACCTGCGTGCTGGCCGACACCACGCGCACCAACGTGGCCTCGCAGGCGGTGATGGAGCGCGCCGGCATGCACCGGATCGGCGAGGACGGCGAGCTTCTCTACTACATGGCCTGAGGCTCACAACCGGAGCGCC
>JBBQLH010000123.1:0-10447 GCA_038327685.1 Solirubrobacterales bacterium
CGAGGCAGGCGTAGCTTCAGGGGCCGTGTAGGAGCCGCCGCATCCCTCGCATCCAGCCCGGGTCACGGGTGCGAGACCTCGTCTTGCCCGGCCCCGATCCACGGAGGTTCCGAATGTCGAAGCGCAGTTCAGGTGCCAAGAGCAAGAGCTCCAACCCCGCGATCCCGACGGCGCTCGCGAACAAGCTCGCCGCGCGGAGCGAGAAGAAGGAGCAGCAGCGCGCCGCGGCGACGCCGCCCAAGGGCGGCGGCCAGACGCGCCGCCCGATCCGCCATCAAGGGCGCTGACTGAGAGTCGCTCCCGCTACGTCGTGACGAGCGGGAGCGGCACGTCGAGTGTCGCCTCAGGCCTTGACGAGCGGCAGAGCGTGCTCGAAGCGGTCCTTCGCCTGCCCGGAGCCGGTGTTCTCCAGCGGGTACTCGCCCGAGAAGCAGGCGTCGCAGTGGGTCGAGCGGTCGCCCTCGATCGCGCTGTAGACGCCCTCGAGCGAGAGATACGCGAGCGAGTCCGCCCCCAGCTCGGCGGCGATTTCCGCCTCCGTGCGGCCGTGGGCGATCATCTCCTCGCGCGAGGACATGTCGATCCCGTAGTGGCACGGGTGGCGGATCGGCGGCGCGCTGATGCGCATGTGCACCTCCGCCGCGCCGGCGTCGCGCAGCATCTGCACGATCTGGCGCGTCGTGTTGCCGCGCACGATCGAGTCGTCGACGACGACCAGCCGCTGGCCGGCCACGACCTCGGGCAGCGGGTTGAACTTCAGCCGCAGGCCGTGCTTGCGCAGCTCCTGGCCCGGCTGGATGAACGTGCGCCCGACGTAGCGGTTCTTGATCAGGCCGTCGTCCTGGGGCAGGCCGCTGGCACGCGCGTAGCCGCGCGCGGCGGCGTTGCCGGAGTCGGGCACGGGGATCACGAGGTCCGCCTCCACCGGCGACTCCGCCGCGAGCAGCTCGCCCATGCGCCCGCGCGAGGTCTGCACGATGCGGCCCTCGAGGCGCGTGTCGGGCCGGGCGAAGTAGATGTGCTCGAAGACGCAGAACGCCAGCCGGTCGCCGGTCACGACCTGGCGCGTCTCGAGCCCGCGCTCGGTGAACGAGACCATCTCGCCGGGCAGGATCTCGCGCAGGTACTGCGCACCGATGATGTCGAAGGCGCAGGACTCCGACGCGACGCAGTAGCGGTCGCCGAGCATGCCGAGGGCGAGCGGGCGCAGGCCGGCGGGATCGCGGAACGCGACCACGCGGTCGGCCGTCATGACGACGGTCGAGTAGGCGCCCTCGAGGCGCGGCATGACGTCCTCGACCGCATCCTCGATCGTCTCCGCCTCGTGGGTGGAGAGGAGCGCCGCGATGATCTCCGAGTCCGACGTCGAGCGGAACGAGACGCCGCGATCGCGCAGGCCCGTGTGCAGGTCGACGGCGTTGACGAGGTTGCCGTTGTGGCCGAGCGCGACCTCGCGGCGGTCGGCGCGCCAGACGGGCTGGGAGTTCTCCCACGAGTTGGCGCCCGTAGTGGAGTAGCGGACGTGGCCGACGGCCATGTCCCCCTGCAGCGCGCGCAGCTTCTGCTCGTCGAAGACCTGGTTGACGAGCCCCTTGTCGCGCATCGCCATGATGTGGCCGCCCTGGGCCGTCGCGATCCCCGCGGACTCCTGTCCGCGATGCTGAAGGGCGTAGAGAGCGAAGTACGAGAGGCGGGCGACGTCATGCCCGGGGGCATAGACGCCGAACACGCCGCACTCGTCGCGCGGCCCGTCGCGTTCGTCGTTGATGGGGGGCGTCATGCCGTTCAGAGGAGCCCGATCGAGTTGCCAGCGTAGCAACGGCCCCGGCGTGATCTGGACGGCTCGGATAGCCTCAGGCCCGCAAAGAACGAGGAGAAACCATGGCTGTCAGTACCCCCGCCGAGCTCGACCGAACGAAGATCAAGGCGCTCATCGAGCGTGAGGAACAAGCGCTCAACGAGCGCACGAAGGGGTCGGGCGAGATGTACGAGCGCGCGAAGCGCTCGCTCTCGGGCGGCGTCGCCTCGTCCTACCAGCTGCGCGACCCGTGGCCGATCTACCTCGAGCGCGGCTCCGGGCCGCACGTGTGGGACGTCGACGGCAACGAGTACCACGACTTCCACAACGGCTTCGGCTCGATGGTCCAGGGCCACGCCCATCCCGTGATCGGCAAGGCGATCTCGGAGCGCTACGCGCTCGGCACGCACTTCGCCGCGCCGACCGAGGACGCGATCGTCGTCGGCGAGGAGCTCTCCAAGCGCTGGAACCTCCCGCGCTGGCGCTACACGAACTCCGGCTCCGAGTCCACGATGGACGCGATCCGGATCGCCCGCGCGTACACGAAGCGCGACACGATCGTGAAGATCTTCGGCTCCTACCACGGCCACCACGACGGCGTGATGGTCTCGATCGGCGTCGAGTACGACAAGATCGGCGACCGCTTCAACCTCGAGTCGCTGCCCTACGGCGCCGGCATCCCGCAGGCCGTCGTCGACCTCACGATCGCGGTGCCGTTCAACGACCCGGAGGCGACGGAGCGCCGCATCGAGGCCCTCATCGCCGAGGACCGCAAGCCCGCCTGCTTGATCATGGAGGCGGCGATGATGAACCTCGGGATCGTGCTTCCCGAGCCGGGCTACCTCGAGGCGATGCGCGAGATCACGCAACGCCACGGCATCGTCCTGATCTTCGACGAGGTCAAGACCGGCCTCTGCATCGCGGCGGGCGGCGCGACCGAGCGCTTCGGCGTGATGCCGGACATGGTCACACTCGCGAAGGCGCTCGGCGGCGGTCTGCCCTCGGGCGCGATCGGCGGGACCGAGGAGGTCATGTCGGTCGTGGAGGACGGCAGCGTCTTCCAGGTCGGCACGTACAACGGCAACCCGCTCGGGATGGCCGCCTCGCGCGCGAACCTGCTCGAGGTCCTCACGCCCGACGCCTACACGCACCTCGACGCGCTCAACGAGCGCATCCTCAAGGGCTGCACGGCCGTGGTCGAGAAGCACGGCCTCCCCGGCTACGCGCTCGGCGCCGGCTCGAAGGGCTGCGTCACGTTCTCGCCGCAGAAGATCGTCGACTACGAGACGTTCAAGGCCAACCAGGACGCCGACCTCGCCGAGCTGGCGTGGCTGTTCAACATGAACCGCGGCATCTTCATGACGCCGGGACGCGAGGAGGAGTGGACGCTGTCGGTGACCCACACCGACGGGTCGATCGACGCCTACGTCAGCGTGTTCGAGGAGATGGCGGCGGCGATCACGGGGTAGCGCGGTCGGCGTTCCCGGTGCCGCCGACGGACGTCAACGGCGGCTGGGTAGGAGGGCACCGTTTCGGCACGAGTGTCGTCTCGACCACGCCATAGGGGGTCTAGATGACACTCGTGGCCGCACCGCGTGGCGGACACACCCCTCACCAGCCGCAGTTGACGATCGCTAGTCCAGCAGTGAGGCCAGGCCGCCCGCGTGCGCGGCCGACAACTCCACGACCGGGATGCTCAGCGCGCTGTCGATCACGAGCTCAGAACCACCGACCTCCCCGATGACCACCGCCGCGCCGCCGAAGGCGCGCAGCGACTGCGCATCGCCGGACACCACGAACGCGCCGGGGCCCTCGCCGAACAGGAGCGCCTCGCCGGCGGGACGCAACGCGGCGAGGTCGACCCTCGCCCCGAGGGCGCCCGCCAGGCAGCACTCCGCGAGCGCCACGGCGAGCCCGCCCTCGGCGACGTCGTGGGCCGAGCGCAGCGCGCCGGCTCGGACGCCCTGCCTCACCGCGGCGTGGAGCGTCCGGAGCTCGCCGAGATCGGCCTGCGGGAGCTCGCCGAACGGCGCCTCGCCTCGGAGCTTCGCGAGCTCCGAGCCCGTGGCGGCGGGCGCCCACGAGCCGGCCGAGATGACGGCGACGACGTCGCCCTCCTGCGCGAAGCCGAGGCGGCCCGAGCGCGCGGCCTTCGGCAGCTCGCCGACCAGGCCGACGACCGGCGTCGGGAAGATCGGGCCCGCGCCGGCCTCGTTGTACAAGGACACGTTGCCGCCGACGACCGGGATCGAGAGCGCGCGGCAGGCGTCGGCGAGCCCCGCCACCGCGCGGGTGAGCTGCCAGGCGATGTGCGGCTTCTCGGGGTTGCCGAAGTTCAGGCAGTTGGTCAGCCCGAGCGGCTCGGCGCCGACGCAGGCGAGGTTGGCCGAGCACTCGAGCACGGCCTCGACCGCGCCGCGGTACGGGTCGCACGCGACGCGGCGGCCGTTGCCGTCGATCGAGACGGCGAGCGCGGAGCGGGCGGGCGGGTCTCCAATCACGAGCACCGCGGCGTCGGCCTGCTCGGGGCGGCGCACGGTGCGCGAGCCGACGAGGCAGTCGTACTGCTCGAACGCCCAGCGCCGCGACGCGAGGTTGGCGCTCCGCAGCAGGGCGATGAGGGTGGTCGAGGCGTCGGCGGGGCCACTGAGCACCGCCACCGGCGGCGGGTACATCGAGACCGCGGGCGCCACCGGCTCGAGGTCATACAGCGGGCACTCGTCGACGAGCGCGGTGACCGGCATGTCGCCCGCAAGCGCGCCGTCGTCGAACACCCGCAGCCGCCGCGTGTCGGTGACCTCGCCGATCGCGGTCGCGTTGACGAGCCACTTCTCGCACGCGGCCACGACCTCGGCCACGCGATGCGGCTCGACCACGCACAGCATCCGCTCCTGGGACTCCGAGATCATGATCTCGAACGCCTCCATGTCGGCCTCGCGCAGCGGCACCTTGCGCACGTCGATGTCGATCCCGACCTCGCCCTTGGACGCCATCTCGGCCGACGACGAGGTCAGCCCGGCGGCGCCGAGGTCCTGCAGCGCGACGAGCAGGTCGCGGTCGAGCAGCTCGAGCGAGCACTCGAGCAGCTTCTTCTCCTCGAACGGGTCGCCGATCTGGACCGTCGGGCGCTTGCCGGCGTCGAGCTCGTCGAGCTCGGCCGAGGCGAGCACGGAGGCGCCGCCGATGCCGTCGCGGCCCGTGCGCGCGCCGAACAGCAGCACGACGTTGCCGACGCCCGCGGCCGCGGACCGGATCAGCCGGTCCTCCTCGATCAGCCCGAGGCACATCGCGTTGACGAGGCAATTCTGCTCGTAGGCGTCCTCGAAGTAGATCTCGCCCCCCACCGTGGCGACGCCGATCGAGTTGCCGTAGTGGCCGATGCCCGCCACGGCGCGCTCGAGCAGGTAGCGCGAGCGCGCGGAGCGCTCGACCTCGCCGAAGCGCAGCGAATCGAGGATGGCGATCGGCCGCGCGCCGACGGCGAAGACGTCGCGCAGGATCCCGCCGACGCCGGTGGCCGCGCCCTGGAACGGCTCGACCGCGCTCGGATGGTTGTGCGACTCGACCTTGAACGCGCACGCCAGGCCACCGCCGACCGAGACCGCGCCGGCGTTCTCCCCCGGCCCCATCACGACCCGCGGGCCCTCGGTCGGCAGCGAGCGCAGCAGCTTCCTGGAGTGCTTGTAGGCGCAGTGCTCGGACCACATCAGCGAGAAGACGGCGAGCTCGACCTCGTTGGGCTCGCGCTCCATGTGGTCGACGATGCGCTCGTACTCCGAATCGCTGAGGCCCAGCTCGCGGTGGCGCGTGGCGACCGTCATGCAGCCAGCGCGGCCGCCGCACCGACGACGGAGCGGAACAGCAGCAGGCCGTCGACCGAGCCTGTGAGCGGGTCGACCGCGTGCTCGGGGTGCGGCATCAGCCCGACGACGTTGCCCGCGTGGTTCGAGACGCCCGCGATGTCGCGCGCCGAGCCGTTCGGGTTGTCGCCCGGCGCGTAGCGGAAGGTGACCTGGCCGCCGGCCTCGAGCTCGTCGAGCACGGGGTCAGGTGCCCAGTAGCGGCCGGTCGTGTGCTTGACGGGGATCGACAGCGGCTCGCCGGGCGTGCATTCGCCCGTCCACGCCGTGGCGGTGCTCGCCACCGTCACTCCGACCTGCCGGCAGAGGAAGCGCAGGCTCGTGTTCGGCAGCAGCGCGCCCGGGAGCAGGCCCGCCTCGCAGAGGACCTGGAAGCCATTGCAGATCCCGAGCACCGGGCCGCCGGAGCGGGCGAAGCGCTCGACCTCCTCCATCACCGGCGCGAAGCGCGCGATCGCGCCGACCCGCAGGTAGTCGCCGTAGGAGAAGCCGCCGGGGACGATGACCGCGTCGGCGCCGCGCAGGTCGTGATCGGCGTACCAGAGCAGCTCGGCCTCACCGACCCGCTGCGCCGCCTGCAGCGCGTCCACCTCGTCACAGGAGCCGGGGAAGCGGACGACGCCGATCTTCACAGGATCTCGTAGTCCTCGATGAGGGGGTTGGTCAGCAGCCGCTCGCACATCTCGGGCAGCCGCGAGGGGTCCTCGACGTCGAGCTCGACCAGCCGGCCGACGTGCACGTTCGCCACGCCCTCGAACCCGAGCGCCGGCAGCGCGCGTTCGACCGTCTGGCCCTGGGGGTCGAGGATGCCCGCCTTCGGCCGGATCAGGACGCGCGCCCTCACTCCGACGCGCCGACCCGCCCGAGCCACCCCGAGAACGGCTCGCCCGCCAGCAGCTCGTACGCGCGTACGTAGCGCTCGCACGTCTGGGCGACCACGTCGTCGGGGAGCGGCGGCGCCGGGGGCGTCTTGTCCCAGCCGGTGCCCGCCGCCCAGTCGCGGACGTACTGCTTGTCGAACGAGGCCTGGCCGCGGCCCGGCTCGTACTCGTCGGCGGGCCAGAAGCGCGAGGAGTCCGGCGTGCAGACCTCGTCGCCGAGCACGAGCGTGCCCTGGGGGTCGAGCCCGAACTCGAACTTCGTGTCGGCGAGGATCACCCCGCGCTCGCGCGCGTGGTCGGCGATCGCGCCGTAGACGGCCAGCGAGACGTCGCGCACGCGCTCGGCCAGCGCGCGGTCGCCGATCAGCTCGACGGTCTGCTCGAAGTCGATCGCCTCGTCGTGGCCCTCGTCCGCCTTGGTCGACGGCGTGTACAGCGGCTCCGGGAGCTGCTCGGACTCGCGCAGGCCCTCCGGCAGCTCGAGCCCCGACACCGTGCCGGTGCGCTGGTAGTCCTTCCAGCCCGAGCCGGACAGGTAGCCGCGCACGACGCACTCGACCGGGAGCATCTCCAGGCGTTGCACGCGCAGCGCGCGGCCGCGCAGGTCCTCCGGCACGCCGTCGGTGGCGGAGACGAAGTGGTTCGGGACGATCTGCCCCGTGAGGTCGAACCAGAGCACGGACAGGCCGGTGAGCACGCGGCCCTTGTCCGGAATCGGCGTCGGATGCACGACGTCGTAGGTCGAGATGCGGTCGGAGGCGACCATCAGCAGGTCGTCCCCGAGGTCGTACATCTCGCGGACCTTGCCCTTGGCGAGCAGGGGAAGATCGGGCGCGGTGGGGATCACATAGGCGAGGCTAGCAACGGCCTCGGCCGGTTTCGGCCGTCAGGGCGAGAGCTCGTACGGAAAGTCCGTGAGGAGCTCGCAGCCGTCCTCCGTGACGAGCAGCAGGTCCTCCAGCCGCACGCCCCCGAAGCCCTGCCGGTAGCAGCCCGGCTCGACCGTCACGACGTCGCCGGCGATCAGCCGCTCGTCGGAGCGGCCGAGGTTCGGGCGCTCGTGGACCTCGAGGCCCACGCCGTGCCCGAGGCCGTGGTAGTAGCCCTCCGCCAGCACCGTGCCCTGCTCCTTGGTGCGGACCGTCGGCTTGCCCGCCGCCTCGAACGGCTCGCACGAGAGCCCGTGCAGCTCGCGGCAGACCGCGCCGGGGCGGATCGCCGCCATCACGGCGTCGAGCGATGCGCGCGTGAGCTCCCAGTACTCCTGCAGCTCGGCGGGCGGTGCCCCGCCGCCGGCCACGAAGGTCCGCGTCATGTCCGCCCAGCAGCGCGAGACCTTGTCGCGCGGCCAGATGTCGATCAGCACGACCTCGCCGCGCTCGATCGGGCCCGACCCTTCCTCGTGGCCATCGGCGGACTGCGCGCCGTGCGCGACGATCGCCGTGTCCGGCAGCTCGGCGTCGCGCTCCGCGCAGACGCGCTGCATCGCCTCGCGCACCTGCTCGCACGTCAGGCCGGTCGGGAGCTCGCGCACGAGCGCCGCCGCGGCCGCCATCGCGGCGTCGGCCGAGACCTGGGCGCGGCGGATGCCCGCGAGCTGATCGCCGGTCTTCACCCGCCGGCGCAGGTCGAACGCATCGGCGTCGACGCGCAGCTCCACCTGCTCCTCGCGCAGCCGGTTGGCCCACGCGAGCGGGAAGTCGGGCGGCACGATCGCGTGCTCGAGCCCGATCTCGCGGCACGCCCGCAGGTCGCACTCGATCTCGGCCTCGAGGAAGCCGACGCCCGCGTTGAGCAGCTCGTCCATCCCGAGCTCGAACGGGTCGATCACCTCGATGCCGAGGCCGAGGCTCGCGATGCGGTCGCGCTCGAGCACACTGTTGACCGCGAAGCGGCGGTCGTCGACCTCGGCGTAGAGGAACGGGTCGATGATCTCGAGCGGGACCGCGTGGAAGAGGTCCGCGGAGACCGAGGGGGCGGCGCGCAGGAGCAGCGGCTCGCTCATGCCGGCGCCGGCTGCAGGATCGCGTCGAGGCGCGCGAGCACCTCGGGGACGTGGCGCGTGAAGCGCCCGTAGTCGAACAGGGCGTCGAGGTCGAGCCCGGCCGCGGCGGGCTCGTCCGCGAGCAGGTCGGGCAGCGGCGTCTGCGTGTCCCACGCGCGCTGCGCCGCCGCCTGCACGATCCGGTAGGCGTCGTCGCGCGCCATCCCCCGCTCGACGAGCGCGAGCAGCACGGTCTGGGAGAACAGCGCGCCGCACGTGAGGTCGAGATTGCGCGCCATCCGGTCCGGGTGCACCGTCATCCCGCGCACGACGCGCAGCGCCAGGTGCTGCATGTAGTGGATGAGGATCGTCGCGTCGGGCAGGATCACGCGCTCGGCGCCGGAGTGCGAGATGTCGCGCTCGTGCCACAGCGCGACGTTCTCGGTCGCCGCCTGGGCGTAGCCGCGCAGGACGCGCGCGAGCCCGGTGATGCGCTCGGTGGTGATCGGGTTGCGCTTGTGCGGCATCGCGCTCGAGCCTTTCTGACCCGCGCGGAAGGGCTCCTCGACCTCGCGCACCTCGGTGCGCTGGAGGTGGCGGATCTCGGTCGCGAAGCGCTCGAGCCCGGCGCCCGCGAGCGCGATCGCCTGCAGCAGCTCGGCGTGGCGGTCGCGCGGGACGACCTGGGTCGAGACGTCCTCGGCGCGCAGGTCGAGGCGCTCGAGCACCCGCGCCTCGTAGGCCGGGTCGTGGGCGGAGTACGTCCCGACCGCGCCCGAGATCGCGCCGACGGCGGCCTGGTCGAACGCGCGCTCCAGTCGCTCGGCGTTGCGATGAGCCTCGAACGCGAAGCCCGCCAGCTTGAGCCCGAACGTGGTCGGCTCGGCGTGGACGCCGTGGGTGCGACCGACGCACAGCGTCTCGCCGAACTCGCGCGCCCGTTCGGCCAGCGCGGTCGCGAGCTCGCGCGCCCCCGCCAGGATCGGGAAGCCCGCCCGCCGCAGCTGCAGCGCGAGCGCGGTGTCGAGCACGTCGGACGACGTCAGGCCGTAGTGGATCCAGCGCCCGGCGGGGCCCGCCGAGGCCGAAAGCACGTCGACGAAGGCGGCGACGTCGTGGTCGGTGACGGCCTCGCGCTCGGCGACCGCCTCGACCGTGAAGGTCGCGGCGCGGATCGCCTCGAGGTCCTGCGGCGCCGGGCCCTCCTCGAGCGCCTCCGCGGCGGCGACCTCGACGTCGCGCCACGCCGTCATCCGCGCCTCGTCCGTCCAGACGGCGCCGAGCTCGGGGCGGGTGTAGCGGGCGATCACTCAGCGCATCCTAGGCCCCGCGGTAGCGGCCCCGGAGCTCGCTGCGCGTCGTCCCGTGCCGGCTGAACGCGTACACCGCCACATGGAACGAGTCGCCGACGCCTGCGAGCGCGCTCGGCTGATGGACGCGGATGCCGCTGCCGACGAGGCCCAGCGCGACGGGGCCGTCTGGCAGGAGCGCCTCCCACCGCCGGCCGTGGCGGTGGGCGACGCCGCACACGACGGGGGTGAGGTCGCAGACGAGCACGGTGCGCGCCGGCCCCCGCAGCGTGACGGTGAAGCGGCGGCCCTGGGCCGTGCGCTTCGCCGCGACGGCGGCCACGGCCGGCGGCTTGGCGGCAGGACGGGGTGCAGCGAGAGCCGAGGCGGGAACGGCGGCGGCGGCGATGAACGCGGCGGCCAGGAACGCGAGGGAAAGGCGCATGACTCCCTAGACGCTCGCGCGCCCACGGTGTTCCCGTCGTCAGGCGTTGAGTATGCGCGCCGCGAGCACCGCGGCGTTCTTCGCGCTGTCCACGCCCACGCACGCCACCGGGACGCCGGGCGGCATCTGGGCGATCGAGAGCAGGGCGTCGAGGCCGCCCGCGATCGACTTGGACGACGTCAGCGGCACG
>JBBQLH010000124.1:0-10379 GCA_038327685.1 Solirubrobacterales bacterium
GCGGCCTGGCCCGGGGTCCACGCGCTGCTCGCCCACCGCGTCGCCCACGCGCTGCACGACGCGGGCGTCCCGCTCGCCCCGCGAGCGATCGCCACGACGGCGCGGACTGTCACCGGGATCGAGATCCACCCGGCCGCCGACGTCGGCGACGGGCTGTTCATCGATCACGGGATGGGCGTCGTGGTCGGGGAGACCGCACAGATCGGCGAGAACGTGACCCTCTATCAGGGCGTGACGCTCGGCGGCACCGGCTTTGCCACCGGCAAGCGCCACCCGACGGTCGAGGACAACGTGACGATCGGCTCCGGGGCGAAGCTGCTCGGGCCGATCACGATCGGCCACGGCGCCAAGATCGGCGCCAACGCGGTCGTGGTCCACGACGTGCCGCCGCTCTCGACCGTGGTCGGCAACCCGGGCCACACCGTGCGCGTCGAGGGCCGCAAGCCCGAGGGGCCCGACGCCGACTGGGTGCACCTGCCGGACCCGATCGCCGACGCGCTGAAGGCGCTGTCGAAGCGGATCGCCGAGCTCGAGGGTGAGCTCGACGAGGTCCGCGGCGAGCCGGGCCATCCGCGCGGCGAGGTGCTGCCCCTGCGGCCCGTACGTGGGCCGAACCCCGCTGGCGGGTAACACCGCCGGGCGTGACCGTCCGAGTCCTGATCTTCCTCGTCCTGCTCGCCGCCCTCGCCGCGGCGCCGGCGGCGCACGCCCAGGGTGGCGTGCTCCAGCAGGCCGCCACCGCGCTGCAGAGCGACAACGTCTTCGTCCACCCCGACGCGAACCCCGGCCTCACGTCAGCCGAGGCCGACGCGCTGCGCGCGCGCATCATTGACCGGAACGCCGGGCCGATGTTCATCGCGGTGCTGCCGGAGCGGGCGACCTCCGAGGCCGGCGGGTCGGTCGACTCCGCGCTGGCGGAGCTCCTCCGCGGCGTGAACCGCCCCGGCACCTACGTGATCGTGGTCGGTCGCCGCTTCCGCGCGGGCAGCACCGACCTTCCCGGCGGGCCGACGCGGCAGGCGGCCGATGCCGCGCTCAAGGCCAAGCGCGATGCGGGCCTGCCCGCGATCCTGCTCGACTTCGTCGACCGCATGGGCAAGGTGCGCGCCGGCGGCGACGCGGGCGGGAGCGGAGGCGGCGGCAACGGGGGCGGCGGCATCGGCGCCGGCGGGGTGATCCTCGTCGGGCTGCTGGCCGTGGGCGGCGGCGCGGTGGCGATCGGGCGGCGGCGGCGTCGGCGCGAGCAGGCGGCGGAGCTCGAGGAGGTTCGCGGCCACGTCCGCGAGGACGTCGTCGAGCTCGGCGAGGAGATCCGCGCGCTCGACCTCGACGTCCAGATGCCCGGCGCCTCGGAGGACGCCAAGCGCGACTACGAGCAGGCGCTCGGCGCCTACGAGCGCGCGTCGCGCGCGGTCGACATCGCGGCCCGGCCGGAGGACCTGGAGCCGGTCGGTGCGGCGGCCGAGGAGGGCCGCTACGCGATGGCGTCGGCGCGCGCCCGGCTCGAGGGCCGCGAGCCGCCGGAGCGCACTCCGCCGTGCTTCTTCGACCCGCGCCACGGGCCGTCGGCGCGCGACGTCGAATGGTCGCCGCCGTGGGGCGAGCCGCGCCCGGTCCCGGCCTGCGAGGCCGACGCCCAGCGCGTCGAGCGCGGCGAGGACCCGGACCCGCGCCACGTCTCGGTCGGCGGCCAGATGGTCCCGTACTGGAACGCCGGCCCGATGTACGCCCCGTACATGGGCGGCTTCTTCGGCGGCGGCCTGCTGCCCGGCATCTTCCTCGGCTCGATGCTGGGCGGCGGCATGTTCGGCGGCTACGGCGGAGGCTGGGGCGACGGGGGCTACGGCGGCGGCGACTTCGGCGGCGGCGGTGACTTCGGGGGCGGTGACTTCGGCGGCGGCGACTTCGGCGGTGGGGGAGACTTCGGCGGAGGCGACTTCTAGATGGCCACCACCGAGCGCTCCGTCGAGATCCCGCGCCGGCCCGCGGAGGTCTTCCCGTACCTGTTCGAGGAGGACAAGGTGCCGCAGTGGACGACCGGCCTGCAGAGCTACGAGCGCCTCGACCCCGGTCCGCTCGGCCGCGGCGCGCGCTTCCGCCAGGAACTCGAGGTCTCGGGCCAGCGCTTCACGGTCGAGCTCGAGGTGACCGAGTACGACGCGCCGCTCGCGGCGGCCTCCGCCTTCGAGATCCGCGGCATCGACGTGGTCAACCGCTACTCGCTCGCCGCCGAAGCCGCCGGAACCACGCTGACGCAGAGCTTCGAGGCGTCGGGCGGCGGCTTCAAGGGCCGCGTCTTCATCCCGATGATCCAGCCGCATCTCGAGCGCAAGCTCGAGGCCGACCTCGCGGCCCTCAAGCAGCTGCTCGCGCAGAAAAGCTAGAGGCCCCGCGGTGCGGGGCCTCTACCGCGCCGCGCCGCCTCAGTCCAGATACTCGTACGCCGGGATCGTCAGGAACTCGGGGAACTCGTCCGACAGCGACACGCGCTCGAAGATCTCGCGCGTCTCATCCGGACGGCCCTTCTCCCACGTCTCGTCGCCGACCTCATCGTGGATCTTCTGCGTCTCCTCGTCCAGGATCTCGCGCACCTGATCGCGGGTGAACCTGCCGTGGCGCACCCATTGCCAGATCTGCGAGCGCGAGATCTCGGCGGTGGCGGCGTCCTCCATCATGTTGTTGATGCCCGCGGCGCCGCGGCCACCGAGCCAGAACGAGACGTACTGGAAGCCGACCGAGACGTCGTTGCGCAGGCCCTCCTCGGTGATGTTGCCCGGGGTCGAGCCCGCGTCGAGCAGCTGGCCGGCGGTCACCTCGACGTCGGGGCGCTGCTTGTCGATCTGGTTGGGCTTGTCGCCGAGCACGGCGTCGAAGGCCTCCTTCGCGGGGTCGACCACGTCCGGGTGCGCGACCCAGGTGCCGTCGAAGCCGGCCTCGGCCTCGCGCTTCTTGTCCTCCTTGACCGCCTCGATCGCGCGCTCGTTGGCCTCCTCGTCCTTGCGCGAGGGGATCAGCGCCGCCATGCCGCCCATCGCGAACGCGCCGCGGGCGTGGCAGGTCTTGACCAGCAGCTCCGAGTAGGCCTTCATGAACGGGACGGTCATCTTCACGTCGTTGCGGTCCGGGAGCACGAAGTCCTCGCGGTCGCGGAAGCATTTGATCATCGAGAAGATGTAGTCCCAGCGGCCCGCGTTCAGCCCGTAGGAGTGGTCGCGCAGCTCGTGGAGGATCTCGTCCATCTGGAAGGCCGCGGGCAGCGTCTCGATCAGCACCGTCGCGCGCGCCGTGCCGTGCGGGACGCCGACGGCCTCCTCCGCAAAGGTGAGGACCTCGTTCCACAGCCGCGCCTCGAGGTGGTGCTCCATCTTGGGCAGGTAGAAGTACGGCCGCGAGCCGGCGTCGAGCAGCCGCTTGGCGTTGTGGAAGAAGTAGAGGCCGAAGTCGAGCAGCCCGCCCGAGATCTCGGTGCCCTCGACCTTGACGTGCTTGTCGTTGAGGTGCCAGCCGCGCGGGCGCACCAGCAGCGTCGCGGTCTCCTCCGCGAGCTCGTAGTGCTTGCCGTCGGAGGCGTCGTACGTGATCGTGCGGTCGATCGCGTCGATCAGGTTGACGTGGCCGACGACGACGTTCTCCCACGTCGGGGCGGTCGAGTCCTCGAAGTCCGCCATGAAGCCCTTGGCGCCCGAGTTGAGCGCGTTGATGACGAGCTTGCGGTCCGCCGGGCCGGTGATCTCGACGCGGCGGTCGAGGTAGTCGTCGCAGGGCTCGGCGACGCGCCAGTCGCCCTCGCGGATCTCACGCGTGTCCCCGAGGAAGTCGAGCGTGCCGCCGGCCTGCAGCTCGGCCGCGCGCTCGCGCCGGGCGGCGAGCAGCTCCTGGCGGCGCGGCTCGAAGCGCCCGTGCAGCTCGGCGACGAAGTCGAGCGCCTCGGAGGAGAGGATGTCGTTGGCTCGCTCGTCGCTCGAGGGCGCGGGGGCGGTGTCGATTCGGGCGGCCGTGCTCATCGGATCTCCTCGGGTCGCAGGTTGCGCTGCGAGGCGTCCAGCAGCGTCATCGGGTGGTAGATCGGCACCTCACGCTCGAGATACCCGGCGATCTGCAGAGCACAGCCCGGGTTGGCCGCGGCGATCGCGTCGGGCTCGGTGGCGGCGAGGTTGTCGGCCTTGCGCTGGCCGAGCTTCGCCGCCGCCTCGGGCTGGACGAGGTTGTAGATGCCGGCCGAGCCGCAGCAGATCTGCCACTCGTCGGGCTCGGCGAGCTCGAGGCCGGGGATCGAGCGCAGCAGCTCCCGCGGCTCGTCGCGCACGCCCTGGGCGTGGGCGAGGTGGCAGGCGTCGTGGTAGGCGACCTTGAGCGCCAGCGGGTGGCGCACCACGCGCGGCTCCTCGCCGGCGAGCAGCTCGGAGACGTCCTTGACCTTCGCGCTGAACGCCTCGGCGCGCTCGGCCCACTCGGGGTCGTCGGCGAGCAGATGCGCGTAGTCCTTCATGCCCGAGCCGCAGCCCGCGACGTTGACGCCGATCGCGTCGAAGTCCTCGTACGCGGCGATCGTCTCGCGCGCCAGCACGAGCGCCTCCTCCTCGAGGCCGGCGTGCATCATCAGCGAGCCGCAGCAGCGCGGCTTGCGGGGCGCGTGGACCTCGAAGCCCTCGGCGGCGAGCACGCGCACCGTGGCGGCGTTGACGTCGCCGAAGAAGACGCGCTGGACGCAGCCCTGCATGAGCGCGACGCTTCCGCGGGCCCGCGACTCGCCGCGCGCCGGGGTGTATTCCGGCAGCTGCCGGACGGCGGCGCTCGCCGCCACGTCGGGGGCGAGCGAGAGCAGGCCCTGGAGCTTCGGGATCGGCAGCTTCGCCAGCGCGGCGTCGATCCCCGTCCGCTGCTGGAGCGCGAGCACCGGGGCGAGCGCCCGCAGGCGGCCCGGGTGGGTGAACATCTCGAAGATCGCCCGCCGCCAGGCGCGCTCGGCCAGCGGCCGGTCCGCGTGGCGCTCGATCTGCGGCCGCGTCTGCTCGATCAGCTTGTCGTACTGCACGCCGGAGGGGCACGCGGTCACGCACGCCATGCAGCCGAGGCAGCGGTCGAAGTGCGTGACCATCTCGTCGGAGACCTCTTCGGCCTCGTCGTGACCGACGCGCATCAGGACGATCCGCCCGCGCGGCGAGTCCATCTCCTCCTCGAAGACGAGATAGCTCGGGCACGTCGGCAGGCAGAACCCGCAGTGCACGCAGTCCTTGATCAGCTCGGGGTCGGGCGGGCGGTTCTCGTCCCACGCGCCGTTGACGAGGTCGATCAGGGCCATCAGATGCCTCCCACGAAAGCGCCGGGACGGAAGCTGCGGGTGGTGTCGAAGCGCTCCTTGAGGCGCTTCATCACGACCAGTGCGCCGGCGTCGAGCGGCCCCCACGGGTCGACTTCGCGGCGTAGCTCGGCCGGGCCGTCCTGCAGCACGACAGAGCGGGGCTGGAGCGCGTCGCGCACGCCGCTCACGCGCCGCACGAGGTCGCCGGAGTCGAGGGTGATCCACGACAGCCCGTGCGCGGCGCGCGAGACGAGTGCCCCGCCGGCGTCCTCCGCCGCGCGGATCGCGCTCGCCAGGTCGCTGATGCGCCCGGACACCTTGAGCGAAACGCCGTCGGGACGGCGCTGCGCGGCGCGCAGAGCGGCCCACAGCTCCTCGTCGTCCTCGATCGTCTGCACGCCGTCGAGCCCCGCGTCGCGCATCCGCTTCGCGGTCGAGGCGGCCTGGTCGCCCGCGGTAGCGCCGCCGAAGCGGGCGAGCAGCCGCCCCGAGCCCTCGTGCCAGGCGGCGTCGAGCGAGTCGGCCTCGAGCGGCAGGCCCGCGAGCAGCGTCGCCGCCTTCGCCAGCTGCTCGGGGTCGCCGCTCGCACCCACGGCGGTCGCGTTGCCGACCGGCTTCGGGTGCAGGCGGACGGTCACCGTCACGATCAGCCCGAGCGTCCCGTGCGAGCCCGTGAACAGCTTGGCGAGGTCATAGCCCGCGACGTTCTTGATCACCTTGCTGCCCGCCTTCGCGAGCGTGCCGTCGGAGAGCGCGAGCGAGATCCCGACGATCAGGTCGCGGACACCGCCGTAGCGGTGGCGCAGCGGTCCCGAGTCGCCCGTCGCGACCATGCCGCCGACGGTCGCCGCGTCGCCGGGGCCGAGCGGCGGGTCGAGCGCGAGCATCTGGCCGTCCTCCGCGAACGCCGCCTGCGCCTCGGCGAGCGGCAGCCCGGCCTGCAGCACCGCGGTCAGGTCGCCGACGTTGTGCTCGAGGATCTTCGCCATCCCGCCCGTCTCGAGCTCGATCGCGATCGGCTCGCCGACGCCGCCCCAGTCGAGCTTGGTGCCGCCGCCGCGCGGGCGCACCGCCTTGCCGGCCTCGCCGAGCGAGCGCAGCAGCTCGGCGGCCTCCTCCGGCGAGCCAGGCCGCTCGGTGGTCACTTCAACTGCCTCGGCTGGCGCCTCGTCACCCGCTACGCCTCGCGCCACGCCTCAGAACCTCTCGGCGAGCCCGGCGGCTTCCAGCGGGTGGATCCGGTAGGGCCCGGGGACCTCGCCGCACAGCCGCGGCGTCGGCATCACCTTGCCGGGGTTGGCGAGCCCGGCGGGGTCGAAGGCGCAGCGCAGGCGCTGGAACGCGGCCAGATCGGGCTCGTCGAACATCTTCGTCATGTGCTTCTTCTTGTCCACCCCGACGCCGTGCTCGCCCGTGATCGACCCGCCGGCCTCGAGGCAGGCGTCGAGGATCAGCCCCGACAGCTCCTCCGCCTTCTCGGCCTCGCCCTCGACCCGGCCGTCGTAACAGACGAGCGGGTGCAGGTTGCCGTCGCCCGCGTGGAAGACGTTGGCGACGCGCATCCCGTACTCCTCGGAGAGCTCGTCGAGGCGCTCGAGCACGTCGGGGAGCTTGGTGCGCGGGATCACGCCGTCCTGGACGAAGTAGTTGGGGGAGAGGCGGCCCATGGCCGGGAACGCCGCCTTGCGCGTCTTCCAGAACAGCTGGCGCTCGGCCTCGTCGCGCGCGACCCGGACGTCGTCGGAGCCGCACTTCTCGCAGATCGCGACGACCTCGTCGAAGCGCGCCTCGCACTCGCGCTCGGCCCCGTCGAGCTCGATCAGCAGCGCCGCGCCGCGGCCGACCGGATAGCCCGCATGGGCCATCTCCTCGGAGGCCTGGATGGCGAGCTTGTCCATCATCTCGATCGCCCCCGGCACGATCCCGGCCTGCACGATCTCCGAGACCACCTCGCCGGCCTGGCGCGTGGTGTCGAAGAAGGAGACGAGCGTCCGCGTCGTCTCGGGGGCGGGCATCACGCGCAGCCAGGCCTTGGTCGCGATGCCGAGCGTGCCCTCGGAGCCGACGAACGCGCCCATCAGGTCATAGCCCAGCGGGTCGAGCTCCTTGCCGCCGAGCTGGATCATCTCGCCGTCGGGCAGGACCAGCTCGAGCCCGCAGACGTAGTTCGTCGTGAAGCCGTACTTGAAGCAGTGGGCGCCGCCCGAGTTCTCGGCCAGGTTGCCCCCGATCGAGCACACGATCTGGCTCGAGGGGTCCGGGGGGTAGAAGAAGTCCGGCGCCACCGCCGCCGTGACCGCGAGGTTCGTGACTCCCGGCTCGACGCACACGCGCTGGTTCTCGAGGTCGACGTCGAGCACGCGCTTGAGCCGCGACAGCACGATCAGGATCCCGTCCTCGATCGGCAGCGCGCCGCCGGAGAGGCCCGATCCCGCCCCGCGCGCCACCCACGGGACCTCCGCCTGCGCGCAGGCGCGTACCACCGCCTGGACCTCCTCCGCGCTCCCGGGCAGCACCGCCGCGCCCGGGATCACGTGGTACTGCAGCAGCCCGTCGGACTCGTAGGTCCGGAGCTGGTGCTCCTGCGTGTAGACCCATCCGTCCCCGACCGCCGCGCGCAGCTCGGCCACGAGCGGCGTGAGGTCGCGCGGCACTGCCTCGGCTAGCGCCTCGTCACCGGCTTCGCCTCGCTCCGCGAGCTCCGCGGGCTCGCCTGTGTGGGACATCTCTGGGACGGTGCTCACTTCTTGCCGATCACCATCCAGTCGAGGACCGAGGTGGACTGTAGGTAGACGATGACGCACATGATGAGGACCAACAGGATGCTCCATCCGATCACCTTGCGGAAGAGCACGCCCTCCTGGCCGCCCATGCCGACCGCCGCGGCGCCGATCGCGAGGTTCTGCGGCGAGATCATCTTCCCGAGCACGCCGCCCGAGGAGTTGGCCGCGGCGAGCAGGGTCGGCGAGTAGCCGGCCTTCTGCGCGGCGGCCACCTGGAGCGTGCCGAACAGCGAGTTCGACGAGGTGTCCGAGCCGGTCACCGCGACGCCGAGCCAGCCGATGAGCCCGGACAGGAAGCCGAGCGCGCCGCCGGCGCCGGCGATCCAGGTGCCGAGCGTGATGGTCTGGCCAGAGAGGTTCATCACGTACGCGAGCGCGAGCACGGTGGCGACGGTAAGCGTCGCCCACCGCAGCTCGTGGAGCGTGCGCCCGAAGACGCGCAGCGCGCGCCCCGGGTTGACCCGCAGGACGAGCATGCTCAGCAGGCCCGCCGCCAGCAGCAGCGTGCCCGCCGCGTTGGCCCAGTTGAACTTGAAGGTGATCGACGTCGGCGCCGTGCCCTTGCCGTTGAGGACGTCGAGCCCGGGCCAGTCGAACGCCTTGGTGCGCGCGTCGAGGAAGTCCTTGATCGGGGCCCACTGAGCGAGCGCGAACACGATGATGATGAGGATGTAGGGCGCGAAGGCGCGGAGCACCTCGGCGGTCGAGTCGTGGCCGTCGCCCTCCTTGCGGCGCACCTCGCGCTCGTGGGCCGCGTCGGCGGCCGCGGCCCCCGCGATCGCGGGCTGCGAGCCGCTCCTGAACTCGCCGACCAGCGGCTCGCTCGGGCTCCAGACCTGGACGAGCGCGACGATCGCGCCGGCGGAGAGCAGCGAGGCGACGATGTCGGTCAGCTCGACGGAGACGTAGTTCGAGCACGCGAACTGCCCGACGGCGAACGCGAGGCCGCCCACGAGCGCCACCGGCCACGCCTGGCGGATGCCGCGCATGCCGTCGACCATGCCGATCAGGATCAGCGGGACGAACAGGGCGAGCAGCGGCGTCTGGCGCCCGACCATCGCGCCGAGGTCGTCCTTCGGCAGGCCCGTGATCTGGGCCAGCGTGACGATCGGGATGGCGATCGCCCCGAAGGCGACCGGGGCCGTGTTGGAGACGAGCGCGATCGAGGCCGCCTTGATCGGCTTGAAGCCGAGGCCGATCAGCATCGATGCGCTGATCGCGACCGGCGTGCCGAAGCCGGCGAGCGCCTCGAGCAGCGCGCCGAAGCAGAAGGCGATGATCACGGCCTGGACCCGCTGGTCGTCGGAGATCCGGTTGAACGCGCGCCGGAGCACCGCGAAGTACCCCGTCTCGACGGTCATGTTGTAGATCCACAACGCGACGAAGACGATCCACATGATGGGGAAGATCCCGAAGGTCGCGCCCTCGAGGCCCGCGTCGAGCGCTTGTCCGAGCGGCATCGAGTAGACGGCGAGGGCGATGATGATCGCGGTCGCGAGGGCGATCAGCGACGCCCAATGCGCCTTCATCTTCAGGCCGCCCAGCAGGATGAACAGCACCACGATCGGAATCGCCGCGAAGATCGACGTCAGGCCGAGCGAATCGCCGACCGGGTCCAGTACCTGCTTGTACATGCCTCACCCTCCCGTTAGGGGTCTCCTCTCGCGACCCGTACCCCGAGCCGCCCTGCACTACGCTCCGGCGCAATGCACGCCGCCCTCTTCGTCACCTGCTTCAACGACACCGTGTTTCCCGGCACCGGGCGCGCGGTCGTCGACCTGCTGGAGCGGCACGGCGTGGAGGTCTCGTTCCCCGAGGAGCAGACGTGCTGCGGGCAGATGCACGTCAACTCGGGCTACGCGGACCAGGGCTCGGCGCTGGCCCGGCGCTTCGAGCGGGTCTTCGGGGAGGCGGAGCACATCGTCTCGCCCTCGGCGTCGTGCGTGGCGATGGTCCGCGAGCACTGCCCGGCCGTCGCGGACCGCGTGTACGAGCTGACCGAGTTCCTCGTCGACGTGCTCGCGGTCGAGGATGTCGGGGCCTCCTTCCCGCACCGGGTCGCCTACCACCCGACCTGCCATTCCTTGCGGCTGCTGCAGGTCGGCGAGCGTCCACTGCGGCTCCTGCGCGCGGTCCAGGGGATCGACCTCGTCGAGATCGGCCAGGCCCAGGAGTGCTGCGGCTTCGGCGGGACGTTCGCGGTCAAGAACGCCGACACCTCGATGGCGATGCTCTCCGACAAGCTGCGCCACCTGCTCGACACCGGCGCCGAGGTCTGCACGTCAGCCGACAAC
>JBBQLH010000125.1:0-9995 GCA_038327685.1 Solirubrobacterales bacterium
GCCGACCCGGAGCCACCCCGGATCGTGGACCGAGAAAAGGCTGGGCGTCCGCGCGCACCCGACCCGCACCACCAACCAGCCCCACGCCCCACCCCGACCAGCGGCTTGACGCTGAGGACGAGCATAGATAAGGAGCAACAGGGTGTCTGGATGGAGGCAGATCTCGCCGAGGCGGGGCTCGGCCGGCATGCGGTTGCGCACCGGGTCGCCACCGGCTGGCTTCGCCGGATGTTCCGCGGCGTGTACCTCGTGGGCCCTCCGGAGACGCCCCACAGCTGGGCCATGGCCGCTACGCTCGCCGTCGGCGAACGCGCTGTGGTCAGCCACTACTCGGCCGCGGTGCTCTGGGAACTCCGCCTGCCGCGCGAGGGGCCAATCGACGTCACCGTCCCTGGTCGCAAGACGCGCGGGCGTCCGGGCGTCCGCGTCCATCGCAGCCGGCTGCACCCCCACGACGGCGCCCAACTGCGCCCGCCTGCCCACGCCCGAAACAAACACCCGCGTCAACGGCTATGAGGTCGACTTCGTCCGGCACGAGCAGCGCCTCATCGTCGAAGTCGACGGCTACGCCTTCCACTCATCGCGCAGTTCGCTCGAGCGCGACCGGCGCAGGGATCGCGATCTCCAGGCGCACTCCTACTGCGTGATCCGGCTCACCTGGCGCCAGCTGATTGAGGAGCCGGAAGCCGTGATAGCGGCAGTCGCCACCGCGCTCACCGCGTAACCTGAGGACCATGGCCGTCGACGACAAGGACCTCCAGGAAGCCAGCGACCTCTCAGTGGCGCCGATCGTCGGACCCGACGACCCGCGCCGCTTCACGGACTCCGGCATCGAGATCGAGCCGCTGTATGAGCCCGGCGACGTGCCCGAGGACCTCGAGGAGCGCCTCGGCGAGCCCGGCGAGTTCCCGTTCACGCGCGGGCCGCACCGCGAGATGTATCGCAAGCAGCTGTGGACGATGCGCCAGTACGCGGGCTACGCCTCGGCCAAGGAGTCCAACGAGCGCTACAAGTACCTGCTCGCGAACGGGGCCAAGGGCCTCTCGATGGCCTTCGACCTGCCGACGCAGCTCGGCCTCGACTCCGACGACCCGCGCTGCCTGGGCGAGGTCGGGCGGACCGGCGTCGCGATCGACACGCTCGACGACATGCGGACCGCGTTCGACGGCATCCCGCTCGACGAGGTCTCGACCTCGATGACGATCAACGCGCCGGCGGCGGTGCTGCTGCTGCTCTACCAGCTCGTCGGCGAGGAGCAGGGCGTTGAGCCGGAGAAGCTGCGCGGCACCACCCAGAACGACATCCTCAAGGAGTACATCGCGCGCGGGAACTTCATCTACCCGCCCGCGCCCTCGATGCGGCTGGTGACCGACCTGTTCGCCTATTGCGCCGAGCGCATCCCGAGGTGGAACACGGTCTCGATCTCCGGCTACCACTTCCGCGAGAAGGGCTGCTCGGCGGTGCAGGAGGTCGCCTTCACGCTCGCCAACGGCATGGCCTACGTGCAGGCGGCGCTCGACGCCGGCCTCAAGGTCGACGACTTCGCCCCCCGCCTCGCGTTCTTCTTCAACGGCCACAACAACGTCTTCCAGGAGGTCGCGAAGTTCCGCGCCGCGCGGAAGCTCTGGGCCGAGTACATGCGCGACCGCTTCGGGGCCGAGGACCCGAAGTCGCAGATGATCCGCTTCCACACCCAGACCGGCGGCGTCACGCTGACCGCCCAGCAGCCGGCCAACAACATCGTGCGCGTCGCGCTGCAGGGCTTCGCGGCGGTGTGCGGCGGCACGCAGTCGCTCCACACCAACGGCTATGACGAGGCGCTGGCGCTCCCCAGCGAGCGCGCCGCCAAGATCGCGCTGCGCACCCAGCAGATCATCGCCCACGAGTCCGGCGCCGCCGACACCGTCGACCCGTTCGCGGGCTCCTACTACGTCGAGTCGCTGACCGGCGAGATCGAGCGCCGCGCGCGCGGGCTGATCGACAAGGTCGACGAGATGGGCGGCTCCGTCAACGCGATCGCGTTCATCAAGAGCGAGATCGAGGAGTCCGCCTTCGGCTACCACGAGCGCTATCGCACGAAGCAGGACATCGTGGTCGGCGTCAACGAGTACGAGGAGGAGGACATCGAGATCGAGGACATCCTGCGCGTCGATCCCGAGACCGAGCGCGAGACGCTCGACCGCCTCAAGGCGTTCAAGCAGAACCGAGACCAGGAGCTGGCCGACGAGCGCCTCGAGGAGCTGCGCGTGGCCGCCCGCGGCGACGAGAACCTGATGCTGCCGATCCGCGCCGCGCTCAAGGACTCGTGCTCCGTCGGCGAGGTCTGCGGCGCGATGCGCGACGTCTTCGGGGACTACCAGCCGGAGAGCTAGTTGCAGGAGGCGCGCCTGATCGAGACCGAGACGGGCCTCGTCCCCGAGGGCGAGGGCTGGTTCGTCCTCAACGCCCGCGAGGCGAGCTGGGAGACGATGCCAGGCGGCGGGGCGTGGCTCGGCTTCGAGGCCGACGGCGTCCCACAGCAGTACGGGATCGGCTTCCACGTCCTGTGGCCGGGCGACGCACCCGGCCGCTACCACGCGGAGTCCGACCAGGAGGGCTTCCTCGTCCTCTCCGGCGAGTGCATCCTCGTGGTCGAGGGCGAGGAACGGCGGCTGCGCCAGTGGGACTTCTTCCACTGCCCGCCCGGCACCGCCCACATCATGGTCGGGGCGGGCGAGGAGCCGTGCGCGGTCCTGATGACCGGCGCGCGCTCGCCTGACAAGACGATCGATTACATCGTCGACCCTGTGGCGGCGAAGCACGGCGTGTCGGTCGCACAGCCCGCGAACTCCTCCCGCGAGGCCTACGCGGACCTCGACCGCACGACCACGCCCGTGCGGGCGCCCTGGCCGCCCGATCAGTCGACGAGGTAGAGGTCCGCCAGCGGGAGCCCGAAGCCGGGCAGCAGCGGAGAGGTGAGCGTTTCCTCGGACGTCAGCTCGAGCGTGACGTCGAAGTCCGGGCGCTTGGGACGGGAGCGGCGGAAGACGAGCACGGCCGTGAAGTCGACGAGCCACAGCTCGCGCACTCCGGCCGCCTCGTAGCCGGACTTCTTCCGCCCGATGTCATGGCGCCACGTCGAACGCGAGCGGACCTCCGCGACGAGGTCGGGCAGCGGATAAAGGCGCGGAGCCATGAGCTCGGGCGCGCGATCGGTCGTGTACCAGAGCACGTCCGGGCCGTAGACATTGAACTCGTCGAGCTTGACGTCCAGCGGCAGCGACGCGGAGCCGCGGCCGGAACCGCCCTTTTCCCAGCCGATTAGGGCGAACGCGATCTCCCTGACGGCGTGCTGGTGCCACCGTGTCGGCTCGTTCAGGACGATCTCGCCGTCGATGAGCTGTCCGCGGCGGCCCCAGGGGTCCTCGCCCATCGCGAGGTACTCGTCCGCCCTGATGCGCGTCTTCGTGACCACCACGGGGGACGATAGGTCCTCGGCCGCGGACTTTCACCCCGCGCGGAAGCGCAGCACGTCCGCGACCTCGGCGGCCGCATCGGGCCCGGGCGGGTCGAACGGCGCGACGTCCGGCGCGCCGCGCTCGAATCGCCAGGTGCCCTCGACGAGCCCGTCGGCGAGCACGGTGGGGCGCAGGATGCCGCCGCCGGGGAGGACGTCGCGGGCGTGCTCGGGCCGGACCGTGAGCGCGCGGTCGCGGTGGCCGAGCAGGATGCCGTCGAACGCCGGCAGCAGGCGCACCGCCGGCGGCGCCGGCTCGAGCCCACGCGGGACCCAGGCGCGCCGGCCGAGCACCTCGACCTCGTCGAGCTCCGGGGCGATCGCGGCGAAGGACCGCCGCGCGTCGCTCATCGGCAGCCCCGACCACGCGGCGAGATCCTCCGGCCCGGCGGGCGGATGGGCGCGGGCGTGGCGGCGCGCGAGCTCGGCCAGTGAGGCCTCGCGGTCCGGGAGCGGGCCGGCCGGCCCGAGCCAGTCGTCGGTGAGCGCGTAGGTCGGCTCGCGGCCGCGCCAGGCGGCCTCGATCACGTCGCCCTCGAGCGCGGCGGTCATCACGAGGTGCACCGGCGCCTGCGGGTCGTCGGCGAGCGCGAGGCCGCCGAGGCGCGCGTGCTCGGCGATCTCGCGCCGGGTGCGCGGGCCGTCCACGAGCGCCGCCCGGACGGCGGCGGTCGCCTCGGCCGAGACGACGCCCATCTGCTCGCGCCGGCGGCGGCCGCGCGCGAGCCCGACCGGCCCGAGCAGCGCCACCATCCAGCGCGCGTCCTCGGCGGGCACGAGGTGCAGCGTCCCGCGCATGCACCAGATGCGGGCGACCGAGCGCTCCTCGAACCGGGCAGCGGAAACCGCCGAGACCATCGCGCCTGTCAGGCGCGCGCGGACGCCGAGGGCGGCGGCGGGCGCGTCCTGGGCCTGCAATCCGGCGACCAGCCGCACCACCTCGGCGACCGAGGCGCCGTCCTCCCGCTCTGCGCCGCCGAGCCGCTGGGCGCGGACCAGGAGACGCCTCGCAACATCGGGAGGAAGGGTGCGCGGCACGGCGAAACGATCTCGCATGACGTCGCTCCAAGCTTCCCGGACCCTCGTGAAATCGCCCCCCGAGCTGTGGGCCGAGCTGTCAGAGCTCGGGTCGCTCGCTCGCCACCTCGGTGAGTTCGGGGAGATCCGGATCACGAAGGTGGACCCCGAGTCCCGAGTCGAATGGGAGGCGGACCGCGCGAGCGGGACCGTCCGGCTCGAGCCTTCGGGGTGGGGCACGCGCGTGGTCCTGACCGTCGACACGCCCGAGGCGGAGCCCGCGACACCGGAGCCGGAAGCCGTCGTGGTCGCGCCGGAGCCGGAGCCGGAGCCGGCGGCGACCGCCCCCGAGCCCGAGCCCGTGAAGCGCGGCTGGTTCGCCCGGCTCTTCCGCCGCGCCCCGGCACCCCTCCCCCCGCAGCCCTACCCGGAGCCCTACGCCGCCGCGCCGGAGCCCGAACCGGAGCCCGAAGCGGCGCCGGAGCCCGAAGCCGACCCCCGCGACCGCGCCTTCGGCACGATCGAGTGGGAAACGCCCGCCGAGCCGGTCATCGAGGAGCCCGAGCCGGAGCCGCTCCAGGCCGACGAGGCCCACGCGGTCCTGACCAGCGTCCTCGACACGCTGGGGGCGGCCCACCACCGCCCCTTCTCCCGCTCCTAATACCCTGGCGAGCCATGCTCGCTGAGATCTCCGTCTACAACGTCGTCCTGTTCGTCCACATCGCCGCGGTGGTGCTGGCGTTCGGCGTGACGTTCTCGTTCCCCATCGCCATGTCGGTCGCCCGCAAGGGCTACGCGCGCCACATGAGCTTCTTCCATCGCATGCAGGCGGTGATCGGCGGCCGCCTGATCGGCCCGCTCGGCGGGCTCGTGTTCCTGGCCGGCCTCTACCTCGCGATCGAGGGCCCCTACGACTTCGGCGACCCGTGGATCGGCATCACGCTGCTGTTCCTCATCGTCATCCTGGGCGTCGGCGGCGGCTACATCGGCCCGCGCGAGGAGCGCCTCGCCGGCATGGCGGAGCGCGACATCGCCGCGAGCCCGGCCGAAGGGGCCGTGAGCTTCGGCCGGGACTACGAGCGGCTGTTCGCCCAGGTGCGCGGCGCGACGCTCGCGATGAACGCGCTGATCCTGATCGCCATCTTCCTGATGGTCACGAAGCCCGGCGCCTGATGCCGTCCGCCACCGAGCGCTCGATCCTGGAGGTCTGGATGCTGCGCCAGAGCGACAAGGTGCGCGAGTCGTACCTGCGCGACGTGCTGCTCGCGGCATAGGATCGCGCTCGATGCGCCAGAAGAGCCCCGAGACCTACGAGGAGCGCCTCGCCCGGCTCGAGGAGCTGCGCGCGGCCGCCGTGCACCACGCGTCCGAGACCGCGGTCGAGAAGCAGCACGCGAAGGGCAAGTACACGGCCCGCGAGCGGATCGAGAAGCTGCTCGACCCCGGCTCCTTCCAGGAGCTCGACACCTTCGTTCGCCACCGCACCAACGAGTTCGGGATGGAGAAGAACCGGCCCTGGGGCGACGCCGTGGTCACCGGCCACGGCACGATCGAGGGCCGCCGCGTCTGCGTCTTCAGCCAGGACTTCACGGTCTTCGGTGGCTCGCTCGGCGAGGTGATGGCCGAGAAGATGGTCAAGATCATGGACCTGGCGGCCAAGATCGGCTGCCCCGTGATCGGGATCAACGACTCCGGCGGCGCCCGCATCCAGGAGGGCGTCGTGTCGCTCGGCGCCTACGGCGACGTCTTCGTCCGCAACGTCCAGTGCTCGGGCGTGATCCCCCAGATCTCGCTGATCATGGGCCCGTGCGCGGGCGGCGCCGTCTACTCGCCGGCGATCACGGACTTCATCTTCATGGTGAAGGAGACCTCGCACATGTTCATCACGGGCCCCGACGTGATCAAGACGGTCACGGGTGAGGAGGTCGAGTTCGAGGCGCTCGGCGGCGCGATGAGCCACAACACGAAGTCCGGCGTCGCGCACTTCGCCTCCGACGACGAGGACCAGTGCATCGAGGACACGCGCTACCTGATGTCGTTCCTGCCCCAGAACAACCTCGAGACGGCGCCACGCGTCCTGCCCTCCGACGACCCGCTGCGGATGGACGAGGAGCTCGACAAGGTCGTCCCCGACGCGCCGAACAAGCCCTACGACATGCGCGACGTCATGCGCTACATCGTCGACGACGGCGAGTTCTTCGAGGTCCAGGAGCACTTCGCGCAGAACATCGTCTGCGGCTACGCGCGTCTCAACGGCTACTCCGTCGGGATCGTCGGCAACCAGCCGAAGGCGATGGCGGGCGTGCTCGACATCGACGCGAGCTCGAAGGCGGCGCGCTTCGTGCGCACCTGCGACGCGTTCAACATCCCGCTGCTGACGCTCGTCGACGTCCCCGGCTTCCTCCCCGGCACCGACCAGGAGTGGGGCGGCATCATCCGCCACGGGGCGAAGCTGCTCTACGCGTTCACGGAGGCGACGGTGCCGAAGATCACCGTGATCACGCGCAAGGCCTACGGCGGCGCCTACGACGTCATGTCCTCCAAGCACATGCTCGCCGACTTCAACTTCGCCTGGCCGACCGCGGAGATCGCGGTGATGGGGCCCGAGGGCGCGGTCAACATCATCCACCGCCGCGACATCGCGCAGTCGCCGACGCCCGACGAGCGCCGCCAGAAGCTGATCGACGACTACAAGGCGCGCTTCGCCAACCCGTACACCGCGGCCGAGCGCGGGTACATCGACGACGTGATCGTCCCGCACGAGACCCGGCCGAAGGTCATCACCGCGCTCGAGACCCTGCTCACGAAGCGCGCGCCGGGCCCGAAGCGCAAGCACGGCAACATTCCGCTCTAGCCGCGGTTAGAGTCGCCCCATGTCCCGGACCCGCTGGCTCCTTCTCCCCCTGGCCGCGTGCGCGGCCCTTCCCGCTACCGCGTCGGCCAAGGGCTTCAGCGCCGGCGTCGCCTCCGCAGAGGTCTCCACGAGCTCGGCCGTCGTCTGGACCCGTGCGGACAAGGCCGGGCCGGTGTCGCTCGAGCTGGCCAGGAGCCGCGGCTTCCGCGCGCCGGTGGTGCGCCGGCGCCTGCGCGCCGCCCAGCGCGCGGACAAGACCGTCCAGGTCAAGGTCCGGGGTCTCGCGCCCGGCAAGCGCTACTACTTCCGCTTCGTCCGGGGCAGCGCGCGCAGCGACCGCGGCACCTTCAAGACGGCCCCCCGGACGAGCTCGCGGCGACCGGTCAGGTTCGCGTGGACCGGCGACTCCGATCCGGTGGTCAAGCCGGGCACCAATCGCCTGCTCCACGCGCCGTTCCCGGTCTTCGCGCGGATGCAGCGGGAGCGCAACGCCTTCAACATCAACCTGGGCGACACGATCTACTCCGACACGGACTCGGTGTACGACCGCACCGATCCGCTCGCGATCTCCGTCGCCCAGAAGCGCCAGAAGTACCGCGACCTGCTCAGAGCGCCGTCGCTGCGCAAGCTGCGCGCGTCGGGGGCGATGTTCAACCACTGGGACGACCACGAGTTCCTCAACGACTTCGCGGTCGACCAGACGCACTACCCGACCCGCCAGGGCACCGCCGAGGGTCAGCCCGGGCGCATCGTGACCGTCGACGGGCACAAGCTCTATCGCGACGGCGTCAAGGCCTTCCGCGAGTACATGCCGGTGCGCTACTCGAAGGCCAACGGCATCTACCGGTCGGTCCGGTGGGGCCGCAACCTCGAGCTCTTCTTCCTCGACGAGCGCTCGTTCCGCAGCGCCGGAGCCGACGACGCCGGCGTCTGCGACAACCCCGCGGGGTCCGGGCAGCGCGACCTCGCGCCGACCGCGCCGCAGCGGATCCGCACGTTGTTCGCGTTCGTCATCCCCGCGCTCGCCGCACCGCCGCCACCGGCGTGCGTGGCGCGGATCGACGACCCCTCCCGGACGTACCTCGGCAAGCGCCAGCTCGCGCGCTTCACGAGCGCCATCAAGCGCTCGAAGGCGACCTTCAAGGTCGTCGTCAACGAGCTGCCGATCCAGCAGTTCTACGCCGATCCCTACGACCGCTGGGAGGGCTACGAGCCCGAGCGCCAGAAGGTCATCTCGTTCCTGCGCCAGAACGTCAAGAACGTCGTCTTCCTGACCACCGACGTGCACGCCAACCTGGTCAACGACGTGCGGACGGCGACGCTCGAGGACGGCGGCCCCGTCAACAGCGGGATCCTCGAGGTGACGACCGGCCCGTCGGGCACGAACACGTTCAAGTCCGACCTCAACAACACGGCGGGCAACCCGCAGGCCGCCGACCTCGTCAATGCCGCGTTCTTCACCAAGCCACCGCCCGACGGCCCGGGCATCCGCTGCTCGCAGCTCGACGCGTTCTCCTACGGCGAGGTGACCGTCACGGGCAAGCGGCTGAGCATCGCGCTGAAGGACCTCGAGGGCGGCACCGTCAAGGGTGCGGACGGCAAGAACTGCGGCCCGTACGTCGTCGCGCGCAAGTAGCGCCGATGAACCGCCGCCCCCGCCTGGAGCTGCACGGCTCGAGCGCGACGCCCGAGGAGGCCGCCGCCGTGATCGCGGCGATCGAGCAGTTCCTGCGCGACACGGCGCCGCCGCCCGCGCCGCCCACCGAGGTCGAGAACCCGTGGGTGCGCGCCTCGCGGCTCGAGGCCGTCGAGCGCGAGCCCGGCGTCAACCGGTGGTAGCCACTCAGCCGACCCGCACGCGGACCGCGCGGGTGTTGCCGGTCGAGTACGGATAGGCGGCTTCGCGCGGCAGCCGTGCGCGCAGCCGGTAGCTGCGCGGCCGGAACGTGCGCGTGAAGTGGTACCCGCGGCTGAAGCGCCCGCCCTTGTCCGAGCGGGTGGTGGCGAACGTGCGCCAGCGCCCGCGGGCGCACGCCGAGCCGCAGCAGCGCGCCCAGCGCGGGCGACTGGTCGTCGACGCGCATGCGGTACTCGAAGCGCAGCTCGCGCGAGGGGCCCTTCGGGAGCACGAGGTGCGCATTTCCCCCCGCGCTCGTCCGGACCTCGCGCATGCTCGTGAAATGCGCGCCGATGCGGGGCCGACGAACAGCAGCGCCGGCACCCCAGTGAGCAGGAAGATCAGGCTCCGGCGCATCCCGGAGCGCAGGCTACGCGATGCCCGGCGTCTCCGGCCCCGGTGACCGCTGCCCGTAGGCGTGCAGCCGCGTGCGGTCGCCGTACTCGATCACGGTCAGGCTCGCGTTCGCGGGCGGCGCCAGCCGGCGCGGGTCGGCGCCGGTCAGGTGCGCGGTAGCGGCACAGACACAGCCGCCGTGAGTGACGACGATAGCGTCCTCCCCCCGCAGCTCGTCGACCGCCGCAGCGACGCGCGCCTGCAGCTCGGCGAACGTCTCGGCGTTCGGCGGAGCGAGCTCCCCCCGCTGCCAGGTGGCGACGTCGTCGGGGTCGAGCTCGTCGAGCGTGCGCCCCGCCCAGTCGCCGATGTCGATCTCGCGCCAGCGCGGGTCG
>JBBQLH010000126.1:0-9680 GCA_038327685.1 Solirubrobacterales bacterium
CCCGAAATCGGCGGCCGCCGATCACCGCCAGCCTGTGTCCTCGACCCTCGAAATACCAGGGGTATTCCTTCGGGTCTGCGTCCTTGCCTGGCGGCGCCGGCGGCCGGTCTTTCGAGTGCAACGTCACGAGAAGACCCACTAAGGAGCCGCGCATGCACCTGAGGTCGATCTCGCTCAAGGGCTTCAAGTCGTTCCCCGGCCGCACGCGGCTCGAGTTCTCGCCCGGGGTGTCGGTGGTCGTCGGCCCGAACGGCTCGGGCAAGTCCAACATCACCGACGCGGTGCTGTGGGCCCTGGGCGAGCAGTCGCCGCTCGCCGTCCGCGGCCAGTCGATGCAGGACGTCATCTTCGCCGGCGCGCACGGTGTGCAGGCGCGCTCGGAGGCCGAGGTCGAGGTCGTGCTCGACAACGGCGACGGCGCCGTCGACCTGCCGGCGAGCGAGGTCGCCATCAGCCGCCGGCTGGACCGCGCGGGGGAGGGGGAGTACCGCGTCAACGGCGCGAAGTGCCGGCTCGTCGACGTGCTCGAGATCCTCTCCGACACGGGTCTGGGCAAGGAGATGCACTCCGTCGTCTCCCAGGGCCGGGTGGAGCAGATCGTCACGTCCAAGCCGCGCGACCGCCGGCTGCTGATCGAGGAGGCCGCGGGGCTCGGCAAGCACCGCAAGCGCCGCCGTCGCGCCCAGCTCAAGCTCACCCGCACGCAGGACAACCTCGACCGCGCGCTCGACATCGAGCGCGAGGCGCGCGCGCGGCTGCGGCCCTTGAAGCGCCAGGCCGAGGCGGCCGAGCTGCACGAGCGCCTCGAGCGCCAGACCGACGAGGCGCGCTGGACGCTGGCCGGCGAGGACGCCCGCGCCGCGCGCGAGGAGCTCGCGGTCGCCATGGAGGCGGTCCGCGCGGCGCGCGAGGCCTACGCCGCCATCGAGACCGAGCTCGCAGGGCTGCGCGCGGCGCGCGAGCAGGCCGAGCACGCGCTCGCGGCTCGCAGCAGCGAGCGCGAGGCGCTCGCCAACCGCGCCTACGCGGCGCGCTCCGCTGCCGAGCGGATGGAGCTGCGGCTCGAGGCCGCGCGCGCCGCCGTCACGGCGATCGAGGACCGCACGCAGCGCCGCCGCGCGCTGCTCGGCGGGCTCGAGGCCGAGGCGGGCGAGGACGACGGCGACGATCCCGGCGCCGCCGAGCGCGTCGAGGCCATGGAGGCCGAGCTCGAACAGCTCGCCCAGGATCGTCACGCGCAGCTGGCGAAGGATCTGGAGGAGCTGGAGGCGCGCCGAGCGGCGGCAGCCGACGAGTTCGAGCGCCTGTCGGCCGAGGCGGACCGGGTGGGCGAGGCGCGCCGCGCCGCCGACGCAGCGTCCGACACCGCCCGCCGCGCTCGCCGCGAGGTCGACGCGGGCGTCGAGCGCGCCCGCCGCGAGGCCGCCAAGGTCGGCGCCGAGCTCGCCGCGGTCAACCAGTTCCTGCGCTCGCACGTCGGCGCTCCGGGCGGGGCTCCGGCGCTGGCCGACGCGCTGCGGGCGGAGCCGGGGTACGAGCTGGCGCTCGCCGCGGCGCTGGGCCCGCGGCTGCGGGCCGCGGTCGCCGCGAATCTGTCCGAGGCCGGTGGGCTGCTCGACCGTGCCGGCAAGGATGGCGGGGCCGCGCTGATTCCGGCCGCTCCGGGCGGGAACGCCGAGCTGGCCTCCTCGCCCGCACCGGGGGCCGAGCCGCTCCTTTCCCGGGTCCACCCGGAGGGGGACGGGCCGGCGGCGTCGCTCGCGCACGGACTGCTCGCCAACGTCTGGGTCGTCGAGCGGCTCGAGGGGCTTCGCTTCGACTTCCGCGGCGTCGTCGTGACCCGCTCCGGCCGCGTCTGGTCGCCGCTCACGCGCGAGCTCCGGCAGGTGCCGGGCGGGGGCGAGGATCGGCTGCTGGCCGAGCGCAATCGCCGCGGCGAGCTGGTGCAGGCCGCCGAGCGCGCCGCGCAGGCGGAGCACGCGGTGATCGCCGAGGGCGAGCGCGCCTCGCAGGCCGTCGCCGCCGCCGACGCCGCCCGCGACGAGGCCGACCGCGCCGCCCGCAGCGCCGCGCGCGCCCGCGACGAAGCGAGCGAGGCCGTCCGCCACACGGGCTGGCTGCTCGAGCAGCGCCGCCGCGCGCCCGACGAGGGCCCGACTGCGACGCGTCGCGCGCAGCTCGGCGCCGCGCTGGCGGCCGAGCGCCGGCTGGCCGAGCGGGCTGAGCGCGAGCGCCGCGATCGCGAGCGCCGGCTCGCGCTCGAGCGCGCCCGGCTCGCGGAGGACGACCGGCTCGCCCCGGTGGCGCAGCGGCTCGTGGAAGCGCTCGCGTCCGCCGGCGAGGCCGTCGCCGCGCGCCAGGCCGCGCTGCAGGCCGAGCTCGACGCCGACCGCGCCGCGGGCGAGCGCCTCGCGGCCGACCTGCGCGCGGGCGCCGCGGCTGAGAACGCCGCCCAGACGCGCCTGCACGGCAGCGCCGAGGCGGTCACTCGCGCCGAGGTGCGCGCGCAGCAGGCGCGCGACCGCGCCGGCGAGGTCGGCGCGACGCTCGCCGAGCTCGCGACCAAGCTCGGCCTCGACCCGGAGCCGGCCGGCGACCCGCTGGCCGAGGGCGAGCGCGACGCGCTGGCGGCGCGCATCGAGCGCCTGCAGCGCCGCCGCGAGCAGCTCGGCCCGGTCAACCCGCTCGCGCAGGACGAGTACGCCGAGGCCGTCGCCCACGTCGAGGAGCTCGAGGCGCGCCGCGAGGACCTCGAGGACGCCCTGCGCGAGCTCAAGGGCCTGATCCGGGACACCGACACCCGCATCCGCGAGGCGTTCGAGGAGACCTTCACCGCCGCCGCGAAGAACTTCGAGGAGGTCGCCGAGCAGCTCTTCCCCGGCGGCCGCGGCCGCCTGCGCCTCGTCCGCGAGGACGCCGGCCCGCGCCCGGTGCTCGGGGGTGCCGAGCCCGAGGAGTCACCGAGCGACGAGGAGCGCCTCGAGCGGATCGCCGAGTCCGAGGAGAGCGGCGATCCCGACGACGGCATGGGCGTCGAGATCGAGATCACCCCCGCCGGCAAGTCGACCAAGCGCCTGACGCTGCTGTCCGGCGGCGAGAAGTCACTGACCGCGCTCGCGTTCCTGTTCGCGGTCTTCCTCGCCCGGCCGTGCCCGTTCTACATCCTCGACGAGGTCGAGGCCGCGCTCGACGATCTCAACATCGACCGCTTCCTCGCCGTCCTGCGCCGCTTCTCCGACCGCGCGCAGTTCATCGTCGTCACCCACCAGAAGCGCACCATGGAGGCGGCGGACTGCCTCTACGGCGTCTCCATGGCGGGCAACGGCGTGTCGAAGGTCGTCTCGCGACGGCTGCCGCCGCGCGTCGCGGCCTAGGGCCAGCGCATGCGCGGGCCGAGGTACGGCTCGTCCGGGCGGTTGTACGGCCGGCGCGGCGTGATGAGCTTGCGGGAGCGGAGTTCCTTGGTGATTGAGTCGAACATGCCCTGGAGAACGTCGGAACCGCCGGTCGTATTCCCGAGCTACGCTCAAAACCGTGGCTGAGGATCGGGGCAACGTCGCCGTCGACGGCTGCGTCGGGTGTGCCGACTGCGTGGGCTGCGTCGGGTGCGTGGGCTGCGTCGGCCTGCGCGGAGCGGTCGGCGAGATGGGCCGCCGCGGCTAGCGTCTACCGCCGCCGGTGCGCGGGCGCCAGCGCCGCCGCCAGCACCGCGACGGCGAGCACGAGCAGGATGAAGCCGCCGGCCTCCGGCCACCACGACGGAGCGAGGGCGCGCAGCGCGAGCCCCGCCGCCAGCAGCATCGCCACGCCGACGGGCAGCGCGACCGTCTCGCCGAAGATCAGCTTGCGCAGCGCGCGCATCAGGCCGCCACCGGCTCGCACCCGAGCGCCGCGATCTGGCCCTGGGAGACGATCAGCAGCGTCGCGGCGATGTAGAGCAGCGCGCCGTCGGCCAGCGGCCACTCGACGTCGAGCCCCTCGCCGAGGAAGAAGATGCCGAACGAGGAGAGCACGATCCCGACCGCGTACTTGAGGTGGGACTCCGGAAGCCGCATCAGCGGCCGGTGCAGCGCGAACCCGATCGCCAGCGTCAGCAGCACCGCGACGCCCGCCCCGGCCACCGCGGGAGCGAGCCCCTTCGGCCCTGCGCCGAGCGCCGCGACGATCAGCACGACCTCGACGCCCTCGAGCAGCACGCCCTTGCCGGCGACGATGCGAGCCGGCCAGTCGGGCTGCCCGGGCGCCGGCGCCTCCATGCCCTCGAGCGCCTCGCGCTCCTCGAGGTACTCCTGGAACGAGTCGGACGGCGAGCGGCGACCCGCGAGGCGCAGCACGCCCTTGCGCAGCCATTCGAGCCCGAACAGCAGCAGTGCGACGCCGATCACCACCCGCAGCGGCTGGAGAGGGAGCCGGGCCAGCAGCAGCGGCCCGACCACCACGATCACGACCGCCAGCAGCACCACCGCCCCCAGAGCGCCGATCACCGCGTCACGCCAGCTCCGGGTCGACCCGACCGCCAGCACGATCGCGAGCGCCTCGAGCAGCTCGAGCCCGACCGCCAGCGCGGCGCCGCAGAGCGTGAGCACGAACGCGGTCACAGCAGCTTCTCCCCCCAGTACGCGGCCTTCGGGTTGTCGTTGTAGTCGTCGATCGGCTGGAAGCCCGCCGTCTCGTAGAGCGCGCGCGCATGCGGCTGGCTCGCCCCGGTGTCGAGCCGCACGCGCTCGTAGCCGAGCTCGCGCGCGGCGTTCTCGAGCGCTGCCAGCAGCCGCCGCGCGTGGCCCCGCCCGCGCGCGTCCGGCGTCACGTACATCCGCTTGATCTCGGCCACGCTTGGCTCGAGACGCTTGAGCCCGCCGCCCGCGACCGGCCGCCCGTCCTCCCGCCCGACGAGGAACGCGCCGCCCGCCGGCGGCTCGAAGTCGTCGAAGCCGGCGGCCGTCGGCATCTCCGCCATCGCGTACATCTCGAGCATCTCGGCCACCATCGCGTCCAGCAGCGAGCGAGCGTCGGGGCTCCCGGCGGGTTCGCGGCGGATCTCGAGCATCGGTCTATTCTCACGCGTCCCGTGGCCCGAGACTGGTACGACCTCTTCATCACGAACAACGGCGCGCCCCCGCCGGCTGAACAGGCCGAGCGCGAGCAGCAGCGCAGCGGCTTCTTCCGGCGCATGCGCGAGAACATGCGCAAGACGCGCGAGGCCCTGCAGGCCGAGGTCCAGGCCACGCTGTTCCAAGGCGACCTCGACGAGGAGACCTGGGAGCGCCTCGAGGAGGCGCTGATCTACGCCGACGTCGGCGCCCGCACCACCGCGCAGGTCGTCGAGCGGCTCGAGCGCGAGGCCGAGGACGGCGAGATCACGGGCGGCGAGGCGCTGACCGAGCGCCTGGCGGAGCTCCTCGCCGACCTCGCCAAGACCGGCGACGACCACATCGACCTGCGCCCCGAGCCGACCGTCATCCTCGTGGTCGGCGTCAACGGCACCGGCAAGACGACGACGATCGGCAAGCTCGCCTGGCACCTGCAGCAGACGCTCGGCCAGCGCGTCCTGATCGCCGCCGCCGACACCTTCCGCGCCGCCGCCGTCGAGCAGCTCGAGCGCTGGTCGGAGCGCGCGGGCTGCGAGTTCGTGCGCGGGCCCGACGGCTCGGACCCCGGCGCCGTCGCGTTCGACGCGATCGCCCGCGGGCGCGAGCACGGCGTCGACGTCGTGATCATCGACACCGCCGGCCGCCTGCACACCCAGACCGACCTGATGGCCGAGCTGACCAAGGTGCGCCGCGTCATCACCAAGCAGATGCCAGACGCGCCGCACGAGACGCTGATGACGGTCGACGCCACCACGGGCCAGAACGGCGTCCGGCAGGCCAAGCTGTTCGGCGAGGCGGTCGACGTCACCGGCGTCATCCTCACCAAGCTCGACGGCACGGCCAAGGGCGGCATCGCGCTCGCGATCGCGAACGAGCTCGGGATCCCGGTCAAGCTGATCGGGATCGGCGAGCAGCTCGAGGACCTGAGGCCGTTCGACGCGCAGGACTTCGCCCGCGCCCTGCTGACTTGAGCAAGCCCACTCTGTACATTCGGTCCAATGGACCCATGGGTTCTCTGGCTCATCGCCGCGGCCATCCTGGGACTTGGCGAGATCGCCACGTCCGGCTTCTTCCTGGCTCCCTTCGCGGTCGGCGCACTGCTGGCGGCGCTGATCAGCGCGGCCGGAGCCGGCACGGCGATCAGCCTGATCATCTTCCTGGGCGTCTCGGTCGCGGCCCTCACCGCCCTGCGCCCGCTGGCCCGCGCGCATCTGAAGATGCCCGCCCAGCTGCGTACGGGTACCGCGGCGCTGGTGGGTCGCTCCGCCACGGTCGTGGAGCGAATCGCCAACCACGAGGGCGTCGGCTGCGTCAGCATCGAGGGCGAGGTCTGGACAGCCCGTGCGTACGACGAGGATGATGTGATTGAAGCGGGCCAGCGCGTCCAGGTCCTGGAGATCCGGGGCGCCACGGCGCTCGTAAGCGAGTAGGAAGGTACGGCTATGAGCGCAGGAATCATTGCGTTGATCGTCCTGGCGGTGTTCGTCTTCTTCGTCGCGGCCGCGGGCGTGCGGATCGTCCCGCAGGCCAGGGCGGGCGTCGTCGAGCGCCTCGGGCGCTACGCGCGCACCCTCGATCCGGGTCTGGCGCTGATCGTCCCCTTCGTCGACCGCGTCAAGCCGCTGATCGACCTGCGCGAGCAGGTCGTCACCTTCCCGCCCCAGCCGGTGATCACCGAGGACAACCTCGTCGTGGGGATCGACACCGTCATCTACTTCACGGTCACCGACGCGAAGGCCGTGACCTACGAGGTGGCCAATCCCCTCCAGGCGATCGAGCAGCTCACCGTCACCACGCTGCGCAACGTGATCGGCGGGCTCACGCTCGAGGAGGTCCTCACCAGCCGCGACAACATCAACACCCAGCTGCGCCTGGTGCTCGACCAGGCCACGGGCGGGTGGGGGATCCGCGTCAACCGCGTCGAGCTGAAGTCGGTGGAGCCGCCGCGCACGGTGCAGGAGGCGATGGAGAAGCAGATGCGCGCCGAGCGCGACCGCCGCGCCACGATCCTGACCGCCGAGGGTGCCCGCCAGTCGCAGATCCTCACCGCCGAGGGCGAGAAGCAGGCCGCAGTCCTCAAGGCCGAGGGCGCGCGCACGTCGGCGATCCTGCGCGCCGAAGGCGAGGCGAAGGCGATCGAGACGGTCTTCCAGGCCATCCACGACGGCGGCCCGGACCAGCCACTGCTCTCGTACCAGTACCTGCAGATGCTGCCGCAGCTCGCCCAGGGCGACGCCAATACCGTCTTCGTGATCCCCGGTGAGATCACCCAGGCGCTGGGTCAGCTCGGCAACGCGTTCGGGGGCGGCCAGGCACGAGGCGATGAGACGAACGGCCCGGCTCTGCCGCCGCGCCCGCGCCAGCGGTCCCCGCGCTCCGACGCGATCGACGCCAAGGCCGCCGCCGACGCCGAGGCCGCGGCGGCCGCCGCGCGCCAGGCGACCGCGGAGGCCCAGGACGCGACCATCCCCGGCCCGCACCAGATCGCCCCGCCGCCGCCTGAGGAGCCGCCGGCGCTTGAGTCCTAAGCTCTAGAGGAGTGTTCGACTCCCTTTCAGAGAAGCTCCAGGAGACCCTCTCGGGCGTCCGCGGCCGCGGCGCCCTGACCGAGGAGGACATCACCCGCGCGATGCGCGAGATCCGCCTCGCGCTGCTCGAGGCGGACGTCAACTTCAAGGTCGTCAAGCAGTTCACGTCCTCGGTGAGGGAGCGCTGCCTCGGCGCGGAGGTGCAGAAGCAGCTCAACCCCGGCCAGCAGGTCGTCAAGATCGTCAACGAGGAGCTGACCGCGCTGATGGGCGGCGCCTCGGCCGGCCTGGCGTTCTCGCCGCGGCCGCCGACCGTGATCCTGATGGCCGGCCTCCAGGGCTCGGGCAAGACCACCGCGACGGCCAAGCTCGCGCGCTTCCTGCGCGAGGAGAACGGCTCCTCGGTCGGCGTCGCGGCGTGCGACGTCTACCGCCCCGCCGCCGTCGAGCAGCTCGTCAAGGTCGGCGAGCAGGCCGGCGCGACCGTGTACGAGCGCGGCACCGACGCCGACCCGGTCAAGATCGCGGCCTGGGCGCGCGACCAGGCCGAGCGCGACGGCAAGGACGTGCTGATCGTCGACACCGCCGGGCGCCTGCACATCGACGAGGCCCTGATGGCCGAGCTGACGAAGATCAAGAAGGTCGTCCGGCCCACCAACGTGCTGCTCGTCGTCGACGCGATGACGGGCCAGGACGCGGTCAACGTCGCCGAGCAGTTCGCCGAGGCGGCGCAGTTCGACGGCGTCATCCTCTCCAAGCTCGACGGCGACGCCCGCGGCGGCGCCGCGCTGTCGGTCAAGGCCGTCACGGGCAAGCCGATCCTGTTCGCCTCGACGGGGGAGAAGCTCGATCGCTTCGAGCGCTTCCACCCCGACCGGATGGCCCAGCGGATCCTCGGCATGGGCGACGTGATGTCGTTCATCGAGACGGCCGAGCGGCAGTTCGACGAGGACCAGGCCAAGGACCTCGAGCGCAAGCTGCGGCGCAACGAGTTCACGCTCGAGGACTTCCTCGGGCAGATGAAGCAGATCCGCAAGATGGGGCCGCTGACGAACCTGCTCGGGATGCTGCCGGGCCTCGGCGGCCAGCAGCTGCGCAACCTCAAGGTCGACGAGCGCGAGCTCGACCGGGTGCAGGCGATCATCCTCTCGATGACGGCCGAGGAGCGCCGCCGGCCGGAGCTCATCAAGGGCTCGCGGCGCCTGCGGATCGCCAAGGGGTCGGGCACGAGCGTCCAGCAGGTCAACCAGCTCGTGAAGCAGTTCGACCAGATGCGCAAGCTCATGCGTCAGATGGGACGGGGCAAGATGCCCGACATCGGGGCGCTCATGCGGCAGGCCCGCTAACCTCAGCCGTCGGCCTCGGCCCGCCGGGACCGCCGCAGCTCCGCCTCCCCCAGGACCAGAAAGCACCCAAGACCTTGGCAGTTCGACTCCGGCTCACCCGCGTGGGCGGCAAGAAGGATCCGATCTGGCGCGTCGTCGTCGCCGACCAGCGCTCCCCGCGCGACGGCCGATTCATCGAGACCGTGGGGCAGTACAACCCGCAGACGGACCCCTCGACGATCAGCCTCGACGAGGAGCGCATTCGCGACTGGATCGCGAAGGGCGCCCAGCCGACGGACCAGGTCCGCAAGCTGATGCGCACGCAGGGCATCGAGGCCGGCGCCCGCCGGTAGGCGGTCGCGCGCCGTGCGCGAGCTGCTCGAGTCCCTCGTGCGCATGATCGTGTCGGAGCCCGACGCGGTCGCGGTCGAGCAGTTCGAGGAGGACGACGGCACCGTCGTCCTCGAGCTCTCTGTGGGCGACGACGACTACGGCAAGGTCATCGGCCGCGGCGGCCGGACCGCGAACGCCCTGCGCGCGATCGTCAAGGCGGCCGCGGTGCGCGAGCAGCGCCGGGTGCTCGTCGACATCGTCGACTGAGGGCGCCGGTTGACCGCCGCCAGCGCCCCCGGACGCGAGGGCTGGCTCCCCGCCGGCCGGGTCGGGCGCCCGCACGGGCTCGACGGCTCGTTCCACGTGACCCGGCCACGGGCGGCCCTGCTGCCCCTCGGCGGCGC